>CAZFHG010000018.1:0-5508 GCA_964518665.1 uncultured Opitutaceae bacterium | reverse complement strand
CTTACTTTTTCAATGCGGCCACCACCATGGCGTGCAGCTCGGGCGTACCGGCGGCGAGGGTGGATTCGGCGGGATAGGCCGGGCCACCGGACCAGTCCGTGATCACGCCGCCGGCGCCGCGGATGACGGGCACGAGGGCGGCGATGTCCCAGGGATTCATGATGGGATCGCACATGATGTCGGCGTGACCCGCGGCCACGAGGAGGTAGCCGTAGCAATCACCCCAGGTGCGCACCAGTTTTGCGCGGCGGAGCAGCGCCTCAAAGCGTGGACCGTCCTGGTATTTGCCGGGATTGAACGGATCGCTGGTCAGGAAGGTGGCCTTGGCCAGGTCGGTGGTCCGCCGGGTGCGCACCGGGCGACCGTTGAGCGTGGTGGTCCGGCCGTCGCCGATCATGAGCTGACTGAGGATGGGTTGGTGGATGCAACCGAGGACGGGTTGGCCCTGATGAAGCAGGGCGATGAGCGTGCCCCAGAGCGGCACGCCGGTGATAAAGCTCTTGGTGCCGTCGATGGGGTCGAGCATCCAGACGAATTCGGCGTCGCCACGCTCCGTGCCGTGTTCCTCCCCGATGATGCCGTGGGTCGGGAAGCGCTGTGCGATCAGCTTGCGCATGAGTTCCTCCGCGCCCTTGTCCGCAACGGTCACGGGCGTGGAATCGGCCTTGCTCTCGACCGCCAGCGCCGGGTCGCCGAAGAACGGCCGGACGAACTCGCCGCTGGCGCGGGCCAACTCAGTCATCAGGGAATGATAGGGCGTGAGGTCCATGACCCAACGTGGCGCGGAAGCCACCGCCTTGTCCAAACCAAAGCACCGGTTACAGCTTGCCGGTCGGAGTCGTGTGCCCGTATATCGCCAGACAAAGACCATCTCATGAATCCTCCCGCTGACTCCCTGCAGGGCAAAGTGGCAATCATCACCGGGGCGGGTTCCGGTCTGGGCGAAGCCGTGGCGCGCATGTTTGCCGCCTGCGGCGCCCGCATCGGGGCCGTGGACCGCGATGAGGAAAGACTGGGGAAGGTCTGCGCCGACATCGCGGCCGCCGGTGGCGTTGCTCTCGCCTTGCCGTGCGATGTGGCGGTGCCGGCACAGGTGCAGGCTGCGGTCGACAAACTCGATCAAACCTGGGGACAGTTGGACATTGTCGTGGCTAACGCGGGCATCAACGGCACCTGGGCGCCAATTGAACTGCTCACGCCGGAGGACTGGGATGCGACGCTCAATACCAATCTCAAGGGCACGTTTCTGACGGTGCGCGCCTGCACCCCGCTGCTGAAGCGCGGCGGGCGGGGTTCGGTTGTCATCATTTCCTCCGGACTGGGGAACCGGATGTTCGCTGTGACCAGTGCGACCGCCTATGCGACTTCCAAGGCGGGACAGGTGGCTTTCAGCCGGATGATCGCGTTGGAGCTGGCCAAGCACAAAATCCGCGTGAACACGGTCTGCCCCGGGGCTTTCGTTAGCAACATCATCAAGGGGACACGTTTCTTCAAAACCAACGACCTGCGGTTGCCGGTGCTGTATCCCGAGGGTTCCGTACCGTTGACCGGCGGACCCGCTGGCACCGCCGAACAGATTGCCAGGTCGGTCTGGTTCCTGGCCTCCGACCTATCCGATCACGTCACGGGTACCGAGCTATACGTGGATGGCGGACAGTCCCTGCTTCAGGGCTAGGGTGGGGAAGGATTAATTAGCGGTGATGGGAGGGGCCTGCTTGCTGGCGATATGTAGGGGCGTCGCTCTTCGACGCCCGAGGGCGCAGTCAAGCTGCGCCCCTACATCGAACCATCGCCTGCCAGCCGGCTCCTACCCACAAAACGGTTTCTCTGGATATATATATTTTCCCGCAAGCAGGTTTGGACTCCGGCCGCGGGATGTGTTGGCTGGTGCGACCGATGTCGTGGACCGCGCAGCCAATTCATTTCGTTGATTTCGAGGGCAGCCTGTCCTCGGGCATTCTCGAATATGGCGTCGTAACCTTGCAGGACGGCGCGGTGGTTGCACTGCGCACGCGGCTCTGCCGGGCCACCGGCCGCGTTCGCGCCGAAGACACGGCCGTGCACGGACTGGCCGAAACGGCCCTCGCCGGCTGTGCGCCGTTCGCGGAGGAGTTCGATCTTTTCGCGACCTTGCGCGCCAACGGTCCGTTTGCGGCGCATTTCGCCGGCGCGGAAAATTCGCTCATCAAGTCGGCGTGGCCCTATGGACGGGCGGCGACGGATTTTGCCCGGCCGGGTCAGACGACGCAGGAGTGGGGCCCGTGGATCGATACGGGAGCGCTTTACCGGCAGTTTTATCCGCAGCTTGAGACGCTCCGGCTGGCCGATCTGGTGGCGGTCTGCGGGTTGCAAGGCGAGTTGGACGATCTGGCGGCGGAGCATTGCCCCGCTGCGCGCAGTGCCTATCACGCTGCGCCCTATGATGCGTTGGCGGGGGCCTTGCTGCTCGGTTCACTGGCGCGCGAACCTCAGTTAGCCAAAATCACGTTACCGCAGTTGCTGGCGCTGAGCACCCTCGACGGCGGCAAGCGTGACGAACTGCAGCAGGGGAGCCTATTCTGAGACAAATCGGGGTGGCTGCTGGTGAGGACTGCGGGGAAGTCTGGTGGGTTTCGTAGCGCGGTGCTTTAGCCCGCGTTCACCAAGTTACGGCGGCAGTTCGGCTATCACGATCCAGTGCCGGCTAAAGACCGGCACTACGATTCTACGTGTGGGGCAGGTCTCTGGTTGGTGCCACTTGTTGGGTACTCCAACGGGTATTTTTTCAATCCGGCCAGCTGGGCCAGCACCCGTGCGATGAAGAGCGGATTGTAAACCAGGTACCGGACCGCGAGGCGGCGCGGTTCCTGGCACAGGCGGAAAAGCCATTCCAAGCCGCTGCGCTGCATCCAAAGCGGGGCCTGACGCAGCCGCCCGGAGTGAAAATCGAAGGCGGCGCCGACGCCGATGAGCACGCCGGCATCGAGCCGATTCCAGTTTTCGGCCATGAAGCGGTCCTGCTTGGGTGTGCCGAGACCGATCCAGATCACGTCGGGTTGGGCGGCGGAGATGCCGGTTTGCAGCTCAGTGAATTCTGTCGCGTTCAGCGGCCGGTAGGGCGGCGAATAGGTGCCGGCGATGGCGAGGCCGGGGAAACGCACACTGAGCCGGTGGGCAAGTTCCTCGGCGACCCCGGGAGCACCGCCATAGAAAAAATGACGCAAGCCCGCCGCGCGACCGGCATCGCAGACCGCGAGCATCAAATCCGGACCGTACACTCGTGTGACCTCGGGATGGCCCTGCCGGTGCGCCATCCAGACCATAGGCATGCCGTCGGGGGTCGTAAGCCAGCTGGCATTGAGCACGCGGAGGTAGGCGGGATCGCGCCGGGCTTCGCTGATGCTATTGACCGTGGCGAGACAGATGTAGCCCGCCTGCCGCCGGCCGCGGGTGGAGATGACGAGATCCCGCGCCTGCCCGAGGGTCAGGGCTGATACCCCCACCCCGAGGACGTTGTAACGCGGCACCGGACTCATGGCCGAAACTCAGCCATCAAGTCAGCCAGCGTGCAATCCGCGAGCGAGGTCACGAGCCGGTCGGCGTGACTGAAATCGTGGTGCGCGGTCGAGGGTCCGGGTGCGACCACACACCACAGGTTCGCCCGTTTGGCGGCGAGCGAACCGGTGTACGAGTCCTCAAAGGCGATTGCCTGGAAGCCGCGCAGTCCGAACTGACCGAGCACGAGCTGATAGAGGTCGGGAGCGGGCTTGGGGAGAGGAGCCTCGCCGCGGCAGGCGAGAAATTCAAAATGCCAGAGCAGGTTGTGGCGGGTGAGATGCCGGACGCAGTGCGCCCGCGGGGAGTTGGAGCAGAGCCCGACGCGCAGACCTTGTTCGCGGGCGCCCGCGAGCAGGGCGGGGACGCCGGGCAAAATGGCGAGTTCGCGGTCGCGCTGATGGTTGCGATCGCGGCGCTCCCCCTCGAGGGCGATCCGGTCGGCGTCGGGACCAAAGGCGCGCCAGGGGTCGAAGGCCAGTTCGCCGTGGCCGACCGAGTGTTGGAATAGTTGCAGGTCAAAGGGCATGCCATGGGCGGCATACACATCGGCATAGGCGGCAATCTGGGCGGACTCGGTGTCGAGGATGAGTCCGTCGAAATCAAAGACGAGGGCGCGGATCATGAAGGAGCGGCGGGTGATGCGGCGGTGCGGGGCAGGGCGGCGCGGGTGAACCAGGCCAGCAGCAGGGCGAGGCCTGTGAAACCGAGCAGTCCGCCAAAGGCCAGGGCGGCATCGGAGCGGACGACGACCGCGATGGCGGCGAACTGCATCAGCGTGCGCACCAACCGGTCCAGCGCACCGATGACGACGTTGACCCGGCCCATCAGGGCGTTGGGCACCACATGCAGGAGCACGCTGCCGCGGGCGATGCGGGACCCGGCATTGCCCAGCCCGAGCAGAATCAGGGCGACGTAAAAGGCGGCGACGGTCGGCACGGTGCTGAGCAGGGCGAGTCCCAGCAGGAATATCCCCATCATCGCGAGGGCGACCGTCGCCGGGGAAATCCGGCCGAGGATTTTCGGTCCAACCAGCCCGGCGGCGATGGCGCCGACCGAGAAGGCCATCTCACCCGTGCCGAAGACAATGGCCGGGGCCTGCAGGATTTTCTGGACGTAGATGGGGAAAAGATAGTTGCCCACCATCACGGCGACAAACGGGGCGAGCGTGCAGAGGATGAAGGTGGTGAAGGCTGGCCGGTCGCGCAGCCAGCGCAGGCCCTCGAAGAAATCCGCGCTCACCGAGGTGGCCGGCCGGTCAGCCTCCAAATGGGTGGCCGTGTAGGGCAGGGGCCGCTGCACGATCCAGCTGAAGACATAGGTCGCGCCGTCCACGAGCAGGATGGTGCTGAATGACACATGGTCGAGGAGCACCGCGGCGAGCCCGCCCGCGAGCATCGCGGCGGTCTGCCCCTGGATTTCGAGCAGTCCCATGAGCTGCTGGTAATGCCGGCGCTCGAAGACCTGCTGCACGAAGGCGAATTTCGCCGGGAAGTGCAGCGTGTAGTAGAGCATGCCACTGAAAAAGAGCACCAGCAGCTGCCAAGTGGCCGTCTCACCGGTCACGAGCATCCACGCGGTCATGCTGAGGGTGGTGACGGCGCCAAAGACCTCGGCGGCGAGCATGGCGGTCTTGCGTGAGTGGCGGTCGAGCCAGGAGCCGTAGTGCGGCACGAAGGCGAACAGCGCGAGCGTGCTGAGGATGGTGATGTACCCGTAAAGCTGTTCGCCATGCTCGCGCTGGATCAGCAGCCAGGGGATGGCGATGATGGTGATGCCGGAGCCGATGGAGCCGGTGATGTTGGCGAGCAGGAGGCGCCGGATGCGCGGGTCGCGCAGGAGTTCCTTCATGGCCGGGGCGTCACAGGCCTTCCTGGTCCACGAGCCAGATGAGCGCGGCGAGGGCGCCGGCGCCGAGGGCGAGCTCGCGCGGGTGCACTTTGTCGAACGAATCAGTGACGGTGTGATGGTGGT
>CAZFHG010000017.1:0-28044 GCA_964518665.1 uncultured Opitutaceae bacterium | reverse complement strand
TCGTCCTCGACGTGGATCCGAACCAGCAGCGCATCAGCCTCGGCATGAAGCAGCTGGCCGACGATCCGTGGTCCGACATCGACAGCCACTTCCGCATCGGCGACGTGGTCACCGGCACCGTCACCAAGATCACCTCCTTCGGCGCGTTCGTGGAGCTCGAGGACGGCATCGACGGCCTGGTGCACATCTCGCAGATCAGCGAGGAGCGCATCGAGAAGATCAAGGACGTGCTCAAGCCCGCGCAGCAGGTCACGGCCCGTGTCATCAAGATCGACCGCGACGAGCGTCGCCTCGGTCTCTCGATCAAGGCCGCGAACTACTCCGAGCAGCAGCTTGCCGCCGAGACCTCGGCCTACGAGGCGATGAACCGCAACGCCGGCAGCGACATGATGAACCTGGGCGACATCCTCGATGCCGCCTCGGACAAGAAGGAATAAGCGTCCTTTCATCCGTTAACTTCGAGCCGCCCGCCCCGCAAGGGACGGGCGGCTTTTTCGTTTTCGCCTGCGCGGGCCAAATAAATAAGGCCGCCGGTGAAGGCGGCCTTTCAGTAGGGCAGGTCTCTGACCCGCCCCGGTTGGCTTGATTGCGAAGGTGGCGTTGAGAACGCAGGTCAAAGACCTGCGCTACTTTCCGGATGAGTTCGGTCGCTCAGTTGCGGCCGGCCCGGGCCTGCTTCTTCGTCTTGCTCTCGACGAACTCGCGGATGATGGCCATGCGCTGGCGCTGGCGATCCTCCTCCTCGATTTCATCCGTGGTGCGGATGGCCTCGTGCTTCGAGATGGCCTTGCGCATTTTCGTGATGGCGAGGTACTCGAGCTGGCGGATGCGTTCGCGGGTCACCTTGAACTTCCTGCCGACCTCCTCGAGGGTGAGTTCATCGCGGCCATCGAGACCAAAACGCAGCTTGATGATCTCGGCCTCGCGCTCGTCGAGCGAGTCCACCATCGCATGCAGGTCGGAGTTCAGGTTGCGCTCCTGCAGGCTGTCGAAGGGGCTGATGGCGTTTTCATCACCGACAATCTCACCAAAGGTGGATGAGTCGCTTTCTTCGCCAACCGGCGCGTCGAGCGAGGCCGGACGTACGCTGACTGACTTGAGGTGCGCCACCTTGCTGGTGGGGATCTGCAACTCCATCGCCAACTCTTCATCCGTGGGCTCGCGGCCGAGTTCCTCGGTGAGTTTCATGGCGGTGCGACGCATCTTGGAGATCTTGTCGACCAGATGGACCGGCAGGCGGATGGTCTTGGACTGGTTGGCCAGGGCGCGCTTGATGGACTGCTTGATCCACCAGGCTGCGTACGTGGAAAGCTTGCCACCCTTGCGGGGGTCGAAGCGCTCGACGGCCTTGATCAGGCCGATGTTGCCCTCGCTGATGAGGTCGAGGAGCGGCAGACCGAAATCCTTGTAGTCCATGGCGATCTTCACGACCAGGCGCAGGTTGGCTTGGATCATGTGGTCGCGGGCGGCCTTGTCGCCGCGGCGGATGCGCTTGGCTAGCTGGATTTCCTCCTCGATGGTCAGAAGGGCGGTCTTGCCGATCTCCTGCAGGTAGAGTTGGAGATTGCTGCGTTCACCGTGAGGAATGACTTCGGCCGGCGCTGGTTCGGATTTTTCCAGAAACGACGGCACGGCATCCTGGGTGACGAGGACAACCGCAGGGGCGGCGGTTGGGTTCATTTCATCCGATTCAGCAGGGTGGTGTGGGAGTTTTTGCTTTAGTGGCATGATGAAATTCGAATTTATAGTGTCTACGATCAGAGGTTTGTTCCGGATGCATTATTCCAGACATTAAGAGCCTAAACCATTCCAAGCTCCGGATTCATTTCCACCTAGGCGAATGAAGATAGGCTGGCTGGCCAAGTGACAGGGTGGCGCAAATGCTTGCAGCCCACGCGTTGGAAGCGCGCTGCAATGGCACAGCGCGGATGACCTGAACTGTAGGGGCGCAACCTGACTGCGCCCGATTGGGTCCCGGTTGGCGAATTACCCGGAAGGGCGCACACGAGGCACGCGTTTACAATTTGCCCTGACCTCAGGCTGGAAACTGCTCGGCCATCGCGACGGCCTTGAAGAGCGCGGAGGCCTTGTTGATGGTCTCCTGATATTCATCGGCCGGGACCGAATCAGCCACCCAGCCGCCGCCGGCCTGAATATAAACCTGGCCGCCTTTCAGCAGCGCGGTGCGCAGCATGATACAGGTGTCCATGTTGCCATCATAGCCGATGTAGCCGAGGGCGCCGGCATAGAAGCCGCGCTGCAATTCCTCGATCTGCGAGATGATCTGCATGGCGCGGATCTTGGGCGCGCCGCTGACCGTACCGGCCGGGAAGGTCGCGCGCATGAGATCATACGCGTCCTTGCCCGGGGCAATGCGGCCTTCGACCTGCGAAACGATGTGCATGACGTGCGAGTAGCGCTCGACGGTCATGAAATCCGGCACGGTGACGCTGCCGAACTGGCAGACCCGGCCGATGTCGTTGCGGGCGAGATCCACCAGCATGAGGTGCTCGGCCTTTTCCTTTTCATCCGCGAGCAGTTCCTTTTCCAAGGCAACATCCTCGGCATGGTTGGCACCGCGGCGGCGGGTGCCGGCGATGGGGCGGATTTCCACCAGACCGTCGGTCAGGCGCACGTGCACCTCGGGGGAGGCGCCGACAATGGAGAAGTCCCCGGCCTCGAGGATGAACATGTAGGGCGACGGATTCACTGTCCGCAGGGCGCGGTAGAGGTCGAGGGGCGACTTCGCAAAGGGCTTGGTGAAGCGCTGGGCGCCGACCACCTGGATGATGTCACCGGCGCGGATGAATTCCTTGGAGTCCTTCACGCACTGCTCGAAACGCTCACGGGTGAAGTTGCCGGGAGGTACCTCGACTTTGCCTGGCTCTACTAGCGGCGCGGGGGCCAGTTCACGCGGCTGGCGCAACAGGCCGTAGAGGGTGTGCAGTTCGGCCACGGCGGCATCGTAGGCCGCAACTGCGTCGCCGCGAATGTGGGCATTGACGCATAGGCGCAGAGTTTGCTTCGCGCGATCAAAGATCAGCAGCGAATCCGACAGCATGAAATAGAGCAGGGGCACACCCAGCTCGTCTCGCTTGGCCACCGGCACGGTGGGCTCGATGCGGGTGATGTATTCGTAACCGACGAAGCCAACGGCACCGCCGGTGAAACGGGGCAGGCCGGGGAGGGTGACGGGGTGATAGCCCTTCATTTCCGCGGCCAGCAACGTCAGCGGGTCCTGGGGTGTGGGAATGCGTCGAACCGGCTGGCCGGGCTCGCGAATCTCAGTGGTGTCGGGGCCGCAGGCGAAAATTTTGCGCGGGCGGCAGCCAATGAAGCTGTAGCGCGAGAGCGTCTCGCCGCCTTCCACGGATTCCAGGAGGTAGGCCGGACCGGCTTCCTTGAGCTTGGCATAGGCGGAGACGGGCGTCTCGAAATCCGCCATGAGGTCGGTGCAGACCGGCACCACGTTGCCCTGGGTACTGAGGCGGAGAAAGTCCGCGCGGGAGGGATGGATGTGCATCAGCGCGGGGGTGGTCACTCGACGGTGACGGATTTGGCCAGGTTGCGGGGCTTGTCCACATCGCAGCCGCGCTCAACCGCGATGTAATAGCTGAGAAGCTGAACGGGGATGGTCGCGATGATGGGCAGGACGGCTTCGTGGGCGTCGGGGATGGGGATGACCTCGTCAGCGAGGCCGGGAGGCAGTTCCAGTCCCTCGGTGCAGATGGCGATGATCTTCCCCTTGCGGGCCTTGATTTCCTGCATCGAGGACACGATTTTTCCAAACATCTCGCCTTTGGTGACAAAGAAGACGCTGGGGCACTGTTCGCTGATGAGCGCGATGGGCCCGTGCTTCATCTCGGCAGCAGGATAACCCTCGGCGTGGATATAGGAGATTTCCTTGAGCTTCAGCGCGCCTTCGAGCGCGATCGGGAAGAGCGAGAGCCGTCCGAGGAACAGCATGTCGTCGTAACGGGCGAAACGCTGCGCGATGGCCTTGATGTGGGGCGCCTGCTCCAAAACCTTGCGCACCAGGTCGGGCGCGCCCTTCAGGGCCTGTACGTACGCCACGCCTTCGCTGAAACTCATGTCGCGCATCCGGGCCACGTAGAGGGCGACCATGGCACCCAGCAGCAGTTGCGAGGTAAAAGCCTTGGTCGAGGCCACGCCCACCTCCGGTCCGACGTGCTGATAGATGCCGCCGTCGGCTTCGCGGGCGAGGGTTGAGCCCACGACGTTGACGATGGCGAGTACGCGGTAGCCCTTGCGCTTGGCCTCGCGGAGGGCGGCGAGGGTATCGATGGTCTCGCCCGACTGGCTGATGACGAAGAACTGGGTGTTGCGGAACAGCGGCGAATTCCGGTAGCGGAACTCCGAGGCGTAATCCACCTCAACCGGCACGCGGGCGAAGCGCTCCAGCAGGTGCTCGGTGACCAGGCAGGCGTGCCAGGCGGTGCCGCAGGCGCAGAACATGAAGCGTTCGATCTGGCGGAATTCCGCGGGCGGGACATTCAGTCCGCCGAACTGCGCGGTACTGCCGTCCTCGGAGAACCGGCCGCGCATCGCGTTTTCAAGGGCGACGGGCTGTTCGAAGATCTCCTTCTCCATGAAGTGGGCGTACCCACTGAGCTCCGCGTCGGAAATGGACCAGGTGACCGTATCCACCACGGGATCGACATCGCCCTCGTCGAGGGTGGAGATCGCAATGCTCGCCGGCGTAACATAGGCCAGTTCGCCATCCTTGAGGTACACGACGCTCTGGGTTCGGCTGACAATGGCCGAGACGTCGCTGGCCACGAGGTTCTCGCCGTCGCCGAGCCCGAGGATCAGTGGCGAGCCCTTGCGCGCGGCGACCAGTTCGCCGGGTTGGTCGAGGCACATGGCCACGATGCCGTAGGTGCCTTCCGCATGACGCAGGGTCTTGCGGACACTCTCCAGGAAACGGTTGGAATCGGCGACGGCCGGCTCCTTCGCGTAATGGTAGGCGATCAGGTTGCAGAGCGCCTCGGTGTCGGTCTCGGACTTGAAGGTATAGCCCTTGCCGGTGAGGAATTTCTTCATCGAGAGGTAGTTCTCGATGACCCCGTTGTGGATCAGGGCGATTTTGCCGTCGCTGCTGACGTGGGGGTGGGCGTTGGCGTCGGTGACGCCGCCGTGCGTGGCCCAGCGCGTGTGGCCGATGCCGTAGGTCCCGGTGAAGCGGTGTTTGACCGCTTCCTTTTCGAGTTCGGCCGCCCGGCCCGCCTTCTTGGCCACCTCGAAATGCCCCTGTTGGAAGATGGCCACGCCCGCGGAGTCATAGCCCCGGTATTCGAGGCGCTTGAGGCCCTCGATGATCAGTGAAGCTGCCTTTTGTTTTCCGACGTAGCCGACGATTCCACACATAATTTTTGAATTTGACTCGCGAAAGTAGCGTCAACGGTGATGCTTGAGCAAGCTTTAGGGCGATTATATGACGACTCAAAAACGTGCATTGGCGGTAATTATGGGCGGCGGTCGTGGAACCAGGCTGCATCCCCTCACCATGGAACGTTGCAAGCCGGCCGTGCCCCTCGCGGGCAAGTACCGTCTGGTGGATATTCCGATCAGCAACTGCCTTAACTCCGACATCAACCGCATCTTTCTGCTGACCCAATTCCAGACGGCCTCGCTCCACCGGCATGTCCAGGGCACCTATCACTTTGACCCATTTGGCGGAGGCTTCGTTGACATTCTGTCCGCGGAACAAACTGAAAAGGGTTCCGACTGGTACCAGGGCACGGCCGATGCCGTGCGGCGCAACCTGATCCACTTCCGTTCGTTTCCCCATGATCTGGTCCTCATCCTTTCCGGCGACCAACTGTACCGGATGGATTACCGGAAGATCATCGACCAGCATCTGGCGACCGGGGCTGACGTGACCATTGCCGCGATCCCGTTCCCTGTTTCAAAGGTCTCCGGCCTAGGCCTGATGCAGGTGAATGATGACCTGTCCATCGGACGTTTTGTCGAAAAGCCCAAGGATCCGGCCGTCATCGACAGCCTGACCCTCAGCCCGGCGGTCGAGGCCCGGCTGACCGAGAAAACCGGTGAGAAGCACTGCCTGGCCTCGATGGGCATCTACGTTTTCAACCGCAAGGCCATGGCCGACGCGCTGGACAACACGATGGCGGATTTCGGCAAGGAGATCATCCCGGGATTGCTGGGGAAGAAAAAGCTCTACGCCTACATTTTTGAAGGGTACTGGGAGGACATCGGCACCGTGCGCGCCTTTTTTGAAGCCAACCTCGCCCTGGCCCAACCGCTGCCGCCCTTTAACTTTTTCGACGCCGGCGCACCCATTTACACGCAGGACCGTTATCTGCCGGCCTCGAAGCTGAACAACTGCCACATTGATCATGCGGTGATTGGCGACGGTTCCATCATCGCGGATTCCCGCATCAAACGCTGCGTGTTTGGCATCCGGTCCTTCATTGAGGAGGGCTGCGTGCTCGAGGATGTGATCGTGATGGGTTCGGATTATTACGAAACCGACACGCAACTGGAGGCCAATGCCACCGCCGGTCGTCCGCACCTTGGTCTGGGCAAAGGTTGCCGCATCAACGGGGCCATCATCGACAAGAACGCCCGCATCGGCCCGGGTTGCGTGCTCAACGCCAAGGGCAAGTTGGACGGCACCTATGCCAATGGCGCGGTCATCATTCGTGACGGCGTGCTGGTGGTCCCAAAGGGAGCCATCCTGCCTCCGGGCACGGTTGTCTAGGTCTTGGGCGTTCCAGTGGAAGCCGGTGGTGGCAGCGTCAGCGGTACTGGCCGTCGGACGATGAGCCAGACGCCAAGGATCACCATGAACAGCGAATAGAATGTGCCCCGGCTGAGCCCGAGGATCAGGCCTGCGTCAGGCTCGCGGAAAACCTCGCCGATGGCGCGGACGCAGGCGTAGGCGATCACAATCTCGCCGGCGAGTCGGCCGGGATGGGCGCGCACGACGTCGGTCCGCCAGAAGCGCCACTGGGCCAGCGCCAGCAGCACCACGCCCTCGAGGAAGGCCTCATAAAGCTGCGAGGGATGCCGCGGGAACGGGCCACCGCCGGTGTTTCGGAAAATCACGGCCCATGAGACCGTGGTGATTTTGCCCCAGAGTTCGCCGTTAATGAAATTGGCAATGCGACCGAAGAGCAGGCCCACGGCTGCGGTGGAGGCGATCAGGTCGCTCAAATGCATGAACGGCATCCGCTGTGCCCGGGCAAACCATGCCAGGGCCAGCAGCACGCCGATGAAGCCCCCGTGGCTGGCCATGCCACCTTCCCAGATCCGCACCAGCACCAGAGGATCGGCGAGCACACTGTCGAATTGATAGAAAATAAAATATCCCAGGCGACCGCCTAGCAGCACCCCAAGAATGATCCCCATCATGAAATCCGGGATCTGGGCGGCAGGCAGCAGCGACCGCCCGGTGCGGGCGTAGCGGTGCAAAAGCCAGGCGGCGGCGAGAAAGCCGAGCAGGTAGGCCAGGCCGTAATAGCGGATGCCAAAGTTTCCCGTGAATTGAATCAGGAAGGGGCTCAGGTCGTGGACCCAATAGGCGAGCGGACTGGTGGCAGCTGGATGCATCAGGCGATAGAACCGGCAAAAGGCATGACGGCAGTTTATGCAGACGCGGTGAGTTGCGAATACAAACTGCAATGAGCGCCGCCGCGGCAAAAGAACCTTGCGGGCGGCCGGGGAGGAGGGACTACAGTCTCCCATGAGCGATCTAAAACGCACCCCCTTGCGTGATTTTCACGCCGCCCATGGCGGCCGACTGGTGGACTTCGCCGGCTGGGAGATGCCGGTGCAGTATCGAAGCATATTGGAGGAGCACAAGGCGGTGCGGCGCATGGCCGGTCTTTTTGATGTCAGTCACATGGGCGAGGTTGATGTCCGCGGTCCGCAGGCGGGCACCTTCCTGAATTATCTGGTCACAAACGATGTCGCCAAGCTGCACCCCGGCCGCGTGCTCTATTCGCCGATGTGCTATCCCTCGGGCGGAGTCGTTGACGACCTGCTGGTCTATATGCACGGACCCGAGGACTACTTCCTTTGCATCAATGCCGGCAACATCGACAAGGATCTGGCCTGGATTCACCAACAGGCCGCCGCCTTCAAAGTCACCGTCACAGATCGATCGGCCGATTACGCCCAACTTGCGGTGCAGGGACCCAAGGCGGCCGCGATCGTGCAATCCCTGACGGGTGCCAAGCTCGCGACGGTCAAATATTATCATTTCGTCGAAGGTACCGTGGCCGGGGTGCATTGCCTTATCAGCCGGACCGGCTACACCGGCGAGGACGGCTTCGAGCTATATCATGCGGCCGGCGATGCCACGGAGCTGGCCGCGGCGCTGCTCAAGGCCGGTCAGCCCCATGGGATGGAATTGGCCGGGCTGGGGGCGCGCGACAGTCTGCGACTGGAGGCTGGCTATCCGCTGTACGGCCACGAGATCACCCAGGACATCTCGCCGCTGACCGCGGGTCTGGGGTGGACCGTGAAACTCGACAATGGTGCCGATTTCATCGGCCGGGCCGCGCTGGCGGCCGAAAAACAGAACGGAGCGACGCAGAAGGTGGTGTTTTTCAAAACCGGCGACCGTCGCATCGTCCGCGCCGAGACGCCCGTGCTCGGCCCCGATGGCGCCGTCGTGGGTCGCGTGGTTTCCGGCACGCTGTCTCCAGTTCTCAACGAGGCGATCGGATCGGCCTTGGTGACAGCCGGGGCGGTGGCCCAACCGCTCGCCGTGGATATTCGCGGCGCAAAGCTCAATTTGCATCTCGTCAAACCTCCCTTTGTGGAACTAAAAAAATCCCCATGAGCAACGTTCCCAGTGATCTTCGTTACGCCAAATCCCACGAGTGGGTGAAACTTGCCGGCGACGGCACTGCGACGGTGGGGATCACCGACTATGCGCAAAATTCACTCGGTGACATCACCTATGTGCAAATGCCCAAGCCGGGGGCCACGCTCACTGCGGGCCAGGTCTTCGGGGTCGTCGAGTCCGTAAAGGCCGCCTCCGATCTCTACGCACCGGTCGGCGGTACGGTGATCGAAACCAATCCCACCTTGGAGTCTGCGCCGGAGACGGTGAATCAGCAGCCGTACGAAGGCGGCTGGATGCTCAAGTTGAAGCTGAGCAATCCTGCGGAGGCGGCGGCCTTGAATGACGCCGCGGCCTACGGCAAGCTGATCAGCTGAATCTCGGAAAAATTATGTGACGGAGAAGGCCAGAGCTAGGGCAGGTCCCCTCCTTCGCTGGGCCTACGGAGGACAGGTTTACCTGCCTTTTGACGTTTATTCGCGGTGCAGCGTGCCCATGGCGGGTCAGAGACCCGCCCTACTTGGGCCATTCTCCGTCAATTGATTTCACGAGGCTCCACGATCAGGACTTTTTTAAGGGCTTGGTTGCACTCCGCGTGCAATGCATTCAGTGGTAACGGTCACTTTTCAAATGAACCGTATCACTGCATCGCTTGCGTTCGGGGTGGCATTCATGGGTCTGGCGGCAGGTTGCGCCAAAAAAGAAAAGGCGACAGCCGGTCCCCGGTCCGCCGCCGGCCAGGTCCAGGTGGTCGAAGTGACGCCGGTCACGCGCCGGGATTTGGCGGAGACGCTGACGGTAGTCGGTTCCTTCGAGGCCAACGAATCCGCCCAACTCCGCCCGGAGATTGCCGGCCTCGTCCAGGCCATTTACTTTGAGGAGGGGCAGATCGTGAAGCAGGGACAGCTCCTGATGAAGATCGACGATGCCGAATTGCGCGCGCAGTTCGCGCAGGTCGAGGCCCGATTCAAGCTCGCGGAACTCAATGTGGCCCGCAGCGAAAACCTTAGCGAGACGCGCACCATTCCCCAATCCGAAGTCGACCGGGCGCGCAGCGAATACGCGGCGGCGCGGGCGGAACTCGAGGTGCTCAAGCTCCGCATCGAGAAAACCGCGCTCAAGGCCCCATTCGACGGCGTGATCGGCTCCCGCACCCTCTCGCCGGGCGATTACGTGACCAGTGGTTCGATTCTCACCACGATCAACGACCTCAGCCGGCTGAAGATCAGCTTTCAAGTGCCCGAGCGCTATCTCGGCAAGATCCGGCCGGGCACGAGCTTCACGATCATCACCCGTTCGGCCGACCGGCAGGAAAAAATCACGGGCGAGGTTTATTTCGTAAATTCCGTGATCGAGCGAACCACCCGTTCGAGTGAGATCAAGGGCTACCTGGACAACCCGCCGCCGGCCCTGAAGCCGGGCATGTTTGCCAACGTGGAAATCGTCCTCGAGGTGCGCCAAGGCGCCATGACGGTGCCCGAAGGTGCCATCCTGACGGTCACGACCGGCACCCAGGTCATTGCCGTGCAGGACGTGAAGGGTGAAAAAATCGCTACTTTCGTGCCCGTGCGCGTCGGTCTGCGCACCCGGGGACTGGCGGAAATCACAGCCGCCGACGGAGCGCTGGCCGAAGGTCAGGATGTGGTGGCCGCCGGGGTGGGGGCCCTGATTCTCTATCCGGGCATCAAACTGAGTCCCCGTCCATTGCGCGTTGAATTCCAGCAGGGAGGCGCGGCGCGATGATCCTCTCGGACATTTCCATCCGGCGGCCGGTCATCTGTCTCGTCGCGTCCATCCTGATCATCATCATCGGCTTTCTCGCCTTCTGGGATTTGCCGGTGCGGGAGTATCCCAGCATCGATTCACCCGTCATCTCGGTCGAGGCCGGTTATGACGGCGCCTCCGCCGAGGTGGTGGAAAGCAAGATCACCGAGCCGCTCGAAAAGGAGATCGCGTCGATCGAGGGCATCCGGGTCATCCGTTCCACCTCGTCCGAGGAATATTCCTATATTTCCGTCGAATTTGACCTCACCCGGAACATTGATGAGGCCGCGAACGATGTCCGTGACCGGGTGAGCCGCGCCCAGGGCCGGTTGCCCCCTGAGGTGGACAACGTCCGCGTTTCCAAGACGGAGGCCGACTCCAGCCCGATTCTGTCCGTCTCCTTCAACTCCGAGCGGCACACGCGTTCCGAACTGTATGAGATCGTGGAGCGCATCGCCCTCCAGCGCATGCAAACGGTGCCGGGAGTGGGCGCGGTCAACATCCGCGGGCCGCGCTACGCCATGCGGCTGTGGGTCAACGCCGACAAGCTCGCCGCCTACAACCTGACGGTGACTGACATCGAGCGGGCCCTGCGCCAGCAGAATGTCGAGATTCCCGGTGGTCGCATCGAGTCCCTCTCGCGCGAATTCCCCATCAAGGTGCAGGGCAACATGGCCGAGGCCGTGGAATATCAGAACCTCGTGCTGGCCACCGTGGGGGACTACCAGGTGAAGTTCGGGGATGTCGGCCGGGTGGAACTCGGCCAGGCGGATTACCGCGGTGAATCCTATTTCAAGGGGCGGCCCACCGTCGGCGTGCAGGTGCAGCGGCAGGCGCAATCCAACCTTTTGGACGTGGCCAACGGCATCAAGGCGCTGCTCCCCTTGATCCAGGCGGAGATGCCGGAAGGCGTTAATGTTGAGATTGGCTACGATACCAGCGTGTTCGTCGACCGTTCGGTCCGGGAGGTCTACAAGACACTGTGGGAAGCCTCGGTCCTCGTCATCCTGATGATCTTCCTCTTCCTGCGCGACTGGCGGGCGACGCTGATCCCGCTGGTGGCCATTCCGGTTTCACTCGTGGGCTCATTTGCCGTGATGAACTGGATGGGTTTCTCGCTCAACGTGCTCACGCTGCTGGCCCTCGTGCTGGCGGTCGGACTCGTGGTGGACGACGCCATCGTGATGCTGGAAAACATCTACCGGCGCATCGAGGACGGCGAGGGGCCGATTCAGGCGGCGATATTTGGCGCCCGGCAGGTCGCGTTCGCGGTGATCGCGACCACGCTGACCCTGGCCGCGGTTTTTCTGCCGGTCGCATTCCAGAAAGGTCAGACCGGCCGGCTGTTCTTCGAGTTCGGCATCACCCTTTCCGTGGCGGTCCTGGTATCGGCCTTTGTGGCCCTGACCCTGACTCCGATGCTGTGCTCGCGGCTGTTGCGGGCCAAGATTGTGTCCGGCCACGCCAAGCACGGCTGGTTCTATGAAAAGACAGAGCCGTTCTTCGCGTGGCTCAACACCCGGTATGAGCGCATGCTGCACGGGGCGTTCAACGCCAAGGTCTTGGTGCTTGGGGCGACTTTGCTCCTGACCGTCGCTGGTTTCTGGCTCTACGGCGGACTGCAACGCGAGCTGACGCCGTTGGAGGATCGCGGCATCTTCACCGTCAATTTTATCCCGCCGGTCGGATCCACGCCGAAGTACATGCAAAGCTACTCCTATGAATTGGAGCAGGAGGTGCTGAAGATCCCCGAGATGGAGCGCACCTTCCACCGCACCGGTGACGGCAGCCGTGCGTTCATCTTTGCGACGCTCAAACCCTGGGAGGAGCGCGAGCGCAAGACGCAGGACATCGTGGCCGAACTGCGCGGCAAACTGCAGAAGATCAGCACGGGCGGTCAGGCTTTCGCCTCACCGGTCCGACCCCTCGGCGGGCGCCGGGGTGGCAGCGGTGTGGAAATGGTCCTGCAGGGCAGTGATTTCGTCGAGCTGCAGCGGCTGGGCCAGAAATTCATCGATGTCATGCGGACCAGCGACCTGTTCTTGCTGCCGCGCGTTGATCCCTCGCCGACCAAACCCCAGTTGGAGGTGCGCATTGACCGGACCCGTGCCGCCGATCTGAAGGTCCCCATCGCGGACATCGCCTCGACCCTTGAAACCCTGCTGGGCAGCCGCCGTGTCACGCAGTTCCAGCGCGGCAACCAGCAATACGACGTCATCGTGCAGGTCGAGGATGCCGACCGGACTTCGCCCCGGGATCTCACCCGACTCTACGTCAAGTCCACCGACGGCCATCTTGTGCAATTGGGCAACCTGGTGACGATCGACGAGAATGCCGTGCCGGAAAACTATCCGCATTTCAACCGGCTGCGCTCGGCCACGGTCTCGGCGCAGCTCGGGCCCAAGGCCACGATCGGCGATGCGGTGGATTACCTTCAGGCCAAGGCGCCCGAAATTCTGCCCGCGGGTTATACCATCGCCTGGGACGGCGAGTCGCGTGAGTTCGTGCAGAGCAGCAGCGACACCTCGATGCTGTTCGGGCTCGCGCTACTATTCACGTTCCTGATCCTGGCCGCCCAGTTTGAATCCTGGATCCATCCGCTGACGATTTTCACCGGTGTCGCCATTGCCCTGGCTGGCGGCCTCCTGGTGCTCTACAGCACCCGGTTCTGGGGTCCGGCGATGACGGACAATCTGTTTTCCCGCTTCGGCCTGATCATGCTCATCGGCATGGTGGCCAAAAACGGCATCCTGATCGTTGAATTCGCCAACCAGCTCCAGGTCGCCGGAAAAAAGGCCTACGAAGCGGCCTTTGAGGCGGCCACGCTGCGATTCCGTCCAATCCTAATGACCTCGATCTCGACCGTGCTCGGGGCGGCGCCGATCGCCTTTGCGGCGGGTGCCGGCGCGGAGACGCGCAATCCGATGGGCATTGTCATTGTCGGCGGCCTTTCCATCGCGACCTTCCTGACCCTTTTCATCATCCCCATCTGCTACGTCCTGATGGACGGGCTCTGCCGGCGCTTCACCGGCAAATCCAGTGCGCACGGCCTGATGCAGGCGGATGAGATCGAGCGCGAAACCCGCGCGGTGACGCCCGTAAATTAGGGAAGAGGAGTTTGTAATATCCCCATCAATCCCAAAGTGGCCGCAGTAGGCAGCCCGCTTGCGGGCGCAGGTTGGGCGCGAGCAAACTCGCTGACCTTCTTATAGGGACGCAGCTTGTCTGCGCCCGTTTGATTGTCGCTGGCGGCGTGCAGGGCGTACACGAGGTGCGCCCCTACATTGAAGACATCCGGCAATCAGGGGTTTGAAAACACGCCCATGAAAAAGCCGCGCCGTACCTGAGTACGGACGCGGCTTGCGGAAGGGGAGGAGCTGCTTAGCTCGTCTTGCCGGCCTTGGCGGCCTTGATGCGCAGGCCCGCGTTCAGGATGCGCTTGCGCAGGCGCAGGTTCTTCGGCGTCACCTCGACGAATTCATCGGTGGCGATGTATTCAATCGCACGCTCGAGGGAAAGCTTGGTCGCGGGGGTGAGCCCGACGCCGACGCCTTCACCTTGGGAACGGAAGTTGGTGAGCTTCTTTTCGCGGACGGCGTTGATGGAGATGTCCTCATTGCGGGGATTCTCGCCGACAATCATGCCTTCGTAGACCTGCTCGCCGGGGCTGACGAAGAGCTTGCCGCGCTCCTGGCACATCACGAGGGCGTAGGCGGTGGTTTCGCCCGCCTCCGTGGCGATGAGGGTGCCCGTGATGCGGGTGAGGACCTCGCCGGCATACGGACCGTATTCCTTGAAAAGGTGGCTGAGTACGCCACGGCCGCTAGTGGCGTTGACGACGTCGATTTCCATGCCGATCAGGCCGCGGGTCGTGATGGTTGCCTCAAGCATGGTGGAGTGCGGGAGCTTCTCCATGTTGGTGAGCCGGCCCTTGCGGTTGGCCAGGTTCTGCATGATGGCGCCCACGCACTCGTCGGGCACTTCGATCCAGACGGTCTCGTAAGGTTCGTGGCGCTGGCCATCAACGATCTTTTCGATCACGGTCGGGCGGGAAACCAGCAGCTCGAAACCTTCGCGCCGCATCGTCTCGACGAGCACGGCCACCTGCATGGCGCCGCGGGCCTTGACGTTGTAGACGCCGGCCTTTTCGGAGTCCTCGATGTAGATGGAGACATTGGTCTTGAGCTCGCGCATCAGGCGCTCGCGCAGCTGGCGGGAGGTGACGAGCTTGCCTTCCTGACCCACGAGCGGGCCGTCGTTGACGCAGAACTGCATCTCCAGGGTCGGCGGGTCGATCTGGGTGAAGGGCAGGGCGTGGCCGTTTTCGTCGGCGGTCAGGGTGTCGCCGATGTCAATATCCTCGAAACCCGACAGGCCGACAATGTTGCCGGCGACGGCGCTCTCGGTTTCGCGGGTGCCCAGGCCGGTGAATTCAAAAACCTTGGTGATCTTGGTCCGGGAGCGTTTGCCATCGGCATGGCGGATCACGAAGAGGGTCTCACCGACATTTGCGGTGCCGCCGAGAATCTTGCCGACGGCGATACGGCCGACGTAGTCGCTCCAGTCAATGTTCGAGACGAGCATGTGGAAAGGCTCGTTGGGCTTGGCGAACGGGGGCGGGACGTGGTCGAGGATGGTCTGGAAGAGGGGCGACATGTCCTTCTTCTCATCGCCGAGGTGATACATCATGTAGCCGTCGCGGCCTGAGCCGTACACGACCGGCGCATCGAACTGCTCCTCGGTGGCGTTGAGCTCCATGAGGAGTTCGAGCACCTTGTCGTACATCTTGGCGGGCTCGGCGTTTTCGCGGTCGATCTTGTTGATGACGATCACGACCTTGAGACCGTGGGCGAGGGCCTTGCGTAGGACGAAACGGGTCTGGGCCTGGGGACCGTCGTAGGCGTCCACGACCAGCAGCACGCCGTCTACCATGCGGAGCGCGCGTTCGACTTCGCCGCCGAAGTCGGCGTGTCCGGGGGTGTCCACAATGTTGACGATCTTGTCGTGCCAGTGGACCGAGGTGTTCTTGGCCTTGATTGTGATGCCCTTCTCCTTCTCCAGGTCCATGGAATCCATGGCGCGCTCCTCGACCTGCTGGTTGGCGCGAAAAACTCCGCCCTCCTTGAGCAATTTGTCGACGAGGGTGGTCTTCCCATGGTCAACGTGGGCAATAATGGCGATGTTACGGATGTTCTGGTTCATGGCTCGGACGGGTTCTGGCACTTGAAAAAAGGGAGAAAGTGCCGGCCGGGGAAGCCGATTGCAAGACCGAAGCCGGTGTGACGAATGAGACTTGCAGGAATTGCACCCGCCCGCCTCGCTTTGGCGTATGCCGGAAGCGCAAAACATTCCCGAAAAGCCCGCGGGACGGCTGGTTACAGCCGACACTCTCGCAGTGGCACCGGCGGTCCTCGGGCAGCCGCTGGCGGAACCCTGGCGTCGTTTGGCCGCCTTGGCCCTGGATATTGTGATCGTGGGCCTGCTGTCCTTCCTGGCGACGCCGATTCTGGGACTGGCCACCGGGGTGGTGCTGGTTGTCCTGCTGGGCAGCAAACGGGAAGCCCCCATGGTGATGAAAGTCTTCCGCTGGATATTGCGCGGCATCGGCGGCCTGCTCATCGCACTGTCGGTGCTGGCACTCGGCCATGTCTCAAGCGTGCAATCCCGCGGCCTGAATCTCGAGGTGTTCACCGGCCAGACGGAGAGCGGGGCTTTGCAGAAGACGGTTTATATTTCCCCAAATCCGTCGATGGGGGAGTTGCGCCGGGCCAATGCCGAACTGCAGGAGCAGGTCGAGGCGCTGAAAAAGGAATGCCGCGAGCAGCAGTCCGCGGGTTCGTCCTGGCTATACCGGGCCCGGGGTTTCACCCGGTCGCTCGGCGTGACCTTCGGCTGGTCCGGAATTTATTTCACACTCATCCTCGGCCTCTGGCATGGGCGTTCGTTCGGCAAATTCCTGCTGCGAATCCGGGTGGTAAAGATCAACGGGACGCCGCTGACCTTCTTTGACGCCTTCATCCGCCAGGGCGGCTATGTGGCCGGGGTGGCGATGGGCATGATCGGTTTCCTCAAGGTCCTGTGGGAACCCAACCGGCAGGCGGTGGAAGACCGCATTGCCGGGACCGTGGTGATAAAAGGTTGAGGGACGGTGGGCGGGACGGAGCCTAGCGCTTGAGTTCAGCCAACGCTTGGCGCACCCGGTTGACGATAGTCAGAACCAGCAAGCCCGTTGCGATCAGCAGCAGGAGATCGCCCCACCGGGTTAGGGAAACGTTCAGGCCGGCCAGCAGCGCCAGCAGCCCGAAGAGGAAGGCCCGGTCGCTTTTTCCCAGCGGGCCGTCGTAGCGGCGCGAGGCGCCGATTTGCACGGCCACGACGCCGGTCATTTCACTGACAATGGCGAGAACGACAACGCCGACCACCAGTCCGGAATGGAGCGCAGGAATCAAGGCGAAGGGCAGGTAAAGCGCGGCATCCGCGATCACATCGCAGAGTTCATTGAGAACCGCACCGAGGGGCGATTTCTGGCCGTGCTCCCGCGCCAGCATGCCGTCGATGGCATTCAGCGCCATCCGGACGAAGAGGGTGACCGGAACCAGCAAGAGGATGGCCCGGGATTGCGGCCGCCAGGCCAGGAGGGCGCCCACCGCCAGCGAAAGCCCCGCTGCGGCCAGGGTGACCTGATTGGCGGTGACACCGGCGGCCGCGAGATGGCGCACCAAGGGGCGCAGCAGCGCCTGGAAGCGGGGTTTGATGTCGTAGAGCGTGGGCACGGGTCAGGTGTAGTAATAACGGACGAGGTGGAAGAAAACCGGAGCGGCGAAGCACAGCGAATCAATGCGATCCATGATGCCGCCGTGGCCCTCGATCATGGAGCCGAAATCCTTCACGCCCCGGTCGCGCTTGATGGCTGACATGACCAGGCCGCCAAAGAATCCCATCAGCGTGATCAGGAAAGCCAGCAGGGCCGCCTGCCACGGATTGAAGGGCGTGGCCCACCACAAGGCTGCGCCGATGGCGGTCGCCGTGAGCACCCCGCCGATGAAGCCCTCCAGTGTCTTGTTCGGACTGAGCGTCGGCGCGATTTTTCGCCGGCCCAGGAGTTTGCCCCAGACGTATTGCAGCACGTCGCTCAGTTGCACGATGAGCACCAGGAAGAGGAGCAGCTTTGCGTTTTCGCCGTCGAAACCGGGGATGGGCAAAATGAGCAGCGCGGGCGCGTGGCTCAGGAAGAACACGCAGACCATCAGGCCCCATTGGATCTTGGCCGTGCGCTCGAGGTAGTGTTCGCAGTCGCCGGCGGTGGCACTGCGGATGGGCAGGAGGACAAAGGCATAGACGGGAATCAGGATCGAGTAGAGCCCGTACCATTGCAGCCAGATCAGGCCGTAGTTCACGGGGATCAGGACGAAAAACGCCCAGAACAGCGAGGCGTGGTCGGCGCGGCGTGTAGGGGTCAGGGTGATGAATTCCCGGAGGGCAAGAAAAGAGATCGCCGCAAAGAGCACCACCGAGCCGGTGCCGCCGGTCAGGAGCGCGAGACCGAAGACGGCGACCATGACCCACCAGGCCCGCACCCGGGCGGCGAGATTTTCAATGACCGCATTGGCGGTGTCGCCGCAGCGGCGCTTGAGCAGGGCGGTGACGATGCTGGCGATAAGCAGCAGCACCAAAATGCCGCCCAGAAGCCAAAGCACTTCGCGATCGATCTTCACTGGAAGTTTGAATGGGCCATGGCGGCGATGGACTCACGGGTGCGTTTCAGGAAATCCTCGCGGACTTCCTTCTCGCCTAAATGCAGCGGCGCGCCGTGGTGCACAGTCGCGATCAAGGGCACCGGGATGCGTCCTCCCTTGGGCAGAATGCGGTTGAGATTCTCCAGGTAGAGCGGGACGAGGGGCACGGTCGGCCGGGCGCGGGCCAGGTGGTAGAGGCCGCCCTTGAATTCCGCCAGGTGACCGTCCGGACTGCGGGAACCCTCTGGAAAGACGATCAGCGAGGAGCCTTCGTCCAGCGCCGTGAGCATGGGCTCCATGGGATTGTTGGCCGTGGTCACGTGCTGGCGCTCGATGAGCACGGCATGGAACACTCTGACGGCCAGCCAGCGGCGCAGGCGGTTGCGGTTCCAGTAATCGCGGCCCGCGACCGGACGTACGCGGCGGCGATGAGCCGCGGGCAGGCAGGACCAGATGATGACGAAGTCCAAATGGCTCGAGTGATTGGCGAAATAAATCGTCGGACCTTCCGGAAAACCGCCGGCCGACAGCGCGCGGACACCGCACAGGACGCGCACACTGGTGGCCAGAAAATCACGGGCCGGCATGGGGCGAATTTCGCGCAGGGGGGAGATCGGCGACAAGGCTAAACCGGGCGGCAGGCTGATAAAACAGTGAACCCGGGACCTTGCGGTCCCGGGTTCAAAGTGGGGGTGGGCGTTCGCCACGCGCTCTTTCCCGGCGGCACAACATTGGGCGCTCTCGCTTTCGCGGGCTGTGTGCTCCCCGACGCCACTCAACGCGGCATGCGCTGATCTCGGTCTCATGGCGGGACCGTCCCGACCGTTTCCGGCTGGGATTTATCGAGTGAGGCCTCTTCGCCCGGTTCGGTCGGCTCCTGCCGGAGACAACTCGCCGGACGGGGTGCAGACACGCCTGCAATCCGTCGATTTCTTCGCGTCGGCACCTAAACCGCAAGGACGGCGCCGGCTGGTAGCCGGCCGTTGGCCCTGCGTTACGGGTCTGACCTCTTAACTCTCAGGTTGCGTTCGCTTTGCAGTAAGGTGATGTGGTTTTTCACACCGCCCCATGAGGAGGTTGACGGGCTTTGCCAGGCCCGCTCACTCCGCGCCGCCACGCCTCCCTTGCGCGCCCCGTTTTTTGCAAAGCCGGGCCTTTTGGCGGGGGTTGTCCCGCCGGGATGCGCGACTGCGTTCTGGTCTGCGCAGTAGCAACCATAACCCTCTGGGTAACTGCGTCGGTCCGCAGGTCGAAACGTCCTGTGGACCTGACTCGGCTCAACCACGGTTTCTAATCGCGTTTTGCCGCTCAGCTCCTGATTCGTGCTGAACTGGACCGGTCACGACACCGGCCAGAGGAGCTGGTGATATCTGCCTGCATCGTGCGTTGCCGCACGCGAGGGGAGGGCGACACCAGCTGTCGCCGACCTTTCCCCGGTCGCCCGGGATTATCCCAGCCGTGCTCTCAGCGAACCGTTTCAGGCCGCTGCGCTGCGACTGTTCTATCAAGGAACAGGTGAGAACATGACGGGGAGCGTCATTTTGAAAAGCAGTTGTTCTCCACAACTTCTCCACCGGCGGGACCGGTGAATAACTTGGGAGCAATCCGGCTCACCGGTTATTCACAACGGCCTTGCCTCGTGCCGGAAGAGCCCGACCCTGTGGTTTTCCTCCGCATGTCGCCGCGCGAACTGCCCATCTACGAGCTCGAATCCGCCACCGTTACCACCCTCCGGGCCGGCGGGCGGCTCATCGTGCAGGCGCCGACGGGCTCGGGCAAATCCACGCAGATTCCGCAAATGCTGCTGCGGCATGGGTTTCTTGACGGCGGCGAGGTGGTGGTGCTGCAGCCGCGACGGCTGGCGGCCCGATTGCTGGCCAAACGCGTGGCCGAGGAGGTGGGCACGCGGCTCGGTGACATTGTCGGCTATCAGATCCGGCTGGAGTCCCGCATCAGTGCCGCCACGCGGATCCGCTTTGTAACCGAGGGCATTCTGCTCCGGCAAATGTCGTTTGATGCGACCCTGCGCGGGATCAACGTCTTGGTGTTTGACGAGTTTCACGAGCGGCACCTTTACGGGGACATCTCGCTGGCCCGGGCGCTGCAGATTCAGCAGACCGTGCGGCCAGATCTGAAGATTGTCGTCATGTCGGCGACGCTCGATACCGCCGTGCTGCGGGAGTACCTTGCGCCTTGCGAAGTGCTCACCTCGCAGGGGCGGATGTATCCGGTGCGCATCGAATACCTGGCGAAGTCCGCCAATTTCGAAACCGATCCCGTCTGGGCCGTGGCCGCGCGCGAGTGCGAGCGACTCGTGGCCGAAACCCCGGGCGATCTGCTGGTCTTCATGCCCGGCGCCTATGAAATCAGCCGCACGGTGCAGGAGGTGCAGGGTTCGCACGCGCTGCGCGGCTTCGCCTGCTTCCCGCTGCACGGCGAACTGCCGCCCGAGCAGCAGGACCGGGCCGTGGCCCGCTACGATACCCGGAAGATCATTGTGTCCACCAATGTGGCGGAGACTTCGCTGACCATTGATGGCGTGACCGCGGTCGTGGACTGCGGACTGGCGCGAATGGCGCGGTTCGATCCGCACCGCGGCATCAATACACTGCTCATCGAGAAAATTTCCGTGGCGAGTGCCGACCAGCGGGCGGGCCGGGCAGGGCGGACCGCCCCCGGGGTGTGTCAGCGGCTATGGACCGAGCGCGAGCACGCGCAGCGGGCACTGCAGGAACTGCCGGAGGTGAAGCGCCTCGACCTGGCCGAGGTGGTGCTGACGCTCAAGGCGAGCGGGATCGATGATGTGGCCGGGTTCCCCTGGCTGGAGAAACCGGATCCGAAGGCCTTGGAGCGGGCGGAGACGCTGCTGGCGGATCTGGGCGCGCTGCATAAAGTAGGGCAGGTCTCTGACCTGCCCATAGCAGAGAAGGCAGGTCAGAGACCTGCCCTACGGATCACCGAAGTCGGTCGCAAAATGCTGCGCTTTCCCGTGCATCCGCGGTACGCCCGCATGTTTCTCGCAGCGCAGGAGCGGGGCTGCGTTCGCTCCGTGGCCCTCATGGCGGCCCTGACCCAGGGGCGGAATTTCCTGATGCGCGGCGTGGACAAGCGCACCGATGAGGCGCGGGACGACCTGTTCGGGGAAGAGCACGAGAGCGACTTTTTCATGCTGATGCGCGCCTGGCGTTATGCGGACAAGGCGAACTATGCGATGGAAGCCTGCCGCCGGCTGGGTTTGCACGCGCAGGGGGCCCGGCAGGTGGGGCCGCTGTTCGAGCAGTTCCTGGCTATCGCGGAGAAGGAGGGGCTCGATATCAGTGAGCGGCGCGTAGACGGGGAGGCCGTGCGCAAGTGCGTGCTGGCTGGTTTTTCCGACCAACTGGCCAAGCGGCTCGATGGCGGCACGCTGCGCTGCGAACTGGTTCACAACCGCCGCGGACTGCTCGCCCGCGAGAGCAGCATCCAAAAATCCCCGCTGCTGGTGGCGGCGGAGATCAGCGAGATCGAGGGCCGGGGCGGCGAGGTGAACGTGTTGCTGTCGCTGGCGACGGCGGTCGAGGAATCCTGGTTGAAGGAAATTTTTCCGGACGATTATCGTGAGGTGCGCGGCGTGACCTACGACGAATCCATGAAGCGCGTGGTTTCGCGCCGGGAGCGGCGGTTTCGCGACCTGATCCTCGAAGCCAAGACCAGCAGCGAGGACGCCCCGCTCAACGAGGCGGCGGCCCTGCTGACGAAGGAAGTGCTGGCCGGGCGCATCAAGCTCGAGGCCTGGGACGAGGCGGTCGAACAGTGGATCCTGCGCGTGAACCGGCTGGCGGAATGGTTTCCGGAACTGGAGGTCAACCCCATCACCGAGGCCGACCGCGCCACCCTGATCGAGCAGATTTGCTACGGTGAACTCAGCGCCCGCGACGTGAAGGACAAACCGGTCATGCCGGTGCTGCGCGACTGGCTGACGGCGGAGCAAGCTGCGGTGATTGACGATTATCTGCCGGAGAAGCTCACCATGGCGAATGGACGCAAAGCCAAGCTGACCTACGCCAAGGAGGGCCCGCCAGTGATGAGCGCCCGCATCCAGGAACTGTACGGCGTGAACTCAACCTTCACGCTGGGCCACGGCCGGGTGCCGGTGAAGATCGAAGTCCTCGCGCCGAATCACCGTCCAATTCAGGTGACGGATGATCTCAGCGCCTTCTGGCGCGACATGTATCCGAAGGTGAAGGCGGAACTGTCGCGGCGATATCCGCGGCATGAGTGGCGGTAGGGTCAGTCGAGGGGACGGAAGTTGGAGCGGTTTTGCGCCGGGCCTCCGGTCACGTAGCTGTTTTTGACAGGGGTGACCGGCTGGCCGGTCGCTGCGTCCACGACCGACATATCGCAAAAACGCCGTTCGCCGTCGCTATCGAGACGGGGATTGATGATCAGCACATAGGTGCTGCCGCTCTTGGCTTCAAAGCTCAGTATCGTGCGGGCAGTGAAGACGGAATAGGAATATTCCGCGGAGATTTCGTGCGGGCCCGGCGCAATGGGAATGAGCTGCTCAGGGTTTTCCTTCGAGTTGAGCACAAACCGGCCATCGATCATCAGCACGTAGCCCAGGTGGTGAGAGGCAAACAGCCCGGTCTCCTCGATCTTCGATCCCTTGATCCAAGTGGCGTGGCCTGTGCCGGCGGGAGGGTGCCGGTAGAGCTGGTCAGCCGGGATGGTGTCATCCGTCGCGCAACCGGCGAGCAGGATGAAAAACAGGGTGGCAAGGCTTCGTGACAAGACGGTGACGGACATGGGAGTCAGTTCTCCAAGGATCAATCCTGCTCCGTGGAGCCGTCACGGTCAAGGATGCTGCCGGGCACTGTGATCGATCAGGCCTTCTTCGGTTTCTTGCGCCCGTCGGTCCGCTCGATGTTGAGATAGGTTTTCGCCAGCATCTGGGACTCGTAGAACTCGACCAGCCGCACGCCCTCGCGGGGTTTGATCAGATCCTTGCGGGTGGCATGGTCGATCTGCTGCTTGATGCGCCGGCAGAGCTCCTCCCACTGGTATTGCACGCCTTCGATGACGTCGGAGACGCGCGAACCGGCGAGGGCTTCCTCGATGTAGAAGCCGTTGGGTTCATCCTCCTCGAGGAACACATGCACTTCGTTGACGCGTCCGAACAGGTTGTGCAGGTCGCCCATGATGTCCTGGTAGGCGCCGGTCAGGAAGACGCCGAGGAAGTAGGGCTTGTTGTTGAGCGGATGCAGCGTGAGGTAGTCCTTCGTGTCCTGGAGATCGATGAACGACGAGATCTTGCCGTCGGAGTCACACGTGATGTCCACGAGGATGGCGTTGACGGTGGGCTTTTCATTGAGCCGGTGCAGCGGGGTGATGGGGAAGAGCTGCTTGAGGGCCCAGTGGTCGAGCAGGGACTGGAAGACCGAGAAGTTGCAGACGTATTGGTCGGCAAGGAGCGTGGAGAGGTCGTGCAGTTCCTCCGGCTGGTAGCCGGACTTCTTGCCCTCGCGGTCGATCTGCTCGCAGATCTGCCAGAAGAGCGATTCGGCCGCGGCGCGGTTCTCGAGGTCGAGGTAGCCGAGGTTGAAGAGCGAGAAGGCCTCCTCCTTTTTCTGGATGGCGTCGTGGAAACGTTCGAGGCGGCCGAGCTTCGTCTTGTTCTTCAGCATCACCTCAAGGTCAGTGACGACCTTATGCTTCACCTTGGGCTGGTGCTGGTGGCCGAGGGACTCGCGTTTGTTGATGCGTTCAAAGACCTCGACAACGAGGAGCGAGTGGGGGGCGACGATGGCGCGGCCGGATTCGCTGACGATGTCGGGCACGGGCACGCCGGAAGCGGTGCAGATTTCGCGGATGTTGAAGACCACGTCGCGGGCGTACTCCTCCATCGAGTAGTTCATCGACGACTCGAAATTCGTGCGCGAACCGTCGTAATCGATGCCCAGGCCGCCACCCACGTCCAGGTAGCCCATGGGGAACCCCATCTTGGCGAGCTGGCAGTAGAAGCGGGACGCCTCGATGACCGCGTTCTTGATCGTGATGATGTTCGGGACCTGCGAACCGATGTGGAAGTGGACGAGCCGCAGTGCCGAGGTGAGCTTGGCGCTCTTGAGCTTCTCGCAGGCGAAGAGGATTTCCGCGGTGTTCAGGCCGAACTTGGCGTTGTCGCCCGTGGACAGGGCCCACTTGCCCTCGCCGCGGGTCTGGAGCTTGGCGCGGAAGCCGATCATGGGCTTAACGCCGGTCTCAACGGAGATGCGGATGATGTCGTCGAGCTCGGCCAGTTGCTCGACAACGATGATGATCTTCTTGCCCAGCTTGCGACCGAGCAGGGCGAGGCGGATGTAGTCGTGGTCCTTGTAGCCGTTGCAGATGATGAGCCGCTGGGAGCCCTCATGCATGGCGAGGGCAATCATCAGCTCTGGTTTGGAACCGGCTTCCAGGCCGTAGCTGTAGTCCTTGCCGGCGGCGATGATCTCATCCACCACCTCGCGCAATTGGTTCACCTTGATGGGGAAGACCCCGCGGTAGTCGCCCTTGTAGCCCTCTTCCTTGATCGCCTTGCGGAAGAGTTCGTTAAGCTGGGTGACACGATGGCGCAGCAGGTCCTGGAACCGGATGACCATGGGGGCCTTGAGGCCCATCTCCAGCGCTTCATCTACGACATCGAGGACGCGGATGCCGCGGCCGTCGGTGAGGGGCTGCACATTGACAAAGCCGTCGGGGTCGACCGCGAAGTGGCCGGAACCCCAGCGCTTGAAGCCGTAAAGCTCTTCGGATTTGGCCGCCGACCAAGCGGATGCGGATTTGTTTTTCAACGAGGGGAGGAGGGGAGTTATGGCTTGCTATTGCCGGAGTCGAATCAGTTAGATGCGTGTTTTCTTTTTTCAAATCACCCAACACGCAATGATGAAAATGTCCCTCTTGAACGACTCCTCGCTTCTTCTGGCCCAGGCCGCCCCCCAAGGTCAGGGCAGTCCGCTGCCGACTTTGCTGTTCTTCGGCCTCATGTTTGCCGCGATGTATTTCCTGATGATCGCGCCGCAGCGCAAGAAGCAGAAGGAGCACGAGAAGATGCTCGCCGCCCTGCAAACCGGCGACGAGATCGTGACGACCGGTGGCATCTACGGACAGATCACCAACGTCAAAGAGGACCGCTTTGTCATCCGCGTCGCCGACAACACCAAGATCGAGGTCGGCAAGGGCTTTGTCCACGCCGTCGCCCGCAAGGCGGGCGAGGAAAAGAAGTAACCGGCGTTCCGCCCCGCGCCGTGGCCGGACCAGTCCTGGCAACCCTTTCAAAAACCCACCCTAACCATGCTTAGAAACAACCTCTGGAAGCTGACCTTCACCCTGGCCATCGTGGCCTGGGCGCTGGCCACGCTCCTTCCCCTGCAGGACCGGCCGTTTGCCGACTACGCCAAGGCCTCGGCCACGGCGAAGACCGCCGAGTTCGCGAAACTCATGGACGAAGCCGCCAGCCGCAAGCAGAGCGGCCAGGCGATGAGCGAATTCGTCGCCCTCAAGCAGATCGGCAAGGAGCGACGCCTCGACCTCTCCCAGTATTTCCCCGACATCCGCCTGGAGGAAAAGCTCAAGAACATCGAGAAGCGAAACGACATCCTCCTGACGGAGCTGCTCCGCCAATCCAAGGCCCCGCTGCAGCTCGGTCTCGACCTGCGGGGCGGCATTGCCTTCACGCTGGAAGTTGATGAGGCGGCCGCCGCCGGCATCAGCATGAACGAGCGTCAGGAAAAGCTGACCAAGGCCATCGAGATCCTCGGCAACCGCATCGACGGCCTCGGCGTCACCGAGCCGATCATCCGGGCGGTGGGCAACAACCGCATCGAGGTCCAGCTCCCCCGCGTCAACACCAAGGACAACCCCGAGGTCTTAGAAAACGTCAAGAAGCCGGCCCGCCTCGATTTCCGGGTCGTGCATCCCACGCTGACGCCGCAGATGACGGCTGAGATCCCCCCGGGCTACGAGATCCTCATGCTGGAGTACGAGGGCGCGCGGGGTGAGACCGGCGTCGAGGAAGTCTTCGTCAAACGCATTCCCGAGATGACCGGCGAAGCCATCTCCAACTCTTTCGCCCGCCCCGATCTTTACGGCAAGCCGGAGGTCATCCTCCAGTTCAACGCCGAAGGCCGCAAGCGGTTCGCCGCGGTCACCCGCGAGATCGCCACCTTGGGCGAACAGTCCGGCCGCCTCGGCCGTCTGGCCATCGTCCTTGACGGCAAGCTCTACTCCGCCCCGACGGTGAAGGAGGAGATCGACAGCGAGAGCGCCCAGATCACCGGCAGCTTCAGCGAGCGCGAGGCGCTCAACCTGGCCAATGTGCTGAACAACCCGCTCGACCTGCCCCTCATCGTGAAGGAGCAGTACGAGATCGGACCCTCCCTCGCGGCGGATGCGATTTCCAGCGGCCAGAAGGCCTTCATTATCGGCACGGCGCTGACCGCCGCCTTTATCATTGTTTTCTACACCACCGGCGGCCTGCTCGCAGTGGTGGCGATGGCGGGCAACGTCATCATCATCCTCGGCGTGATGGCCAGCATCGGCGCCACGCTCTCCATGCCGGGCATCGCCGGCATCGTGCTGACCATCGGCATGTCGGTGGACTCGAACATCCTGATCTTTGAGCGCATGAAGGAGGAGCTGAAGCTGGGCAAATCGCTGGCCGCCTCCCTGGAGGCCGGCTTTGACAAGGCCTTCTCCGCGATTCTGGACGGCAATCTGACCACCCTCATCACGGCGGTGATCATGATCATCCTTGGCACCGGTCCCGTGAAGGGCTTCGGCGTCACGCTGACCATCGGTATTTTCTCCACCATGTTCGCGGCGCTGGTCATCAGCCGGTTGCTGCTCGAATGGGTGATCAACGGCGGCATCGTGCAGAAGATCCGCATGCTGACCGTGCTTGAGAACACGAAGTACGACTTCCTCAAGCATGCGAGAGTGGCGTTCATCTCCTCGTGGGTCATCGTGGCCATCGGCGTCGGCGCCGTCGTTTACAAGGGCAAGGCGATCTATGGCATCGATTTCACCGGCGGCGACCAGGTGAATCTGAATTTCACGCAAAAGGTCGGGCTGGGCGATATCCGCCAGGTCGCCTCCGCCGCCGGCCTGGAGGACATCAACCTGAGCTATACGCAGCCCATCGGAGGCGACCGCGAGGTGCTGCGCCTCACAACGCCGTTTGATCAGGCCGAAACCCTGGTCAAGGCCCTGCAGGCCAAGCATCCCGAGGCTGGTTTCACCATGGCCGGCGGGACGCGCATCGGTCCGAGCGTGGGCAGCGAAATCCAGTCCAATGCCTTCTGGGCGATCTTCTGGTCCCTGCTCCTCATTCTGGTCTACGTGGCGTTCCGCTTTGAATTCGGCTATGGCATGGGCGCGGTTGTCTCAACCGTTCACGATCTGGTGATGACCATCGGCATCTTCGTGCTCTTTGACCGGCAGTTCAACGCGTCCATGGTCGCCGGCATCCTGCTGGTCGCAGGTTACTCGATCAACGACACCATCGTGGTGTTCGACCGTATCCGCGAGGAGTTGAAGCTCAACCCGACCGGCACGCTGCGCGACATCATCAACCATTCGCTCAATCTCACCCTCTCCCGCACCCTCATCACCGGTGGCACCACCTTCCTGACGGCCATCGTGCTCTGCACGGTCGCGGGCGGCGAGGTCAATGATCTGGCCTTCACCCTG
>CAZFHG010000016.1:22316-29382 GCA_964518665.1 uncultured Opitutaceae bacterium | reverse complement strand
CCTTCGCCTCCGGCAGCATGCGGTGGGTCGCCCACATCGCCTGCACCATGCCGGGGTCGGGCCGGCTGTCCTGATCGAAGGTGACGGCCCACTCGCAGCCGAGTTCCGCCGCCCGTGAAAGTCCGAGATTTAGCGCGGCCGCCAGGCCGATGTTCTCCTTCTGCGGCAGCAGCGTCACCCCCGGCACCAAAGCCATCGCCGTCTGCTGCGCCACCGGCGAACCATTGTCCACGACCAGCACCCGCCCGCATTCCCGGACCAGGACGCGCAGATTTTCCATCACGTCGTCATCGGGATGATAGGTCACGGCCACCGCACAAAGGCTGCGGCCTTCCATCAGTCCCGAGTCGTAATGATTTGCACTCATTGCGTTTTCACCGCGTCCTCCAGCGCTGCCAGTCCCCGAAGCGCGCCCGGCCGCGCGAAAGCGAGGCACCGGCCAGCCAGAGCATCTGCCGCCAGCGGCCGGCCCTAGCCCGGGACCCGAGCAAGCGGGTTCTGAACCATTCCCGCTGCAGCTGTGCGGCGATGCGGCCGTGTTCGCGCATCCGCGTATTGGGCAGGGGATCGGTGCGGGGTCGCAGATGGTAGCGAGCCAGCATGCGCGGGAGCACGGCCAGTTGAAAACGCACCGCCGCCCGCAGGTTGAAGTCCCAATCCTCGAGCACCGGCAGCACCTCGGAGAAACCCCCGATGGCATCAAACACCGTGCGCTTCCAGAGCGCCGCATTGATCGTGAAACGGTTTTTTTGAAACAAGTCCTCCGCACTCAGCTGCTCCAACCCCGGGTTGAAAGGCTCGCGACCGCAGGGCGTCACCACATCGCCATCGACCCGCTCGTACACCGCCTCGGTCCGGCAGATGATGCCTCCGCAGTCCCGATGCATGCCAGGCCCCTCCGCCGCGATGGACATTTCCTCCAGGAAGGCCGGCGCCCAGGTGTCGTCATCATCCAGGAAAGCAACCCAATCCGCCATGGACGCACGGACGCCGTCATTCAGGGCCCCGCCCCGGATGCGGCCTTCCGGCACCGGCACCAATCGCATCGACCGCGGCGCGTGCGCCGTTGCCACCGCCTCAACACCTTCGGTCCCTATTCCCACCAGGATGACTTCCGTGGGCGGCTTGGTCTGGGCCTCCAGGCAGGCGAATGCACGCCGGAGCAACGCGGCCCGACCACAGCTGCGAATCACCACGCTGACGTTACTGCTGGCCATGGGCCGGAGGTTGCTGACTGCCGCTTTTACGGTGACGGACCGACCACAGCAGACGACGGATGACACGGCCGGACAGGCGCAACGGTGCGCCCAGCAACGACCGCCAGTTTCGCAGGATAACCCTGGCCTCTTCCCGGCAAACCACCTGACGATAGTAGGCGCGCTGACTCAGGCCGGTAGGATCAAACCGGGCCAGAGGCACCGAGATCACGTCCACGGTCGCACCGCCATTGAGCAGACGAAACCACAGGTCATAATCCATGGCGATAGCGTAGCCCGCATCGAAGCCTCCCGCTTGGAGCAAGGTCTGCTTTCTGGCGATCGTGGCGGGATGCGGCAGCCAGCACTCGAGAAGCGGCCATTGCTGGCGGAGCGGCGGAACCGGCCGGGGTGATGCATCACCGTCATAGTGGATGCCCCCGACCACCAAGTCCGCCCGCGAATTTGCCAAAAGCGCCAGCAACCAGGCGGGATCCAGCGCCTCGTGCACCGCATCGCCGCCATTCACAAACCAGACCCAGTCTCCCCGCGCCATGGCCAGGCCGGCATTGAAGGCATCGGCAATACCCTTTGCGGGACGGAGAATTAGCACGCTCTCGCCACCAGCCTGCCGAATGAGCCGGTTTGTGTGACTGCATTCTCCACTGCCATCGACCACAATGTGTTCCACTCCACAATCCCTCAAACCCCGGGCGCTAGCCGCAGTTCGGGCCAGTCCAGCGGGATCATCCTTGGTGATAGTGATGAGAGTCAGCTGGGATGGGGTCATAGACGTACGGTGACCGGGTTTATTAACGGCAGGCGTGGAAGACAACCCGGCTGCGCTCCGACCGGCCGATTGGCGTTACATGTGCGAAGCCCAGCTGGCGAAAACGATTCTCGATCTCTGCGGCCGGCTCGTGACCCTCGAAGATCACCTCCGCGAAGCGACCGAGGTAGCGCCACAAGCGCTCCTTGTCCTGCAGCCAGAAGGTGAGCGACAGCGCGGTGACGAGGTCTCCCTCTCCCAACCGCTTCTCCCACTCAGCATCCCGATCGAAATCTACCTTCCCGAAATCCACTTCAACGCCGCATATGGCGGCCAGTTCCCGGCCGGCGGCTATGACCACGGGGTTGCAGTCCACCGCCACAACGGAAGCGCCACCAGCCATGCGAGCATGAATGGCCAGCAGACCAAGATTGCAGCCAAGTTCCACGATGCGCTTGCCACGGAACGACACCGCCGCAACCAGCATTTCCCAGCGCAAAGGCCAGGGTCGTTCACCGGGCAGGTGAAACCCCCTCACATCAAGCGAATAGTAGGCTACTCCGGCTCCCGGGCTACTAGCACCTGAAGCCGCCGCCGCCGTCCAGCAACGTGCCAATGCCATCAGCACGGGATCGCCGCGAATTTCCGCCTGTTGTGCCAACGGCGTTGCGGGTTCCTGAAAGCCTTTCCGCCGTCGACGCAACCAGTCACGGATGCGACCCGGCCAGCGAATCCACCCAAAGCCGTGCAAAGCACCAGTCCGGTCCCAGAGTGAATACTGCGCCGACTGGTTCGCACACGGTACGCCCAAGAAATCGCGAAGCAGACAACGGAGTGGTCGCGCGGCCACCGCCTGGTCAAAATCAAGCAGCACCGGCATACCAGAGGGATCCAAGCCGGCGTTCGCCGCCGTAAGGTCACCGTGCGACTGCCCGGCCAGGTTCAGGCGCGCCACAGCCACAGCCAGCTGTCGTAACTCGGCGCCGGTTTCCCGGAAAGGGCAGATCACGGGATCGGCCATAGGCGGCGGCTCGACTGCAGTCATCTCCAATGCTTCCCATCCGGACTCGTGATGATAACGCACAACTCGGGGAAAGCGCCAATGCTCCTCCAAACCGGCGGCGGCGAGTCGCTGCAGGGCCTGGAACTCATCCTCCAGCGTATTAGGCCGACCCCTCACCGCCGCCGGAGTCAGGCGCCTCAGCTTGAGGACCCGTCCAGCGACGCGGTAAAGGCGCACATCGCTGCTATGAGCGCTGACATGCACCAGCCGCGCCCCGGGTTCCAACCAACAGGCCACCCTTGCCCGCCAGGCCGCGGCTTCGGCGGTCAGTTCCAACGCGAGTGAATTATTCGCTGCTTCAGCCATGTCCAGGTTGCTCCCCTTAAGAATCGGAATATGCCCCACTGCGCAAGAAGACGGACCAGCCAGCGGCGGTATGCAGGCAGGTGTACGGTATTTTTCCACGCAATATGGTGCATAACCCGGAAGTGCGTCCGCAGCGGTGCCCGGGACAAACCGGCAGAATTGCTGCGGTAGGCCACACCCGCTTCTCCTGCGCAGCGAAACTCCGCCAACCGGGCCAGCCGAATCTTGAAGTCCCAGTCCTCATACAGATTCAAGGTCTCGTCGAAGCCGCCGGTCACCTCGTGCAGGCGACGCGGAAATGTGAAATCCCGCGGAATCAGGCCCTCTAGACAAAGCAGGTGCCGGAACAGGCGGCCCTCCCGAACGCGACGCCGCGCCGACACCAGGCCGAGATCCGCACCCAACTCCGAGACGAGCCGTATATCGGAAAAAGCAATCAAGTCCTCCCGAGGCAGGTGCGCTTCGATCAGCCCCGACTCCTGTTCGTTCTTCCTCGGGCTCCAGAAAAAATCGTCAGCATCTAGCAGCGAGATGTAGGGCGCCCTCGCAGCCAGCACGCCGGTATTGCGCGCGGCCGAGACCCCGCGGCGCTCCGGCAACTCGATCAGCCGCAGCCGGGGATGCTCCGCTGCCAGCCGCCGCAACAGACCGACGGAGTTGTCGGTCGATGCATCGTCAACGACGATGATCTCGTGGAAGGGCAGCGTCTGCTCCAGTGCCGATGACAAACATTGCAGCAAAAACCGCGCATTGTTGCGGTTAGGAATGACAAGGTCGACCGGGATCATGGCGTGGGACCCAAGTCACGCCGCAAATACAGGATATCCTCATACTTGCCGGGGGCGGCGAGGACAGCAGCTTCCTTGTAATGCGGCAGCAGGCGCCGTTCGATCTCCACCCGGTTCCACACCTCGATGAGAATATAGCGTGGCCGGAACCGCAACAGGTCGAGGCCGTCGAGTACTGCCGGTTCGAAGCCCTCGACATCAAGCGAAAGCAGGTCGAAGTCGGCCGGGGCGCTCGCCTCTTCCAGCACCGACTGAAGTGGGCGGGCGGGCACCTCGATCGTGCGCGTCCGGACCGCCGGCTGAGCCGCCAGCCCCAGCGCTTGGTGGCCTCTCCGGCGCTCCTCGTCGCCAAAGGCTCCAGCCACGTTCGAGGTGAGATCGGAATAATCCAATGTGATGGTGGCGGCGTGCCCAAATGGCACAAGGGCCTGCGCAAACACGCGTGAGGCCGGGCGGTTCAACCGGCACTCCTCCGCCAGCCAAGGCACGGGTTCGATCAGCACACCGCGCCAGCCCCGCAATTTCTCGAAATAGTAGGTGTTGCTTTGCTTGTAGCCGTTGTTCGCTCCGGCCTCAACGAAGAAACCCCCGCGTTGGGGAAGCCAAGCCTCAAGCTTCCGGTCCAGTCCATGCAGCGCCGGCCGCGACATCGCGTCAAACCCGGCCCTCTCCGCGAGTGTGCGACGCAGCCGCCCGATTCGCGGACGCAGGGCAAGCAAGCGATTCATGATGGACCTCCGGTGACGACAAATCGGGCATTGAAGAGCGAGTCCAAGTTCATGCCAGGATCATGGTCAATCCACCAACCTCGGGATGCTGCCAATGCCAGGCTGAGGGCGGACCGCCCCGCGAGAAGGAAAATCAAAGGCGCGATGGAAGAACAGTGAAGTGGTCCAGCTATAACCGTTGACCGGCCCGAACCCGGTCATGTCGACCTGCAGCAGCCCGGCTTGTCGCAGGACGGCCGCGCAACAAGGATGCCAGTCGGCATTATCGAGGATGATCAAGCCGCCCGGCTGCAGTCGCGTCAGGGCCATCCGGCTGCAAGCTAGCCGCTCAATTCCGTCCACGACGATGACATCGAACGGCTCTGGCTCCCGCTCCAACGCCGCGCTGTAGTCCGCCGCCTCCGGCACGAAGTCCAACCGCACATTGGATCCAACCAGTGCCGCCAAATGCCGGTGCCACACACGGTCGCTTTCAATGCTGACGACCTGTGCGCAGCGCGTACTCCAGTAGAGCGTAGAGTTGCCAGCACCGTATTCGAAGACCCGCTTGGTCCTGAGGTCGAACTGGCCGAGAAACTCGATCGCCGGATAGGTGAACCAAGGTAAGGGTGCACCCTGGGCATCGACTGGTCGGTGCAGCCGGGCGCTGTGCCAATGGCCGTGCCCTCCCTTGATCACGCCGGCAATCGCTCGCAGTGCGCGGATCGGACGCAACCAGGATTCCCAACAGGCAGCCAGGCCGATCGTAGCTGGAGTCTGTGGGGGCAGTTGGACGGGGTTCATCGGCGGAAAAGGTATCTCCAGCCAAGCAGTGGCACGAGTAGAGCGCGAGACTGCAATGCGGCGTTGGCACGCACGCGCGGATGCAACCACGATGCGCCCCATGCCGCCAGACCGTAGGCAGCAAGTGTCGCCCAAGCCGCCCCCAACGGACCATATGCCGGGATCAGCCAAGCGTTCAGCGCGATGTTAAGCACCGCGCCTGCTGAGGTGGCAACCAGATGAAATCCCGACAGGCCCTCGTTGACTAGGAACTGGCTGCGAGCCACGCCGAGAAAGACAAATACCACGGCCCAGGCGTGCCAACGCAGCACCGGGATAGCCCCGAGGAACCCAGCCCCGTAAGCCAGCCTCACCAGCGGATCGGCAAGCAAGCAGGTTGCGAGCGCAGCGGCATAACCCAGCGCAGCACTCAAGTCGTAATATCGTCCCAACTGAACGGAATAAGCTGCCGCCGCTTCCGCCTTTCGTAGTAGCAAGCCCGGCAAGAGACTGGACGCCAGCGCCACCGGCACGAAATACCAAAGCTCACTAAGCCGTACCGCCGCTGCGTAAATCCCCGCCGCGTGATCCCCTGACAGGTGTCGCAACATCACCATGTCAATGCGCATGTAGAGCGAAACTGTCAGTCCGGCCAGCAACAGCGGCCATGACTCAGCCAGCAGTTCCCGCCATGACGCCAGCATAGTTCCCGGTTCACGGCGAGGCAGACCGGCCGCCCTTGCGGCCAGCCAGATCAACAGGCAATTGAATGCCCCTTCGCCAACCGCCACCCAGGCAAATGCTATCAGTTCCGCATCAATCTGCACCAGACATAGGCGGGCCAATGCCCCGGTGGCTAGGGCTGTCCACGAGGCGAGGATCGCGCGTCGGGCCAATAGGTTCGCCTGCAGCCACATGTCCGCCGTCATGCCCGCTGGCAGCAGCAGGGTTAGTGACATGATTAGAATCAACTGCACCTCGCCAATGCTGCCGTGGGAAACCACCAGCCACACCAGCAGCAACCCGTTTAGCAACACACCCGCGGCCAGCCGGACGCGCCACACCATACCAAGCCATCGGGCCGCGGCCGCCGGTTCCGCAATAAGCTTACGCCGCACCACGGCCTCCACCCCAAGCTCGGCCAGAGGCATGAGAAGTGCCACCACCGAGCTTGCGTAGGCCAGCAGGCCAAAGCGAGCCGGCCCGAGATACCGTGCCACCAGCATGCCGACGGCCACCCCGGCCACCAATCGCAGGCACTTGTCGGCGACCAGCCAGAGGAAATTATCTCGACCTTGATTCAGCCGTCCTCCGCCTGGGTTTTTGATGGTCATGCTTGAGCGGGGAGATTGCGCCACTGCGCCGACACCACGTCAACGCTATGCCCCCTAGTCGCAGGGCGACGTCCGCCATCCTGCACCAAATCCAGTCGCAGTGATTAAAGCCAGGAGTTG
>CAZFHG010000016.1:828-22306 GCA_964518665.1 uncultured Opitutaceae bacterium | reverse complement strand
GGCCGGCCGAATGCGGAGGTGGGGACGGGGTGCGACGACGGACATTGAAGCCACATACAAGTGACCCTCAGTTCGGGGTCAATCCTCCCAGCCCGTGCCCGCGTACCGCTGCGGACAAAAATCTCGCCGCCCCACCCCGCCGCCGCCACAAAGCCCGCGTGGCCGCCCTCGCCCGTCTCCAGCACTACTACCGCCGGTTGCGCCATGCCGATGCGCGCACCCTGGCCTCGGCGGTCTACAACCGCCTCTGGCCGGCCCGCCCCGCCCTCGCACCGGCGGTTCGCACCGCGGTCCAGGACCGGACCGGCCTTGAAATCGGCGGACCCAGCAATGCCTTCCTCGGCCGGGGAATTCTACCGGCCTATCCGCACGCCGCCCGCATCGACAATGTGAACTTCGCCGGCGTCACAGCTTGGGAAACCGATCTGCGCGACGGCGGCGATTTCCGCTTCGATGACCGCCGCCCTCCCGGCCGGCAGTTCCTGCGCGAAGCCACCGACCTCAGCGGCATCGCGGAGGCTAGCTACGATTTTATCCTCTCCTCCCATTGCCTCGAGCACGTGGCCAATCCCCTCGCCGCCCTGCGCGAATGGCGGCGGGTGCTCCGCCCGGGCGGACAGTTGGTACTGATCCTGCCCGACCCGCATCAGACCTTCGACCACCGGCGGCCCGTGACCACCCTCGCCCACCTGCGGGCCGATTTTGACCGACACACCGGCGAGGATGATCTCACCCATCTTGAGGAAATCCTATCACTGCACGACCTGCGCCGGGATGCACTGGCCGGAACAGCGGAACAATTCCGCGCCCGCTCGCGGCGCAATGCCGAGAACCGCTGCCTGCATCACCATGTCTTCGATCTGCCGCTGCAGCGGGCCACCCTCGAGGCCGCCGGCTGGATCGTGGAGGCGACCGAACGCGTCCGCCCCCTCCACCTCGTCGCGCTCGCCCGCCGCCCCGACGGCGGGGAAAAACCTTCCCCCGTCGGGCCCGGCCCTTAGGCTGCCCGTGCCTATTCCCGCATGAAGCTCTCCATCGTCATTCCCTGCTACAATGAGGCCCGCACCATCCGTGCGATTGTCGACGCGGTCAGGGCCGCCCCGGTCGCCGACAAGGAGATCATCATCGTAGACGACTGCTCACGCGACGGCACCCGCGACCTGCTCCGCACGCAGATCGCCCCGCTGGTCCACCAGATCATCTACCACGAGGTCAACCGCGGCAAGGGTGCGGCATTGCGCAGCGGCTTTGCCGCTGCCACCGGCGACGTGGTGATCGTGCAGGACGCCGACCTGGAGTACGACCCCCAGGAATACCCGCGCCTGCTCAAGCCGGTCCTCGACGGCAAGGCCGACGTGGTCTTCGGCTCGCGCTTCATGGGCGCCGAGGCCCACCGCGTGGTCTACTTCTGGCACATGGTCGGCAACCGTTTCCTCACGCTGCTCTCGAACATGTGCACCAACCTCAACCTCACGGACATGGAGACCTGCTACAAACTGTTCCGCCGCGAGATCCTGCAGCAGATCACCATCGAGGAGGACCGTTTTGGCTTTGAACCCGAGATCACCGCCAAGGTCGCCAAGCTGAAGGAATGCCGCATCTATGAGGTCGGCATCAGTTACTACGGCCGGACCTATGCCGAGGGTAAAAAGATCGGCTGGCGCGACGGCATCAGCGCCCTCTGGGCTATCCTGCGATACAACCTGCTCCGGTAATCCCGGGCGGTACATTCGTCCCTCGGCCAATCCGGGCCCCGTCGGCGATCGGCCCTGCGTAAGAGATTGTCAGGCTGCGGCGAGCCCGGTGTATTGGCGCGGTACCAGCCGTCGCCACGCACTCCATGTTGTTCGAATTCACCCGCTGCCTGCTGCTGTTCACGTTGCTGACGCTGGGGCTGGGCTGGCCGCTGGCGGGACGCCTGCCGCTGGCGCCGTTGGAAAAACTGGTCGCGAGTCTGGTGTGCTCCCTCATCGCGCTCTGGCTCGCCGGGTGGCTCCTGTACACCTGCAGCCTGCCGTGGTCCCTGCTATGGCTGCTGCCGCCACTGGCGGCCGCCGGATTATTCTGGCGGCGCAGTGAACTCGTCACCTTGCTCCGCGATCACTCGGTCCGGGCCGGACTCCTGGCGCAAGGCCTGGTCACGATGTGGTGCCTGGGCTGGCTTTCGCTGGTGCAGAACTATTCCGGCGGCGGCTGGACCAGCGACTGGTTTGAACACTGGGAGCGCGCGCTGTTCTTCCTGCACCGTGCGCCAGCCGACCAACTTTTCCTTGGCCTGTACCCGCTCACGGCCCGTCCGCCGCTGGAGAACATCGTCACGGCCGCCTGCCTGCATCTGACGACCGAGGATTTCGCCCATTACCAGCTCTTCAGCACCTTGCTCAGCAGTCTGGTTTTCCTGCCAGCCGCGCTGCTGGTGACGCGCTGGAGCCCGGAGCGTACGGCTGTCGCCGTCCTGGCCGTGCTGTTCATGGTCAATCCCCTCTTCGTGCAGAACACGGTCTTCCCGTGGACCAAACTTCCCGCCGCCCTCCTCGTGCTGGCCGCCCTGCATTTCTTTCTCCGCCATCACGACGGCCATGCACCGCGGGTAACGGCCCTGCTGTTTTCCACCGCGCTGGCGGCCGCGTTGCTTACGCACTTTTCCGCGGCTCCATATGCCCTGGCGCTTGGCCTGGGCTGGCTGCTGTGGCGGCCGCCCGGCGCAAGCCGCGCGGAATTCGTGCGCATCACGGTCCTCGCCGCCGGAGCCGGGGCGCTGCTGCTCGCCACCTGGTTTGGCTGGGCCTTTGCCACCTACGGCGTCTCCGGGACCCTCTCGACCAACACGAGCGTCACAACCGTCGCCGCCGATGCCGGCGGCCAGTTCCTGCGCGTACTGCTGAACCTGCGCGACACGCTCGTGCCGCACTTTCTGCGTTCGCCCGACCCCGCCTTGATCGAGCAGACCAGCCCCTGGGGCTATGTACGCGACTGGTTTTTCCAAAGCTATCAGCTCAACCTGCCGCTGGCGTTCGGCAGCGTCGCCTGGCTCGCCGTGCTGCGCGAGGCCTGGCGGCTCCAAAGGACAGTCCCGCCGGATGTGCGTGTTTTCTGGGCCGGTTTCGGGTTCGTGGTCATCGGCCTCGGCGTCGCCGCGCACGGTGCCCGCGACGTCTGGGGCCTGACGCACATCTGCCTGCAGGCCCTTGTGCTGCTCGGGCTGGCCCTGCTCGCTGCGCGCTGGCGCCTCCTCGGCCGCGGCTGGCAGCGGGCGCTGATTGCAGGCGCAACCCTGGATCTCGCGGCCGGCATCGCGCTGCATTTCGCCGTGCAGCATCACACCCTCGACCGCTGGCTGACGCCCGAGCGCACCGCGATGGAGATCACCGCCAGTTATAATCCGCAGACCTTGAAGAACCTGATCGGTCTCATGGTGAACCGGCTCGATACCTTTCACAACGTCTTCGCCCCGCCGGCCGCGCTGGTCGCCGGGCTGTTGACCCTGCTGCTGCTCACCGCCCTGTACCGCGCCCGCTCCACGACGTGAACCTGCCACCCCTGCTGCGTTCGCCCCGGTTTTTCGTTCCGGCCATTCTTGCCGCCGCCCTCGTCCTGCGCCTCATCCTGGCGATTCAGGGCGGGCAATATTATTTTGGCGACGAAGAGCGCTACGATCGCGGAGTCGTGCTTTACCGGGCGCTGACGACGGGGGACTTCGCCCAGGTGCGCACCATCGCCGCCCTGCCCGAACACGCCCTCTTTCCCTGGCTGACCGTGGTGGTGACCGCCGGCCAGCACCTGCTGGCGCAATTCACACCCTACGGCGACTGGAGCGCACCCCAGAATATCGCGCTCACCATGTGGATCGGGGCAGCGCTGCTGTCGCTGTTTTCCACCCTCAACCTATTCCTGCTCCACCGGCTGGCTCGGGTCGCAGGTGCGGGCGAAACCGCCGCGGTCTGGGCCCTGCTGCTGATGGCTGCCTCCAACACGGCCTTCTATCATGCCCGTCACCTGCTGCCCTACGAATGCGCCATAAGCGCCGCCCTCGCCGCCCTGATCACAGGCCTGCGCGCCCCCACCTCCACCCGGGCCTTGGTTTGCGGGCTGCTGGGCGGTGGCGTCTATGGCCTTTACAACGGCTACTGGTTCCTCGTGCCGCTGCTCTGGCTGGTGCACACCCTCGCCCACTGGCGCTCGCCGCGGCGGTGGCCGGTTGTCCTCTGGAACACGGTCGGATTCCTAATCGCGCTCGGTCTGCCGGTCCTCATCGGCTCGACCCTGGGCGGCCAGCAGTATTGGGCCGCACTGGGCACCTTCAGTCGCTCCGCCACGCTGGGCATGTTTGCCGAGGCCTGGTCCCTGCCCTGGGCTTACCTGTGGCATTCGGAAGGCGTCCTCGGCGTCGCGGTGGTTGCAGTCATCGCCCTGGCAATAGGTGAGGGCATAAGAAAACAGATGCTGCCTGCCGCCTGGGTGCGGTTGACCATGCTCGCGCTGGTCACCGCCTACGGCCTGCTGCTGCTCTTTGCCCACGGTCTTGAGCTGTTCGTGGTGTATGCGCGGACGGTGAAGCCGCTCATCCCGATGTTCTGCCTGCTTGGCGGCTGGGCCCTCTCCGGACTGCTCGCAAACCGCCCCGGATTGCGGCCGGTGGTGGCGGCGGGCATCGTGGTGGCGGCAACGTTCAACCTGCTGCCGCACTTCGGCCGGGTCTTTCCGCGCGACGTCGAAACCGCCGTGCTGCAGCACTGGGGCAACCCCAAGCATACGCTCACCATCGCCGGCTCGCTGTACGTGCCCTACGGCGCACCGGTCAACCGTCCCGATCTCGCCCTGGTGAATGCGCAACTGCTCTACCCCGTGCGCGCCCTGCTGCCCCTGCCCCGCGGCGAGACGCTGCTGCGTGTGACGCACCCGCTCGCCTACAAGCCGTTCCAATACGAATGCCATACTCCGCGGGAACGCAGCCTGATCCGCCAGCATGACCTCTCCATCCGCCTGATCCGGCTGGCCGATCCGGCCGCGCTGCCCGACAACCCGCCGTTGTCCATGCTGTACCAGCCGGCGGATTATCCCACCGGCCGCTGACCCAAAGCCCATTTTTACCCTCCTTTGCCATCAACCGGGACAGCTTGTGCTCGCCCTGTCCCCGGCGCTTCCCCTAGCTTGCCATCGCCGTCATGCCCACCCTGTCCCCGCACCTCGCCGTTGTCATGCCAGTCTTCAACGAGGAAGCTGTGCTCCCGCAGACCTTCGCCCGGCTGACCGCGCTATTCGACGCCCAACCGCAGTGCCGGTGGCTGGCCGTGCTCGTCAATGACGGCAGCCGCGACCGCAGCGGCGAGATGCTGCGGGCCCAAGCCGCACTTGATCCACGCTTTCAAACCGTCGAGCTCACCCGCAACTTCGGTTTTCAGGCCGCGCTGGCGGCCGGGCTGGCCGAAGCGTCCAATGCCGACGCCGTGGTGACCATGGATGCCGACCTTCAGGATCCACCCGAGGTCATCCCGGCGCTGGTGGATGCCTGGCAGCAGGGCGCGGAAGTCGTGCTCGCGGTCCGCGTCTCCCGGCAGGAAACCGGCCTGCGCCGCCTGGGCATGGACGCTTTTCACGCCCTTTTCCGGAAGCTCACCGACGTGCCGCTGATCAACACCAACGCCGGCACCTTCTGCCTCCTCGACCGCGTGGCCGTCGCGGCCTTCAAGACCCTGCCGGAAAGGCACCGCTTCTTTCCCGGTTTGCGCGCCTGGGTCGGTTTCACGGTCGCGCAGGTGCCCTACGACCGGCAGGAGCGCGCCGCCGGCCAGCCCCAGCAATCCCTGGGACGGCTGATCCGCTATGCGCTCGACGGACTCTTCAGCTTCTCCCGGCTCCCGCTGCGGCTGCTGACCTATTGCGGGCTTTTTGTTTCCGGCGTGGGCTTCAGCCTCGGGGCCTTTTATGTCACGCGCCGGCTGCTGGGCATCGAGATCGCGCAGACCGGCTTCACCACGCTGGCCGTGCTGGTTCTTTTCCTCGGCGGTGTGCAGCTCATTGGCATCGGTGTGCTGGGCGAATATCTCGGCCGCATCTACGACGAGGTGAAGCAGCGCCCGCTCTACCTCGTCAAGCGCCGCCCCCGGGGCGAGCCGTCGCGGCCGGACACTTCCGCGCCGTGACCGGGTTGCGCTCCCTCCTCATTGGTTGGTGGCGCCCGCTGGTTTTTACCGGCGCTGCGGCGATGCTCAGCTTCATCGCCGCCATGGCCATGTTCAGTGCGTTCATGTTTTATGATGACGAAGGCTACGTGCTGATCTCCCTGCGCAATTATGCCCTGCACGGCGGGCTTTATCGGGAAGTCTACACGCAATACGGCCCCTTCCCCTTCGTCCTCTTCCATTTGCTGAGCGAATGCGGGCTGCCATTCACCCACATCGCCGGACGTCTGGTGACGTTGTCCGCCTGGATCGGCGCCGCCCTCGCCTGTGCGGCGGTCGTCTGGCAGGCCACCCGCAGTTTCTTCACGTCCCTCGCGGTCCTGGCCGGCACCTTTGTCTATCTGTGGATCATGATCAGCGAGCCCACGCATCCCGGCAGTCTGATCGCTTTGCTGGTGGGGGTGGCGGCGGCGCTGGGTTACCGCCTGATCGCACGGGGGCGCAAGGTCGCCTGGGCCGGCTTAGCCGGTCTAGTGGCGGGCGCCCTGGTCCTGACCAAGATCAACGTGGGGGCCTTCGTCGTGCTGGCCGCGCTGGCCTGGAACTGGCTGCACCATGAGTCACCCGTGCAACGCCGCCGGGCGCCCTTCCTGGTGGCCGCAGTCGGAATCCTGCTGCCGCTCGCGCTGATGCGCCCAATGCTGGCCATGGGCTGGGTGCAATCCTACGCGCTCATCTTCGCCTGCGCCGCGGTGGCCGCCGCGCTGGTGACGTCCCGCCACGCTATCCCGCAAGCTTCCTGGCGTACACTCGGCTGGAGTGTCGCCGGCGGACTGGTGATGGCGGCCATCGTGCTGATACCGGTGATGCTCCGCGGCACCAGCTTCCGCGAAATCATTGAAGGCGTACTGCTCAATCCCTTGAAACAGCCGGCCGCCTTCAATCTGCGCTACGTCTGGCCGGCAGGCAGCGCGGCCCTGGCGATTGTTTCGCTGCTGCTGTGCCTCGTGGCGATCGCCGTGTCGCGCACCGCGGAATCCGCCGTGGCGGTCACGGTGGCCGTACTCCGGCTCTTCGCTGCCGCCGGCCTGGCCTGCGCCTTGCTGGATTTCCCGAACACGAGCCCCGATCGAATGGTGTTTGGCTACGGCGTACCCTGGCTGTGGCTGTTCCTGTGGCCGCTGCCCGGCGGCCAGGCCACGGCCCGTCCGGCTCTCGCCTGGGTCGGCTGGCTGTGGCTCGGACAGGTTCTCCATGCCTTTCCGGTGGCCGGCAGCCAAATTGCCTGGGGCACCTTCCTCGCCCTGCCGCTCACCGCGGTGGGCGCACACGATGCCCTGCAATGGCTCCTCGGCCGACACCCGGCCTCCTCCCGACTCAGCCCGCGCGCCTTGGCTTGGCTCGGTCGCGGCCTGCTGGCGGCCCTGGCGATCGCCCTGGCCTGGCGCTTCTCTTCGCTGGGCAACCGGTACCGCGAAGGGAGTGACCTGAATCTGCCCGGCGCCGAGATCATCCGCCTGCCCAGCGAGTCCGCCGCCCTGTTCCGCGTGCTCGCCGTCAATGCCGCCGCCCACGGCGATGTGCTTTTCTCCGAACCCGGCATGTTCAGCCTCAACCTGTGGAGCGGCCGGCCCACGCCCACCCTGGCGAACACCACGCATTGGTTCTCCCTCCTGAACCCACCGCGGCAACAGGCCATCATCCGCGCCCTGGAAGCTAATCCGCGCGCCTGCATCATCGTGCAGCGCGACCACATGGCGTTTCTCACCAAGCGCAGTTTTGCACCGGCCGGGGAACTGCACGATTACATCGCGGATCATTTCACCCCGGCCTTCACCTTGGATGATTTTGATTTCTGCGTGCGAAAAGGCCGGCGCATCGAGCCGCTGCTCCTGGGTGAACTGGCGCTCACCGCCGACCAGCCAGGCCGAGAAAACACGATCCTGCGGTTGCGCCTGCAATCGCCGCACGAACTCTCCGTGGCCCGGGTCGAGTTGACTGCACCCCAAATGCGCGACAGCGAAGCCCTCGTCTTCGAGGCCCGGAATGCACGCGTAGAAATCACCCCGGCCGATCCGGACGGTACTCCCACGGGACCGGCGCAGACTGTGTCGTGGCCATTCCGCTTCACGGGCTCCGCGTTGGTTGCGATCCACTTTGACCGCTTTGCGCAGCCGCGGCCCTATGCCGGCGGTTTGATCAGGCTGCGCGGGCCGGACCAGGCCGAGGTGGCCCTGGCGCGGCTGAGACAATAGCAGGCTAAGATCGCTTCCGGGCCACGAGCACAAGGCTAACCCCGAATGGCATCGGCACCCGGGCCAGGGCCAGGCCGACAAATTGGACGCGCAACAGCCAGTTGAGCCAGCCGGGCAACGGACGGTCGTCGATGCGACCGGCGGGAAACCAGCGCCGGAGTTTGCGGATCAGCCAGACCACCGGGTACACCGGCACATTGGTGTAATTGACGTAATCGAGCTCCCAGGCCGCCGCGGGGAAAAGCGCCCGCAACTGCGGCCGCGTGTACCGGCGGTGATGGTGCAGCGCGACATCCCACTCGCTCCACAGCACCATGCTGGCCGGAACTGTCACGGCGACCACGCCGCCGGGTCTCAGCAGGCGGTGGAACTCGCGCACCACCGCAGCGTCATCCGGCGTGTGTTCCAGCACGTCCAGCGCGGTCACAAAATCCAAGACCGCATCCGGCAGCGGCACGCGGTCGCCGGCCAAGGCGAAGATCTGGTCCGGGCGAAAGCGCTCCCGCAGCATCCGCAGCGCCTGCTCGTGATCGTCCAGCACCAGCACGCGACAACTGCCGGACAGGTCCGCGGCAAAGCGGCCGGTCCCCGCGCCGCAGTCGAGCAGGACATCCTCCGGCCGCAACGGCCGCGCCTGGAAAAGCAGGTCCCGCACCAACTGGCGCTTGCCGGCGTAGTACCAGTGCTTTTCCTCGACCCGGGCGAGCCTGGCGTATTCGACATCGTTCATGCAGCGGTGGGAAAATCCCCAAGTTGCCTAATCACCCCGGCCCGTCAGCATCTTTCTTGTGTCGTCCTTCCCCCGCCCAAACTCCGCCGGACTCCGGTTGATACTGATGCTGCTGCTGGGCATGGCCGTCGGCCACTGGTTCATTGCAACCCGGGCCATGCGGGACAAGTCCACGACCTCGGACGAGATCGCCCACATCACAGGCGGCTACACCTTCAACCATTGGAACGACTACCGGCTGCATCCCGAGAACGGCTTCCTGCCCCAGCGCTGGCAATCATTGCCCACCGTGCTGTCCGGCGCCCGTTATCCCGACCAGACCGGCGAGCTCTGGCGCACGTCCCATGTCTGGCTCCTGGGCTACGAGTTTTTCTATGGCACGGGCAATGACCCCGGCCGGATGCTTCGCGACGCCCGGGCGATGAACGGCATCTTCGGCCTGCTCACCGTCCTGCTGGTGGCCGCTTGGGCCCATTCCTTCTTCGGCTGGCCCGGCGCCCTCACCGCGGCGCTGTTCTGCGCCCTCAGTCCCACGATGCTTGCGCACAGCGGCCTGGCGACCTCGGACATGGCGATGACCCTCTTTTTGCTGGCCGCGGTCAGCACCTGGTGGTGGCACCTGCATGACGGCCGGCGCCGAATCTGGTGTCTGAGCGCCGTCGTCTTTGGCCTGGCCTGCGTCGCCAAATACTCCGCCGTCCTCCTGCCCCCGATCTTTTTCCTCATGGTGTTGGTGAGGGTTATATCACCAACCCCGCTCGTGCTCTTCGGCCGCACTTTCAAGTCGCGCTGGTCGCAGCTTGGCGTGCTGCTGCTTTCACTCGGCGGCCAGGGGCTGGCGGCCGTTTTTGTCATCTGGGCCTTCTGCGGTTTTCGCTACAGCGCCTTCAACCCCGCCCTGCCGCCGGGAAACTTCATCGTCCCGTGGGCGGACGTGCTCGATCTGGGCCGGATGCAGGCCGCGGTCATCGGCTTTTGCCGGGACTGGCGACTGCTGCCCGAAGGCTTCCTCTACGGCTTCGCCTACACATTGAAAAGCGTCGAGGCCCGCGGCGCCTTTCTCGATGGCCAGCACAGTCTGACCGGCTGGGTGAGTTTTTTTCCCAAGGCCTTCCTCTATAAAACCACCCCGGCCCTCCTGCTGGCGCTGACGACCGGCGTCGTGCTGGTGCTGGTGCGTGCACGCGTGGCCGGGCTGGCCCGCCTCCGTTGCCATCTTTATGCGGCGACACCCTTGCTGATGCTCTTTGCCGTGTACTGGGCGGTTTCGCTGCCGAGTAAACTGAACATCGGGCACCGCCACATTCTGCCAACATATCCCGTGCTCTTCATTTTCTGCGGAGTGCTGGGCTGGGCGGCCGCGCGGGCGTGGCGCCAGTCGCGTCCGGCCGGGTCTGTCCTGACCGGCATACTTGTCCTGCTGCTGGGCGGACAGGCCGCGAGTGCCGCCGGCATATATCCCCACTACCTCGCGTACTTCAGTCCGTTGGCCGGCGGTCCGGCGCAGGGCTACAAGCATCTCGTGGACAGCTCCCTGGACTGGGGACAGGACCTGCCGGGGTTGAAGCGCTGGATCGACACGCATCGTCGCGGCAGCGAACCCGTTTATCTTTCCTACTTCGGCACGGGCGAGCCCGATTTCTATGGGATCAAAGCCGTGCGACTGCCCGGCATCTTTGATTTCCGGCGGGTGCATCCCTGGTACTGGCCCGAGCCCGGGGTCTATGCAATCAGCGCGACCATGCTCGCGCATGTTTACAGTCCGTTGCGCGGCCCGTGGACCGAGGAACGTGAAAAGCGCTACCAAGTCCTGCGCCAGCGCGACGCCTCGTTCCGCCTGCTGAAAGAGGCCCCGCACGGCCATCCCGAGCTCATGCAGAATACCACGCCCGCGGCGTGGGCCGCCTTGTGGGACGAGTACAATCAACTGCGCTTTGCCCGCCTCTGCCACTACCTGCGCGTGCGAACGCCCGATGACAACGTCGGTTATTCCATCCTGATTTTCCGTCTCTCCGCCGCAGAGCTGAAGGCGGCCGTTGAGGGCTCGTTGCAGGACTGGGCCCAGCTCATCGAACAAGCCCTCCAACCCCGGCCTTGAACCGGGGCAGACGACTAACGGCGTGGAGATACCGCCGGCGCGACGGCCGAAGCTTTTCGCCGGTACAAAAGGAACCGGGCCTCAAATTCGTTCCATGGCCGGCCCGGCAGATAAGTCACGGCCTCGAGCTGCGGCAGCACATTCCATGATTTGACCAGTTCGTAGTCGGCCAGCACGGGCCGCCGCTTGAAGTCTTCGCGGGCCGCTTCGACCGGACGAAGCACCACCCAGTCGGGCTGCAGCTTTTCGATCAGGGCGGCATAACTCTTGGCCCCACCGTGCACTGCCGCGACCACTTCCGCTGAACTCAGACCGGGAAAATCCAGCGTCTTCAGCCTTGAATAGTAACCAATGTAACCAAGCGGCTCCAGGAAAACGGTTTCTCCGGGACGGGCGTTGACTCCCAGCCACTCCCCAATCTGCCGACGCATGCCGGTTTCCACCACCGCCTGCTGCACGCGCATCTGCCAGGCCGTGGCCAGCCACATGCCCGCTTGCGCCACGACGACGAGCGCACAGGCAATCCGCACAACCGGCAGTACCTTTGGCCAGCGACGGGCGAGGGCATCGGCGCCAAAGCCGAGGGCGATGGCACCCAGCAGACTCCAAGGCGGCACATACCACGGGAACAGGATGATCGAGCAGAGATAGAACATGCCCAGAAACACCGCCAGCGAGGCGCGCCTTCCGGCCAGGGCCCAACCGGGAATCATCCAAGCAAAGGCGGCCACGGCCGCCAGCACCTGCGCCAGGATAGTCAGGAAACGCGGCCAGCCGCCAAACACCCAGTACGAGGGCATGAAGAGATCAACCAACATGGACCGTCCGAGGAGGGTCTGGAGCGGCAGCATCAAATACCCATGCAGGCCGACCGGCGGCGTGTAGGCAGCTTTCGCGATGATGGTGTGCGGCACCGGCGTGCCATAATACGACCACGCCCAAACCAACCACGGCAGATATAATGCCGCGCCAATCAGCAGCGCCCGGCCCAATACCGTCCATCTTGTCCCGGAGCTGGATTCGCTTTTCGGCCGCAAAAGCAGGAAAGGCAGACCCATGGCCACTCCCAATATGACCGCGTCAGGCCGCGTCCACATGAGTCCGGCCGCCGCGAGCCCAAGCGGAACGGTCCCGGGTCCCGCCGGCGACGCCAGTTCCGTCCAGAGCCAAATGCCAAAAAACACGAGCAGGGCGGTTTCCATGCCGTTGATGGAAAAATCCGTCATTTTGGCGTCCGCCAAAATCAGCCCAAAGCACACGAACCGCCCCAGGGATCCCAAGCCCAGGCTGGCGGTCCTTCGCCAAAGCAGGACTACGCCCGCTGCCAGCACCAGAGCGCTGACCAGCCGGAGAAACCACAGCGCCCCCGTCGCGCTCCCGCCGGAAATCCACAACCCCAACGCCGGCACCAATACACCCAGTGGGGAGGTAAAGGTGTGCAGACGCTCCCCGGGTTGAAAAACCAGACCGTTCCCCTCGACCAGATTCCGACTCGTGCGCAACGTGATGAAAAAATCCTCCCACGCGTGCTGCGTGAACGTGGCAAAGAGCAGGGGCAGAAAAAATGCCAGCCCCGCCAGCCACCATTCGGTGCGTCGCGACCACCTCATAGGCGCCCCCTGCCCCGGGCCTGGAGGTGGGTCCGGTTCATGTGGCCGACGGCGGCGGATCGATGGCCACGATCCGGCTGATCCGTACCAATTTGGTGCCGAAGCGTTTTTCGGCCACGGTCTCGAGATGGAAACTGGCCGGCATCATATCCTCCGGGACAATCTGGTGCTGCCCTTCGATGCTCGTCGGCCGCAGTTCCTGCGTGAGCAGGATTTCGCGAAAAACCCCTTCCTTGAGTTGGAAGCTCAGCCGGTCCTGATACAGCCTCGCCCGGTTGATCAGGATCGAGGGGATGCGTTCAAGCAGCCAGATCATGGTCGACCGGTTGGCGATCACGATGCGCGGACCCTGCTCGCGCGCTTCCACCGTGCGCACCATCCACTCCTGCTCCTGAATGCCGAGATTGGAATAGGCGTGCCGTGCCAGCCGGGGCACCGTGACGCCGATGATGAAGACCAAGGCCCCCGCCAGGGCGACCCGGGCCATGCGGCCCCGCGCATCCATCAGCGTAAGCGCCACCGCGGACAGGACCGCCAGCAGGGTGCAGAATGGCAGGGCAAACCGCGAAGCCATGGGATCATCCAGACCGGACCAGTAATAGGCCAGGATCAGCGCGAGATTCGCCACGATGGCGGCGGCGATGGGTGCGACGGCCAGCACCGGGGCCGGCCACCCGGCCAGCTTCAACCGGCGATGCCGCCAGAGCCGCACCACCAGCCAGCCGCAGCCGGCGAGTCCCGCCGCGGTCAGATACCAGGAATTGGCCATGTGCGAATCCGTGCTCGTGAAAAAGACCCAGGCCCGGCGCAGATTCTCCGGCACGTAGCCCAGGCTGAAACGCACGTTGCGCTCCTCCGTGAGTTCCCAGAGCACGGGTGAATTCGCGAGCACCTTGTGCTGCAGGGCAAAGGGCACGAGCAGCAACGGCGCCAGCACCGCCGGCCACGAGAGGATGAGCCGGCGTTCCCGCCACCAGCCGAGCAGCACGACCAGCGCGCCGGCCGCGGCCACCACCGCCGACTCGTAGCGCGACTGGCACAGCAGCACCAGCGCCAGGGCCAGGGCCGAGACACGGGCGAGGTCCGGCTTTTCCAGATAGAGCACGGCCAGCGCCGCCGTCAGCAGGATCATGGTCACATTGGTCAGCTCCATGCCGGAACCGGTGGCACTCTGGCCCAGCAGCGGCAGCGTGCCGAGCAGCGCCACGGCCAGCAGTCCCGCTCCTCCCCCCGCCAGCCGGTGCGCCAGCCACCAGGCCAGCCACAACAACAGCGGCTGGAGCAGCGCATTGACCATGAACGCATTGGCGACCCGGAATCCCGTGAGGTCATGCGCCAGCGCCACGAGGAACGGATAAAAAATCGGCCGTTTGTCGAGATAGTCCCCGAGCGGCAAAAATACGCCGGCAATATCGTAGCCCCGCACCATCGCGCCGGCATCGCGAAAGAAATGCAGGTTGAAGGCGGTGGATTGCAGCACGAACTCGTCATTCAGGACCTTCGCCCGCAGGGGCTCGGAATTGAAGAAAAGCCACGAACACCCGATGATCAGCGCCGCGGCCTGCCACGCTTCCCTCCGGCTCACCACCCCGCCGGTGGCAAACCAGGCGGACCGGATCCGGAACAGCGCGGCGCCAAACAACGCGAAGGCCGCGAGCATCACATAATAACCGTGGCTCCTAACCACCATCTCCGCCTGTTTGACCGAGAGGCCGATGAACCCAATCCACACGGCCAAAGGCGCCGTCGCCGCCAGGGCCAGCAGCCGTTGCTCGGTGTCCGTGAGCGGACGGTTGAGGGTGTCGCGCAGCGCCCGGAAATTCATGGAGGCGTCTCGTCCGGACTTCAAAGGGTCGACTGCAACGTCCGTTTCAGGGGCTCCCTGCCTTCATATCTGTGCTGGTCAGTGTGCATCTGCATGGGCGTGGCTACGGCAGGTTCTTGATGAAATTGTCGAAGTAGTCGCTGCGTATCTTCTCCCGCTCGGCCGGCGTGAGTTTTTCGAGCCGGCTGGGTGCCGGCAACGGCGGCGTGTCCACTGTCGGGTGAATTGCGACCACCCGGCTGATGCGCGCGATCCTCAGCGGCGCGAAGCGTTTCTCCGCCACGACCTCCAGCGTGTACGCGGGTCCAAGGTCGTCATTGCGGTCCACCACGGCCTGGCTGGTCGCCGGGTCGATGTCGAAACGCTGGTAGGCGTAAATGGCGGAAAAGCTGCGGTTGCGCAGGTTGAATTCGATGACCTCGCTGCGCTTGCGTGCCTGCAAAACCGGAGTGGCCGAAACCTGATGGGTGATCCAGATGACGGTGTCCTGATCAATGACCAGAAAGTCACGCTCCGGGTGCGCGGCGATAAACTCCCGTCGCCAGTCCACCTCGAGGCCGGGGTTGTAGGCCATCGTATAGGCATGACGGGCCATGACTGGAACCGATCGCGCCGCCAGCGCCAGCACCAGCAGGCCAATGATCCAGCGCCAGGACCGGCCGGCGCGGTCCATTTGTCCAATCATGACCACCACGGCCAGCGCCATCCACAAGTGCAGCGGGAGGCTGAGGCGGCGGATCACCGGATCATCGAACCGGCCCCAGAAGTAGCAAAGCATGATGCCGAGCCAGATCGCAAACCCCAGGGCAAAGACGGCCATGGCCACCGACTGGACCGGTTCCGCCGCCGACCGTCGCAGGACCCTTACTACCCACACGGCGAGGAACGGCAGGGCCAGTACCCCGACTACCGACAGCACCAGTGAATTTGAAACGTCGCCGGTGGTGTCGAAGAGGAAATTCAGGGCGTGCCCGACATTGGCGCTGATGTAATCCAGAGAAAATACCTTCGTGTAGCCGGGCTGGCTTGCCAGCTCCCACGATGAATCGCGCACCGTGAAGACGCGATGCTGCAACGGATACAGGATCAGCAGCAGCGGGACGAAAACCACGGGCCAACTGAGCACAACCCGGCGCTCCCGCCACCAACCCCACAGGACCAGCAGCCCCACGGGAAACAGGAAGACCACCGACTCATACCGCACCTGCGCCAGCAGGACCCCGGAATAGCAAAATGCCGTGAGGCTGTCGGCATCGCGGCGTTCCAGCCAGCGGATGCCCAGCCACAGAGTCGCGGCCAGCATGGTGAGGTTGAGCAGCTCGAAACCGGCGCCGGTCGCATTCTGGGCCAGCAAGGGCAGTCCGGCCAGCAAGAGCACCGCCACGAGTCCGCCGGCATTGCGTCCGCTCAGCCGGCGACCGATCAGGTGCACCAGGGCGATGAAGACAAAGGTGAGCAGGGTGTTCAGCACCCAGGGATTTTCCGGGCGGTATCCGGTCGTATCGTGCAACAGCGACACCAGGAACGGGAAAAAAAGCGGCCGCTTGTCCAACTGGCCGTCAAGCAGTTGAAAGTAGCCCATGATGTCATGGGCGCGCATGGGCACGAGCGCCTTCTTTTCCAGATGCATGGTCATCGAGGTGCCCAGCAGCATGGCCTCGTCCATCAGCACCTTGAATCCGTAGGCTTCGTGTACCAGCAGCAGCAGGGCCGCCCCGGCCACTGCCAGCCAGACCCAACGATCGGGTCCGCTTGCCGGTAGCCTGACCGGCTTGGCGGCGACACCGCGCCATACCGCCCAGACAAAAATCACGGCGGTCGCGAGGATCACCCAATAGCCGCCATAGATCACCAGCCGGAGCCCCAAATCGTCCGGGATGATCACAAAACCCAGCAGGAGGGCTAGGAGTGCCGTCAGGATCAGGCCAGCGAACTTCCGGTCTTTCACCGCATCACTGAGAAATGGCATGGGATAAGGATTGGGGGCAGTGATGACTTTGGCTACCGGGAAAATACAGCGCAAAAAAAGCCGCCCATGCAATGCATGGACGGCTTGAAGATTAAACCTGCAACCGGTTAGGGAGCGTAGGTGATCGTACGGGCGCCAGCGACGCCGGCGATCGTGATGGCCTGACCCTGGGTGAAGCCAGCGGGATAGGTCTCACCAGCGACCGTGTTGACGGCCTTCACATAAGCGTTCGCGCCAACGAGGTTGGACGAAGCCACGGAAGAAACACCGTTCTCAAGGAAGTACTGGTCAGCACCAGCGGAGAGCTGACGAGCATTGTTGAGGACGGCCTTGTCCTGTGAGGACTGACGAACCTTCTGGAACGCGGGAATCGCCATGGCGGCCAAGAGACCGATAATGACGACCACGATCATGATTTCAACGAGGGTGAAGCCCTTAGAGCTGTTCTGTTTCATGGATGTATCTTTTTATTATTAACAAAGGCTCAAAAGCGAGCAGTGGTGCAAATAAGCCTCATTAGTGCGAAGGGGACAAGGTCAAAATTTTATCAAATCCCCCTGAAAATACCGGGCCGCACGAAACAAATTGCTCCAGTGCTGGACTTAAATTCGCATCCTTTCATCTCGCGGTCCCAACGTGTTACCACCATGTTGGTACAAGGTAAAGCCGGCTGGCAGGGGTCATATTGCCGCAGTGTTTCACCCTAATTCATAATTCAAGAAATTGTCATACAGATACTTATATATCATCTGTGCGCTTTGCGTGACCGCCCTCCTCCCCGCCGCAGAACTGCAATTGTCGAATGGTGATCGCATCACCGGCGAATTGATCCGCCGGGACGATGGGAAAATCCACTTTCGGTCCTCCATTCTCGGCGACCTGATCATCGCAGAGACCGATGCGGTCGTAATGGAAACGCCCGAAACCCCCGTGGAAAGCCTGGCCGGTCTGCCACCTGAGATTGAACAGGTCCAATTGCGTGATGCCGAATCCCTGCGTCCACCGGCAAAGAAAGCCGCCACCCGCCCCTGGAAGGGCAAGTTGGAATTCGGTTTTCTGAACCAGGCCGGCCGGCAGAACACCCTGAACTATTCCGCCCGCGCCGAGCTCGAACGCAGCTCCAAGCTCAACCAATACCGGCTTAATGCCCGCTACCTCTACGGTGAAAGCGCCCAGGTGGTCAGCAGCGACCGGCGCGATGCGAGCTTCCGTTGGCGCCATGAGATCTCTGAGCGTGTTTTCAGCCAGACCCTCACCAGCTACTCCAGCGACGTCGTTTCCAACATCCGGTTGAACGCCGAGCAAAATGCCGGCTTCGGTTACAAGGTTCTGATCGGTGAACGCCATACCGGCTCGGTCGGCGCCGGCATGACCGTCCAATATCGCGATGCCGAGGGCGTGGAAAAAGGCACCGCCTATCTCGGAGAGGCGTTCCAGGACTATATCTACAAGCTCAATGGCCGGCTCACCTTCCTGCAGAATCTCAATGTCCTTTACTCACCTGACGGCCGGTCCCGGGCGCTGACCTCAGGATCATCCACCACCCTCTTCGTGGACCAGGCGGAGAACTATAAGGTCCGGTTCAACAGTTCCCTGCAGGGCAAGCTGAGTGAACGCATCTCGCTCAATCTGCGCTACGAGTACGAGTACGACAACGCGATCCTCGACAAGAACGGCCGTACCGACCGCCGTGTGACCAGCTCGCTGGGCTATTCTTTTTAATTTCGGATAGCGGAAACCGGATACCAGAGAGGGATGGACGAATCATCCGGTTTCCGCAATTCGGCGGGCGGACCGCCCGCGCTCCCCGGGCCTTACTTTTTCCGCTTCGCCGTCTTGCCTGCAGCCTTGGCCGGGGTCTTTTTCGGCGCGGCTTTCTTCACCGGCGTCTTCTTGGGCGCCTTGGGGACCGCCACTTGGGGGACCGCCAGCAAAGACGGAATCGAGACCTCGACCGCATCCTTCCACAGCCGCTCCAACTGGTATTTGCGGCGCTGTTCGGTCGTGAAGAGGTGCACCATCACATCAAAGGCGTCCACCACCAGCCACCCGCTTTCGTGCGCGAGCTCCATGCCAACGATGCGCGTGCCAGAGGCATCGATCACCTTCTCCAGTTCGACCCGCAGGGCCCGCAGATGCGGCTCCGAGTTGCCGGTGGCCAATACCAGGTAGTCCGTGATCGAGGACTGGGCGCTCACATCGAGTACGCGCAGATCCTCGGCTTTCTTTTCATCCAGCGCACGGGCGCAGAGTTTGACCAGTTCAAGTGGGGCCGGCGTGCGGTGGGCGTGGTGGGATTTCATCCGTTGTTTTCCAAGTAAAGATGCTTTTCCTTGATATACACAATCGCCTTGTGCGGGACAAAGTAATCAAGCGAGAGCCGGCGCCGCACCCGGTCCCGGAGTTCGGTCGAGTTGATCGCCAGCAGATGCCCGTCGCACCGCAGCAGGCGCAGCCCGGGAATGTCGGGATGCTCCCTCACTGGGTGACCCGGGCGCTCAAGGAAGATGAACTCGATCATCTGCGCCAGTTCACCGATGTGCTTCCAAAGATGCAGCTTGGGCAGTTGGTCGCCACCGATGATCCAATAAAGGTGATCGTGCGGGTACAGGTTGCGGAAATACCGCACGGAATCGATGGTATAGCTGATGCCGCCCTTACGCAGCTCGTAGTCGGAGATTTCGAAGCGGTGGTCCCACTCCACGGCCGACCGCAGCATCGCCAGCCGGTCCGCCGCCGTGGACTGCACGTCATTCGGCTTCAGCGGCGCCTGGGCAGCGGGCACGAGGATGACCTTGTCGAGCCCATGCTGCTCGAAGGCATCCTGCGCGGCCATGAGATGGCCGAAGTGCACGGGATCAAAACTCCCGCCGAGAAATCCGATTTTCACTGGCGCGCACCGTGGTCCCGCCGCCCCCCGCCGGCAAGGCTCATTTAGCCTGCCTTGGCTATGCCCGCCTGCCGGAACAAAAGCCCCGCCCCCGCAAACATCAGGACCCAGACGAAGTTCAGCACGAAGATCTTCACCACAGCGGTGTCGAAATTCTCCCGCCAGCAGACCAGGGCGATCACCGGGACCAGAAACTGCGCCATGGCCGTCGCGAACAGCGTCCAGGCCATCCCCCGGGCCTCCAAGCGCGCGATCCCGGCACCGACCAGCCCGAGCAACAGCACGGCGAGATACAGGGCGTTGGCCGGGTTGTCCCCGTCGCCGATGAATCCGACCGCCAGATTGACCCAGATCAGGAGGAAGCCCGCCCCCAGGGCCAGGGCGGCGGCCAGCCGGTACAACATGCTGCCCGATCGGCCGGCCACGAATTTGTACGTCAGGCCCACGACCGACATCAGGACGTACATCACGAGGAAATCGGACCAGGTCCAGTTCACCTCCGCGGTGAACTGCATGGCCACCAGCGGTACCAGTAACAGGAGCGCCGGCACCAGCAGAACCGTGAGAAAGCTAGGATTCTTCATGCGCATAGTCTGCCCCCGCTATGTGAAACTTTGATGAAGCCGCCGTGAAATCCACCGCCAATCCCAAAATCAGCCATTTCACACATATACATTGGATAGACCTCTATTCAGCGCCAATCGACGCTGGTACTGGCTAAATCGTGAATACAGAAGGCCGCGTGTATCAGGATAATTCTCCGCGGCCCTTCGTACCCCCTTGGCGGTTCAAAACAACCTTATCCCCCTCCCCCGTTGGTTCCCGTTACTATCAGAGCCTTATCAGTCATCTGAGCCTTTGTGGTTCAATACACCCGGATCAGCACGCCCTTTGGTTTTGCTCAGGGCCTTGTGCCTGTCGCCTAGATGCTCTGTCACCCTGAGCCTTTCTCGGCCAACTCCAGCTGGATCCGCTTCTGGCTCGCTCCGGCACTGGCCTCGCCTTTGTGTTAGGACTCTTCGCACGCCCGGGTGGCGAAATGGCAGACGCTGGGGACTTAAAATCCCCTTCCCGTAAGGGAGTGTGGGTTCGATCCCCACCCCGGGCACCAGATTTCTCAGTACCCCAGTTCCACCATCTGGTGAGCAGTGAACTCGGGCACGGTGAATTCGATTCCGTCGGCGTGGGTGGTGAACGCCAGGGCGCCGCCGTCGGGAACGAGGCGCACGGTCTTCACCTTCCTCGGCAGGCGCAGGCGAACGCGGATGTCGCGCAGGGGCACAAGATCCTCGATGATCTCGACGTTCTGCCCGCGGAAGGAGCCGCGGTTGCTCGTCACGGCGAAAAGCAGGTGCGCCACGTAGCGTCGCTCGGCGCGCTGCTCCAGCACATTGATGCGGGCCGTGGACGGCAGGTTGGTCTCGACCGGCAGCTTGCCGTCGAGCAGGTGGTGCAGCGCCGCGGCGAAGAAGTCGCGGAAGAGCGGCTGGCCGTAGGTCCGGTAGGAGCTGAAGAGGTTGTGGGCAAAATAGGCGATGCCCTTGCCCAGCACCGCCGCCGGCGAGGCGCGACCGGGCGCATCCGGCGCATGCTGGTGCGAGCAATAATGCTCCCAGGTGCGGTTGAAATAGGAGGCGCGACGTTCCGCGAGCACCCTGGCCGTGGTCGGCTTGATCTCAAACGCGCCGCCGAGAATCACGATGGGGGACTTCACCACGACCCCGGGCGTGAGCGCCGTGGCCACGAGATAGTCGGGGTCGTTGGCGGAGCGGCCGAGCAGCCGGGCGCCGGGATCCACGGCGAACTTCTCCTGCTTTTCATCCAGCAGCGCCGAGCCCGCCGCGATGATGCGGCCGCCGCCCGCGAGGAATTTTTTGGCCTTCACCGTGTTGGCGGGGTTCATCACGTAGCCGTCGGGCAGCACGACCAGATCGAAGCCCGACCAATCGGCGTGCTCGTCGAGCACGACGAAAGGCTGG
>CAZFHG010000016.1:0-818 GCA_964518665.1 uncultured Opitutaceae bacterium | reverse complement strand
TGGTGCATCTCAAGCAGCATGCGGCCGGCACCTTCGTCGGCCTGGACCGAATGGGAATGCCCGCCCCGCCAGCGGTCCTGGTTCTGTTCGCAACTGACGAGCGCGATGCGCACCACGGGTTTGACGTGGTCGCACCACGGCTCCTTGCGCTCCACCTCGGCGTAGGCCGCACCGATGGTGCGGTAGGTATCGAGGTTCATCTCGCCGTTCGGGTGCAGTTGATCGCCCACGCTGCACTTGGCGCCGTAGGCCAGCATCGCGCCGCATTCGTACTGCAGCGCCGCCGCGCGCTTGAAGCCGCCGAACTCGCCCCACGTGTTGTGGAACTTGCCCGTCATGCCCATGAAGTCCCACTTCTGCGTGATCACGTAGCGCGCCGACAACGGGAAGTGGTCGTAGCCCCAACCGCCAGTGGGCAGTGATTCGAGTTCGAGGTGCGTGTTGAACGCGAGGGCCTTGCGGGCGCCCATCGAGATGTGACCGGAATTGTGGAAGACGGGCGTGTCCTTGCGCACCGATTTCGCGGCCGCAGTGGTGGCCTTGAAATAACGGTAAAGGACATCCTCCCCGTAACGCGCCACGTCGGCGTCGACCTCGGGGTTGTAGCCGAGCCTCTTCATCTCCTTCAGCGCGTCGTCGCTGTAGTCACGATGCGAGCCGATGATGTCCAGGAAGATGCCGTCGTTGTCGGGCCAGCGCTGGCAAACTTCCTCGATCTGCGCGCAGAGGTAATCGAGGTACGGCGAGTTGAAGCGGAGGATACGCACGAACCAGTCGACCTCGAGGGGCTTCCAGAGCACGCCGTCATTCTTCTTCAC
>CAZFHG010000015.1:5503-29391 GCA_964518665.1 uncultured Opitutaceae bacterium | reverse complement strand
AAGCCGAGAAAGAGAAAGATTAAGAGAACGAGAAAGATTGGATTCTAGCGGGAAGCTAAACAGGAGAGGTTCGAAGAGCCCGTCCTACAACAAACCTGAATTTTATCATCATGAATCAATCCACCCCTGCAGTGCCGGTCCCGGGACGAAAGGTGACCGCGGCCATCGTGGGCTGTGGCGGCATCGCCCGGTCGCAGCATCTGCCCAATCTCACCCGTGCGCCCAATATCCGGCTGCAGGCCGTATGTGATGTGAATGCCGCGGCGGCGAAATCCGCGCAGGCGGACTACGGGGTGCCGCAAATGACGACGCGGTTTGATGACCTCCTGCAGGATCCGGCCATCGAGCTGATCGTGGTCGCGACCAAGGAGGATTTTCAGGTTCCGCTCACATGCCAGGCGCTGGAAGCGGGCAAGCACGTGTACGTGGAAAAGCCGCTGGCTGACACCCCGGAGTCCTGCCAGCGGGTGGTGGAGGCGCAGGCCCGTCATGGGAAACTGGTGCAGGTCGGTTTCAACCGGCGTTTCGCCCCGGCGTGCCGCGAGGCGCGGCGCATTTTGCTCAAGCGCGGAGGGGCGACCAACATCTACTTCCGCATCAGCGACGAGTATTGGAACTGGGGCCGCGCCAACCCGCCGGGCGTGCGGGTGATCCATGAGGTCTGCCATGTCTTCGATCTCCTGCGCTGGCTCACCGGCTCGGAGGCCGTGTCGGTGTATTGCGTCAGCGCCCGGGCGGATGATGAGATCTACACGCTCAAGTTCGCCTCGGGTTGTGTCGCGACCATCATGAATTCGGGCGAGGTCACCTGCGACTTGCCCAAGGAACGCCTGGAGATCGTGTCCCGCGACCCCGGGGCTCTGATTGTGGAGGAATACACCGAGTTGCGCACGTACGGCTGCAAGGACGAACCGGCGCTGTTCCGGTTTGCCGGACACACGCACCCGGAGAGCGAGTTCACGCACAAGCTGCTGTTTGAAAAGCTCGGCACCGAGGCCGTGGATGCCTTCCGCCGCATGCGCTGGGAACTCCGCAACCAGCAGGAGGCCGGGCTGCTCGACGACAACGATGCGGAACTGAAGAAATTCATGGAGCATAGTTTTCCTCACGTGAACTACCTCGTGGACAAGGGCTGGCGCGCCGCGGTGGAGCACCTGGCCGATTGCATTTTGGGCCGAGCAACCTTTGACGGCGCCGGTCCGCGGGACGCGCTCGCCGCCAGCCAACTCGCCGCCGCCGCCATCCACAGCCGCGAGTCGGGCGAGGTTGTCAGGTTGAAACCAACAGCCTGACCGGCGGTTGCAGAGTCATCTGCATCCCATGCAGCGTCCGGTGCCGCCACGGGCATTCCGCACTGATCCGCTGTCATGTTGCGATGGCGGCGTAGCGCGGAGCTTCAGCCCGCGCTTGAGCGCCACACCGCCACATCACCCTCCCGAACCAGTGCCGGCTGAAGCGCGGCACTACGTCAGGCTGCGATCACGCCGGCGACGATCAGCAGGGCGATCAATATGCCCATGAGGCTTTCGCCGGCGATGAGGCCGGAGGCCACGGGGACGACGGTCTTTTCGGCCAGCTTCGGGGCGAAGCGGCGCATGGCCTCGGCGATGGCCGCGCCGAGGAACATTGCTATACAATTGCTGCCCGGGATGACCATGGCGATGCCCAGGCCGGAGGGCGAGGGGAGGAGCGGCCGCAGGCGACGGGGCGCAAATTTTTCCAGCAGGGCCAGCGCCACGCCGAGAACCAGGCCGACCATGATGGCGGTGCGCGAGGAAGGATGCAGCGCGCCGATGCCATCGGAGAATGCCTTGGACACCCCGGCCCACACGACGCACGACGGCGCCGGCCAGGTCTCGCCACCGAGCACACTGGGATCGGGCAAGATCAGATTAAAAGCCGGGACGACGACAATGGCGCCGGCGACCACGCCGAAGAGCTGGGCATAGACCTGGTGACGGGGCTTCGCGCCGAGCAGCCAGCCGGTCTTGAGGGTGGTCAGCAGGTCCGCCGCGTGCAGGCCGATGCCGCCGGTGACGTTGGCCGACATGATGTTGCCGGACAGATTTCCCGGCGTGATGATGCCGTAGATCATCTGCGTGACCGGACCCAGCGCCTTCGTGGGCGTGACGTCGGTCTCGCCGGTGACGCGGGCGGCGACAAAACCCATGACCACGGCCAGCGGCACCGCAATGAGGCCGGCCCACAGCGGAATCTGGAAGAGCCAGACCATCAGAAAGACCACGCCCGGGGCGAGGATCACAAAGCCGGCGGGGAACCACCATTCGGGGCAATCCACGGCGGCGATGCCGCGGTCGGTGACTTTGCCGCGGCTGAAGATTTGGGTCAGCCCGGTGAACGACCGGGCGATGCTCTTGTAATCAATCGCGAAGGACGTCAGCCCGGCGGCGACCAGCAGCGCGGCGCCCGGCCAGAGGGTCCACGCCACGATGGCCTTGTAACTCACGGCCGTGACAATGCCGCGTTCCACCAGCGAGGGTGCGAGCACGGCGTAGGTGAGCACGCCGCCGAGCAGGAGCGACCAGCCGGTGCGAAAACTCATCAGGGCGCCACCGCCGAGCAGGACGACCTCGGCCTTGATGGAGATCGTCCACTCCGCGAGCTGCCGGCCGGCGAGCATGACGGGCAGGCCGAAGGTGCCGGGGATGACGTGCCACGCGTCGCGCAGCCAGGTGACAATCGCGGCAAAGACGGCGGAACCCGCCAGCCAGGAAGCCTTGCTGGCGCCGTCGCCCGAGGCAGCCGCATGGATGGAACGGATGGTCTCGGCGGTCGCCGTGCCGGTCGGGAAGGCGAGGCCTTCCTGATTGATGAGCTGGCGCTTGATCGGAATTGCGGCGAAGACGCCCAACGCGGCGATCAGCGCGAACCAGGCGATCATCGGGAGCGGCTCGGGCCGCATGGTCGTGACCATCAGCAGGGCGCCGAACGCCGCCATGTTGCCGCCGCCGGTCATGAAGCCAGCGCCAGAGGCCACGGTGGTCAGGGCGTTGTTCTCGAGGACGCTGAGGGGCTTCTTGACGAGTCGGACCGCCTGGAGGAACTGAAAGGCGCTGAACGCGAGGATGCACGCGGTGAGGGTGACGCCCATGCTCCAGCCGGTTTTGAAAAAGACGTAGAGGTTGGAGAGGCTCATCGCGCCGCCGATCAGCATGCCGACGATGGTGGCCCGTACGGTCAGGTTGGCGGCATTGGGCTGGTAGGTCAGGGTCAGCCACTCGGTCTCGCGTTTCGTGTCGGGCAAATCAGACGGCGGCGGCGGCGTGGCGGCAGGTTGATCGGGCATGCGGGGGATTTTTGGTGAACCATGACTGCGCGAAGTCCGGCTGCAAGCCGCGCGTTTTCATCCGGAGAAAACAGTTTTCACCACAGAGACACAGAGGGACAAAGACAACCGGACAGTATATTTCGCGGTATTCTCTGTCCCTCTGTGTCTCTGTGGTAAAAATTCCGAGGTTTACCGCATTGAGTCCTGTGTCAGTCCCGACGCTGCCACTCGCCAGGCCTTTTATCGCTGAGTGACTGGCGACTTCTCCCGGTTCTTCAACCGCAGGAAATACCGTTCGATCCCGTAATAGGAGCCGGCGGCGATCACGACCACGATGGCGGCCCGGAGCATTTCCACCGCCATCGGTGGCAGGCCCAGGGCGGCAAATTTCTCCGCGGGCAGCACTTTTCCCACCGGCACGTGCCACAGGTAGATTGAATACGAGACTACACCGAACCAGGCCAGGACCGGGAGTGCTGCGGCCTTGGCGACAAACGAGTGTTTGCTCAACTGCGTGGTTAAAATGAGCAGGGCGGTCGCACCGCCGGCCACGCCGAATCCGCCCAGATAGGCCGTCGGCGCGGATTGCCGGACCGTGTAAACCAAGGTGGCGAGCACGGCGATGCAGGCGGTCTCGAAGCTCCAGATGGTCCAACGGTTCATGTGCCGCAGCGGACTCGCCTGCGGGTCGTTGAAGTGTCCCAGACGGAGCAGTGCCACACCAGCGCCCAGGAAGACGGAATCGAGGCGTGCATCCGTGTCGGCGTACAAATAACTGGCTTCCCAGCCCATCAGCCACGCCACCGCCCGCCACATGCCTGAGACCAGGGCGATCGAAAATGCCAGGCCCCCCAGCAGCCACAGGTCCGCCCCGCGCCGCCGCGTGACGGCGACGACAATCAGCGCCCACAGGATGTAGAAATGCACCTCGATCGCGAGGGACCAGGTGTGACCCATGCCGCCGGCCCAGGCGTGGGAATCCAGCGCGAGCACCCAGTTCGAGAAATAGCCCAGCACGGATACGGCCATCAGGGTCACGCGTGGCGCCGCGACGGGAGGATGGAAGACGAAGACGGATGCGACCGAAAATGCCACCAGCACGACCAGGGCCGGATAGAGCCGCAGTCCGCGGCGGACAAAGAAACGTCCCAGCGAAATCCCGCCCGTCCGGGAGTATTCCTCCAGCAGCAGGGTGGTGATGAGAAACCCGCTGAGGGCGAAAAACATGTCGACGCCGAAAAAGCCGCCCCGGAGCCAACCCCAGCCGAGGTTGTGGCCGAGCACCACCAGCACGGCCACACCGCGAATGCCGTCCAGCGCCGGTTGCCGCCCGAGTCGGGGTATGGTCGGTGAGAGCATCTTGGGCATTACGCGGGAGACTTGAGTGGGTCGCCGATCCTAGCCCTTCATCCAATCCATTGTCATTCTGAGGCGTAGCCGAAGCATCCAGAGCGTCGGACATGGCGGAAGGTACACTGGATTCTTCACTGCGTTCAAAATGACAACCCCTGGGGGATGTCTGCAAGCCCGGGCTATGGTCCGGCAGGACCTCGGAATCCTCTGGCTTTCCAAACGCCGGTTAATCCCCATGATCCGGCCCGTCATTCAACCCCCGCACCCAATGCCCAACGACCTCCTGATCATCCGTTCCACCGCCCTGCCGCTCGAGACCGTCTGCCAGCGTCTCCCGGAGATCGCCGCCAGCCACAAGTTCGGCGTGCAGGCCGTGCACAACCTTCGCGAAAAAATGGAAAGCAAGGGCGTGCCCTTCGACCGCGAGTGCCGCGTCATCGAGGTCTGCAACCCGCGCCACGCCCAGGTCGTGCTCAACCAGGCCATCGAAATCTCGACGGCGCTGCCGTGCCGGATTGCCGTCTATGCCGAGGGCGGCCGCACGATCCTCGCAACGATCAAGCCCACGATGCTGCTCACGATGTTCAACGCCCCGGGGGCCGCGGCCACCGCAAAGGAAGTCGAGGACACGATGGTGCGCATCATGGATGAAACCTGCCGGGCCTGACGCCGTCACCGCGGCCGGCTCCCGGTCCGAGAGCGCGGCGCATTGCGGCCTAAAGCAGCTCGCCCTGGCCTGGGCCCGTTCGCAGCGACTGGTGCTGGCGGCCACGGAAGTCCGCCTGCCGCGTTCGAATTACCGGGCCGATGTCGCTGCCGCGACCCCGCGTTCGCTGCATGCCAATGCCCGGACCGCGGTCTTTGAGTGCAAGGTGTCGAGGGCCGATTTCCGGCGGGACAGTGCCCGCGAAAAAGGCGAGGCCGTGCGGCTGGCGGAACTGGCGCAAAGGTTGTCCGCGCTGCGGGCGCTGATCGGCGGCCACCGTCCCGACCTGCGTCGCGGCGAGGAGCTGTTTGCCGAGTTCGACGCCGTGGACCTCCGCGGTGTGCGGCACCGGACCCATGCCCGCCTGGAAGCGGAATTCCGGATCGCCCAGCGCCGGCTGTACGAAGGCACGAAATTTGCCCGCCTCGCCCGCTGGCGGGCCGCGAGCCTGCTGTACCTGGTGGCGGAGGAAAATCTCTTCGCCCCGCACGAGGTGCCCGACGGCTGGGGCCTGTTAATCCGCCGCGAAGCCGGTCTCGAACTCGTCATGTGGCCACGGTTGCATGTCACCACGGCCGAGGAACGCGTGGCGCTCGTGGAACGCATCGCCGCGGTGGCCAGCCGGGCGGAAGACGCGGTCAAAGGAGCCGGCAAAAATCCGGACGAGACCGCCGGCGACAGGCCGGATTCGGGCTGACAGCAATGATGGGTCGGACAAAGTGAAAACATGAGCACATCGCCGACACCGGAACAGGATGCCTCCGGGTCGGGCCCCACGCGGTACCGACTGCTCCTGCAAAGTGCGGTGGCGATCGTCGGTGCAGCCGTGTGGCTGGTGGCGTGGGTTAAGCTGACCCAGTCGCTTGATTCCGGCAGTGCCGCGGGAACTCCCTGGTGGGGACGGGCCCTGACGGTCCTGGCGGGACTGCTGGGTGCGGGGCTGGCCGCTTTGGGTCTATCCCGTGGCAGCCAGGCACGTGCCGGCCGGTATGATCTGATCGGACTGCTGGCCGCCGTCGTGATGCTGGGCGGTTGGTTTATGATCCTGATCTGGCTATTCCTGACCGTGCTGACCTTGAGTCCGGGATCGCTCTTCGGCGGATAAGTCGGCCGGGGCCGGCTTCGGGAACAGCAGCAGCGCGGCCGTGCACGGCACCATGGCAACACCGCACAAAGCATAGAACAGGTGATAGCCGCCGAGGTGCGCGAGGCCGAGGTTCCAGTCTATGCGGTTGAGCAGGCCCAGCAATGGCACAGCGAGCACGCCGCCGACGGCGGAGCAGCTCAGGTTGACGAGATTGAAGACCGCGAAATACGCCGGACGCGCGCCGTGTTCCGGGATTGTGCCGTAGAGGGCGGCGGGTGCGGCGACGCCATAGATGCCATCAGCCAGGGCGACAAAGGCCCACGCCACGATGATCGGCCACGCGCGGCCCGGCTCGGCAAACGGGAAACAGAGGAAAAAAGCCGTGTAGATCGGCGACGCCACCCAGAGCAGCCGCCGCGGACCGATCCGGTCGCATACGCGGCCCAACGCTGGCGTGAGCAGCAGCTTGACGACCAGGTAGCCGACCCCCATCGAGGCGATGAGCCACGGCCGCATTTCCACGACCCTGAGGTTGAAGACCTGATAGTAGGCGCCGGCGAAAAAGAAGGGGATCATGTACAGCACCGTGCCGATGGTCAGCCGCACAAAGGCCGGCGTGCGCAGCACCTGGCTGAAATCACGAGTATGGAAAGGAGCAGGCTCCTGCACGACCGGCTTGGTGGCCCGGACCAGGGTGAGGGCGGCGGCCACGCCAAAGAAGGCGCCAGTGATCAGCAGGCCGGCGAGGCCGGCGCCGTTGGTCTTGCCGAGCAGCTCGACCCCGGCGCCGACCACGAGGGTCGAGGCGATGATCGCGATGCTGGAGAGGCGCAGCCGCTGGCCGATATAGCGTCCGCGCAGGCCGCTCGGGATGGTCGTGGCGAGCCAGTTGTCCGAATACGGCCGGGTGAGATGCAGGCAGGCCGACGCGAGGAAAAAGGCCAGGCCCAGCGAGACGGGCCGGAGTTCGGCGGGCAGCAAAGGCGCCAGCAGCACGGCGATGATCAGCAGCAACGGCTCGATCAGCGCGACCGTGAGAATGAAGCGCTTGCGCCGCCGCACCCGGCTGGCCAGCGGCATGCCCAGCACCTGCAAAATGCAGGAAAAACTGATGATGGCCGTGAAGTATCCCATCGCATCCTGCGGCACGCCGATCACGAGCGCGAAGGCGGTGAACACCAGGGTCGTGCCGCCGCAGATGGTCTCGAACACGCCGCGCAGGCTGATGTTCCAATTGAACCATGAGAGCGACTCGCGGGTTTCGTCGGGTGTCAGCGGACGTGCCGTGCTTGCCATGGTGCCAACTCGGAATGCCCGGTTGCGTTCAGCGACCGCTTTGCGAATCCCGGATGCAATATGCTGGGCAGGAATGGAACCGGGACGATGGCGGCGGAAAAAGCTTCAAGATGCGGCGAGCCAAGCGCCGCCGTCGTCGGGTGGCAAGCCGTCCGGGTCTCACTCCGGCGAATGTTCAGGGCGCACGGTCGGTGTCGCGCAGGAAGGCGATCAAGCCCTTGAACCAGACCTGCTGGTCATCGTAGAGCGCGAGGTGGCTGCCCTCGGGACAGTAAAGGAAACGACCCAGCGGGAATTGCCCGGCCATCCAGCGCATGTGTTCGGGATCCATCGTGTCGTACCGGGCGCCGACCACGAGGGTGGGCACCTTGATGGCGGCAAGGTCCGCCGTGCGATCCCATTTCTCCAGTTTGCACCCGCCGATGGCGCCCATCTCGCTCGGACCCTGCATGGGGACATAGACCTTGCGGTTGAGCTTCGCGAAGGTGCGATTGACGGGGTCGGGCCACTGGGCGAGAGGCATGCGCAGCAGGTGCTTGGTGTAATAGTGCTGCATGAGCAGTTCCATGTACTTCGGGTTTTCGTAATCCTTGGCGTCTTCGTAGCGCAGCACTTCTTTCAAGACCTCCGGGGGCATGGCCGGCATCAGGGTGGATTTGGCGTACTCATTGTAGGCCGGGATGCTCGCCATCATGTTGGAGATGACGAGGCCCTTGAGATGCTGCTGGTACTTGAGGGCGTACTCGATCGCGAGGATGCCGCCCCAGGACTGGCCGAGCAGGTAGAAGTTGTCGCGGCCGAGCCCGAGCGCCTGCCGGACCTGCTCGACCTCTTCCACAAATCGCGGCAGCTCCCAAAGCGCGGGTTCATCAGGCTGGTCGCTGTAGGCCGAACCCAACTGGTTGTAGTAGTAGTATTCCACGCCGGCGGCGGGCAGATAGCTGTCGCAAGCCTCGAACGCCTCATGCGTCCCGCCGGGGCCGCCGTGAAGCAGGAGGACCTTGATGCGCGGGTTGTTGCCAACGCGCTTGGTCCATACGCGGAAGTTTCCCTTCTCAGTCTTGATCTCAATCATCCGCACTCCGCCGCTGAGGACATCGGTGCGGCCGGTCTGGTCGAAATAGCTGTCGGCCGGTGTCTTATCCGGCGATGGTGCTGCGACAGCCGGCAGCAGGAGGCAGATGAAGCCGAGGAGGAAACGGAAGATTGATGACATGGGATGGAAGATCAGGGCGCGAGTCCACGGACCTGGAGCGACCTGAGGCAAGTTCTGGCCGCCGGGCAGGTGAGCCAAGCGCGAAATCACCCGGCGCGAGACGTTCCTGGACCCATGGCTGCGACGCCGGCATCGCCCTTTGTGACCGTAAATGAAGTGCGATCCGGATTTGCGTTTGCGTGTATCAAGTCTCACTTGGCTTCTCCTCTTAACAGACATGCAACACGCCGCCCTCTTCACTCCTGTCAAACTCGGTGCCCTCGCACTGCCCAACCGCATCGTCATGGCGTCGCTGACCCGCTGCCGCGCCGATGCTGCGCATGTCCCGACGGACATCATGGCCGAATATTATGGGCAGCGCGCCAGCGCCGGCCTGCTCCTGGCGGAGGCCACCATGGTGATGGAAGGCAATTCGGCGTTCGGCGGACGTGAACCGGGCATCTATTCACAGGCGCAGGTCGACGCCTGGAAGAAGGTCACCGCAGCCGTCCACGCCAAGGGCGGCCGGATCGCATTGCAGCTCTGGCATGGCGGCCGCGCCTGTCATTCCCTGTTGAACAACGGGATCCAGCCGGTGGGCCCGAGTCCGCTGCGCATCACCAACGACGAGACCCACACTCCGCAGGGCAAGAAACCCTACGAGACGCCTCGCGTCCTGGAGGACGACGAGCTGCCCAGCATCATCGCCGGTTTCGCGCAGGCTGCCCGGAACGCCTTTGCGGCAGGTTTCGATGGCGTGGAGATTCACGGAGCGAACGGCTACCTGCTCGACCAGTTCCTGCGCGACGGCAGCAACCAGCGCAGCGGTCCCTACGGCGGTCCGATCGCGCATCGCGCCCGGTTGCTCCTCGAGGTGGTGGATGCCGTGGTGGCCGTCTGGGGCCGCGACCGGGTCGGTGTGCGCATTTCTCCGCTTAACAGCTACAACGACATGAAGGACAGCGATCCGGTCGCGCTGACAAGTTATGTGGCGGCGCAACTAGACCAGCGCGGCATTGCGTACCTGCACATCATGCGGGGCGATTTCTTTGGGGTGCAGAAGGCGGACGTGGTGACTCCGGCCCGGGCGGCATTCCGCGGGGCCCTGATCGGCAACATGGGATATTCCCCCGCCGAGGCCGCCCAGGCGGTGACGGACGGAACCCTGAACGCCGTCGCCTTCGGCCATCACTACATCAGCAATCCCGACCTCGTGGAACGCGTGCGTTCCGGGGCTGCGCTGGTCGAGCCCGATGCCAAGACGTTTTACTCACCCGGTCCGCGCGGGTACACCGATTACCCGGCCTTGCCGGCGGTGTGAGCATGCTCATCTGAATCTGTTCGCCCCGGGCCGGCCCGGTTTTTAGCGCGTCCATCTGAGTGCCAGACTTGGGATTGGCTGCGTACCGACCAGAGGACCGCTCATCCGCCGGCCGCCGCCATGCGTTTGTGCCGTTCGATGCCGGCCTCGACGGCCTTTAGCATGTGGGCGTAATCGGCGGCGAACTTGGCATAGGCCGGCGTGAAGCAGTGGGTGCTCAACGTCGCGCGCCGGCGGTACGTCACATAGTTGCCGATGTGCCAGCCGACATTGCGGTAGATGCAGAAATCACCGGGATTGAGCACCAATTGCACGGCCCCGGGCATGGCCTGGCAGTAGTTGAGGCAGAATTGTTCCAGTTCCTCGTCGGTACGGCGCTTGTCCTCATCCCATAATTCCTGCTGCGTGGTGGAGGCATACACCCGCATCTCCTCCGGCGTGTTGTGCACACGCTTGAAACTGCCGGGCAAATACCAAGTGGCGGTGTCCTCGTAGAGCGGACAGTTGACCTGGTTCCACAACCGGAAATCCGTCGCGATCTCCTGCCATCGGGCATCGCCGATCTCCCTCTGAAACTCCTCCTCCAGCACGTGGTCGCGCCAGTCGCGATGCCATTCGGTGGACCACGGCCGGGCGCGGGGACTGAAAAGGAGGCAGGCGTCCTCGGTCGGCTTGAGGGTGTGTTCCGGTGTCAGCAGAGCCTGGATGGCCTCGACCAGACCCTCGATGTGGTCGAATTCCCTGAAGGGCTGCAGATCGAGTTCGCCCTCATGAGCCTTGAGCGGGGCGAGACGTTGCGTCTGCGGACCGTGCAGGCGGACGGCGATGTCGTGCGCTTTGGCCGCCTCGTGGCGGAGGTCGCGCAGGAGGTTTGGAGGGATGACCTCGCGCAGGATGTGATAACCGTGCTCACGGTAGTTGCGACGGTCCGTTTCAGTGATGGGTCCGAACTTCATGGGGGTGGGGTGGAGCCGGGGTGGGTGGGGTGCTCGCGAGCGAAACCACCAGATGCGTGTGGGAATGCGAGTCGAAACCCGCCGGCATCGGGTGAATGACGACGGACTCCGGGCGTGACGTTCGCCTTGGAAAGTATTGGGTGGTGCCATGGGCAGCGGATTCAATGCCGACGAAGAGGAAATGTTTTACCAGACGGGCGAAGCCCTGCTCAAACGGTTGCGGCGGACGCGCAATCCGGCCGACCTGCTGGCGACGGTGCGGCTGGCGTACGAGGGATTCGACCGGGCCTACGCGTCAGCGCCCGCGGAAGCGCAGGCGGCGGTCGCCTGCCGGAGCGGGTGTGCCGCCTGCTGCCATGAGCGGGTGGGGGTGCAGGCCCATGAGGTGCTGATTGCCGCCAATCACATCCAGCGGCACTTCACGCCGGTCGAACTCGACGAGGTCATAGCGCGGGCTGCGGCCCACCGCGTGGCCTTGGCGGAGCGCGATCGTCCCGGTTGGCAGCCGCCGCGGTCTCCTTGCGTGCTGCTGCGCGCCGGGGCCTGCTCGATCTACGAGTCCCGGCCCGAGGCCTGCCGGTCGCACCACAGTCACGACGCGGCGGCGTGCCTGACGAATCTCGAACAGGGCAACGAGGCGATTGATGTGAAAATCCCCGGCCTGCGCGGCCGGATGCATGCGGTGATGCTTGGGCTGGACCATGCCGTGGAGGAGGCGGGCTTCGACGACCGGGCCTATGATTTCGGCACGGCACTGTACGAGGCCCTGACGGATAGCCGCTGTGCCATCCGCTGGACGCAGCGCCAGCCGGCCTTTCCTGATTCCTGTCTGGAGACGCTTGAGTGGCCCGATGCGGATTCTAAAGCTCGCTATATCCAGCCAGCGCCGTGACAAAGGTCCACGCCGTCGGGGAAACGAACATTCCGAAGGTGAGTCAACTCAACCAAGGAACAACCAACATGGGCGACAGATCTCCGAAATCCACACAGAAGCACGCCGCGCAAAAGCAGTCGAAGACCGATGGCGTGAATCAGAAGAAGAACGCACTCATCATGTCGCAACAGGCGACCAAGGCCAAGGCAGCGGCGGCCGGCAAGAAGCGGTAGGCCGCGGCCAGTCTCATAACCTCGATTTTCAATCCACTCAATTTATGGCCAAATCACAGAACTCCCAGAAGCAGTCACGCAAACAGCCGCTGAAAACGCCGGCGCAGAAAAAAGCCGACAAGCGCGCGAAGAAGTCCGGGCGCTGAGCGCAGGTACTTTTGTTCAGAACAGAGCCGCTGCTTTTCGCACAAGATTGCACGAGCAGGTGCTTGTCGGAGAAACTAAGCATCGCTGACTTCGTAGCGCGGTGCTTTAGCCCGCGTCTGGACCGCCACGCCGGCATTTAGACGTCGCCGAACCAGTGCCGGCTGAAGCGCGGCACTACGTCAGGCCGGCTCGGTCTTCGGCGCGTTTTACGGCGAATGAAACTGCCTGGTAGATGGCCGGCGCCTCAGTACCGAACAATCACTTCAGCCTGCCCGGTAAAGTTCTCAACTCGGACCGTCTCGGATTCAGGCTTCCAAGTTCCACCTGAAATTTTTGCGACCGGGCGTCCGGTTGGATGCGGTACGCGAATCTCAAGTGTGCGCGGACGCCGGGTGCCCGGGCAGGAGACAATGACCTTGATCTCATTGTCGTCTGCCGAGACCGTGACGTTGAAGGACAGCGGACCGAAGTAGCTGGCAGCCTTGTCAACTGCGACAGTCGCACCGGGCTGCAGGTAGGCCCGTGGGACGCCGGTGAGCAGACGGAGCGTTTCACCCGCCTCGAGGTAGAGCATCCAGCGGGTTTCCATGAGGAACCACGCCTCCTCGTGCGTCTTGTGCGAACTGGCGGGAAAGAAGTGCTCGGTGAAGGTGTAGGTGGAACGGTCGGCCATGGTGGCGACGGCACCGTACCACGCCTGCAAAAACGCCTTGGTCTCACCGCGTTGCAGATGCAGCCACGGATGCCGGCTGTAATAGGGCTGACTGAAGGCCACGTTGTCCCGCGTCATCAGTTCGCTGTGCGTCTGCAGCAGCTCGGCCGCGAGGGGATCGTGCGAATCGATCACCTCCTGGAAAACCAGGTAAAGCGGTCCCAACAGTGAATCGCGGGATGTCATCGAACCGTGGGTGAACCAGCGTCCGCCATCGGCGTGCAGCATCACGGGTCCGCGATAGTTGGTCCAGGGCGGGGCCGCGCGCATCCAGGTGCCGTCGCCGAGTGGCACCAAGGGTGATTGGGCGAGGCTGGTGTTGAGGGCGGCGCGGATGTCCGCCTTGAGCGCCTGGGCGACGGATAGATAGCGCGCGGCTTCCTCCGGCGCCGACGGGCGCAGTATTTCGGCGGCGCGCACGAGGCCGAGGTAGGCGTAGCCGTTGAGCATGAAGGAGCGGTACGGATCCTCGGGATCGGCCGTCTTGCCATCGAGCAACCCGTAACCCTTGCCCTGCAGCTCGGGGAGCAGATTCCGCTCGCGCCAGGCGATGAGGTAAGCGCAAGCCTTGGTGATGTGCGGATGCACGCGCTGCAGCCAGGCATCGTCCCGGGTGTAGCGGTAGTGTTCCCCGAGCGTCCAAAGCACCGCCCCGGTTTCCAGCATGTAGCCGTTGAAATTCTGGATGAACCCGTCCTCGTGCTGCTTTTGCAGGAAGTAATCCAGGGCGCGAGCCGCCGTGTCGTGCCAGCCCATCGAGTCCATAAACTGGATGATGGGTGAACTCTCCGACCCGATGGCGGTGTAGAGGCCGATGGCCGGCAGCAGGGGCCCGTGCGGCTCGCGGCCGTAGTTGATGAGGTCGAGGTGCAGCAAACCGGCCTGCGTCATCTGTTGGATGCGAGCCTCAGGGATCTGCCACTGGGCGGCGGACTGGAGTTTTCCGCGCCAGAAGGTGCGGGCTTCGCTCAGACGGGTATCGAAGGACTGACAGGCCAGGGCAACGGCGCGCTCGGCGCTGATCGGGCGGTGCGGGACAAAAAACTCCAAAATGGCAGATTCGCCGGGCAGCAGGAGCACGGAGGTTTCCTCGGCGGTCAACGGCCGGCCGTTCAGTTTGCTTACAGCAAACACGCGGCCCGAGGCAAAGTGGCCAAAGCCTTGGGTGAAATCGAAACTCCACTCAGGCAGTTTCGGGGATATCGGCGTAGCCAGCGACGGCGCGGCGGTGCGAAATAGTGCGTACTGGGGCGTTTGGCCCCGGTTCGTGGCAACGGCGCGGGCATAGAGCACCACCTCCTCGGGCGGATTCAGTTCGGCGTCGCGCAGCATTTTTTCCGCCTCGGCCTGGGCAGGCGTGAACATGTGGCCGTGGCCAAAGGCATCGGCGACGAGGTAGTCCGTGCCGCGGATGTTCTCCGGCGTGAGCGGGGAGCGTTCCAGCGCGGCGAACATGATCAGGTCGTACAGGATGTCCTCGTCGTCGATCTGCCCGCGCAGGATCGGCAGTACCTGCTCATCGAGGCTGCGGGTGCTGCTCGCGCGCGTGCCCCAGCCGCGGCCGAGTTGAAACGCATAGGTGGCCGGCTGTTTGGGCGTCTCGGGCAGCGGAGTGTCGTAGCCGGCGAACTTGGGCCGGAACGTCTCCATGTGCTCGTCAATGCAGAAGAGTCGCATATCGCGGCTCACGCCGAGCCAGGTTTCCACTTTCACCTCGCGTCCGGTGGCGGCCGCCGCGGCGAAACTGGCCTCGGGTGCGGCGGCGATGCGCTGCAGCTTGGTCTGGCCGCCGCGTTGCCGGATGCTTGCGGCAATCTCAGCGTACGTACGCAGGTCGGACGCGGCCGTGACGATCACGCCTTCGTCGGGCATAAAGATCGGGCAGGAAGTGCTGACATCGCCGAGTCGGAAAGTGAAGGGACGCGGGGCGACCTCGATGGTGACAAGCACGGGCAGCGACGTGGCCGCGACCGCGGGCGAGATGGCCAGCTCAAGCCGGGGTAACGCCGTGGTGGCAAAGGCAAAGGAGTCATGCGTCACCGTCCCACCGGGAGCGCGGAGGGAGTCCAGTGAGCCGCGGTCCACCAGCACCCGTCCGGTTGCGCCGGATCGGGCCCACAGGACGGATACACCCTGGCCCGAGGCGGCCAATGACTGGACGGCGAAACAGGCGCCCAGGCAAAACAGGTTGTGAAACGAAAAGTGGCGCATGACTTCGGAGCAAACCGAGGCCGCTGCGATGATGCAAAGGCAAAGACCGCTGGTAAGCCGCTCCTACAGGAAAGGCGGATGCACCACGGGCGAAATCAGGGCTGGTCGCTTTCGATCCGTGCGATTTTTTTGCCTGGGTCGGAGACCAACTGCGCGAGGTTCTCGGTGCAGAGGTTGGACATCACCAAGCGATCGATGCGGGCGTGTTCGCCCTCGGTGGCGAGGAAAACGGCCTGCTTTTGCTTCGCGCTGAAAATCTCGCTGTTCTTCACGACCAGATTCCGAACATGACCGCTCGCCCGGATATAGGGACGGGTTTGCGGGGTGTCGCCGTGGTCCTGGATGTGGAGTCCGTCAATCACCAGCGAGTCGACGTCCGCGGGCGTGTCGCCCAGGTCGGGAATGTCCGTTTTACCCTCAAGGTGCACGAGGTAGCGGTCGTCCGCCGGGTCGTGGTACTGGATGTTGCGCAGAGTCAGATTCCGGTGCCGGCCGGAGATGCGGAACAGGAACGGCTCGGTGTAGGTGTAGTCGGGTTTCGTCTGCCGCACATCAATGTTTTCGAACAGAATGGAGCCGAAATTACCCTGCAGCCCGCGCCTCTTGTAGTCCCAGGCGCTGAGGTAGAAGCCGAAGCTGCGGTAATTGCCGCTGATGTTCCGGATGGTGATGCGGTCAAGGAGGTTTTCGCGGGACAGGATGCGGACGACCTGCGCGGCGTCATCCACCATGACCCCGTCAATCAGGACATCGGTGATCGGGCCGACGGTGGCACTAGGATGAACCCAGCTTGGCTCGCCGTTGGTCTCCTCGTCGCCGTTCAGGGCGATGAAGTCGTCACCCGTGCGGCCCGAGATGTTGCGCAGCACGAGGAAGCGGCCCGGCCCCTGCATATGAATGCCGTCCTGATTGCCGCTGTGGATGAAGCCTGGCAGTTCCAGGCGGATGTTCTCCATGGTCACGTGGAGCCAGTTGGTGATGAGGAACGCAAAGGTCCGCTGGTCGCGCACGGCGACATCGCGGACGAGGAGGTTCTCGACCCCGAAGAAAGCGAGGCCGACGACCTGATGCTGGCACTTGGAGTAATGCACCTCCAGCGGCACATGATGCACCTGGTTCCGGCAGTTCTGGTTGTAGGTGCCGCCGAGGAGCGTGAGGTTGCGGTCCTTGATCTCGCCCGCGGAGGGGTTGGCGTTGATCACCAGGGCAAAGTTGGTCTGATCGGCCTGAAAGAATCCGCACTCCTTGTGCAGGCATTCGATGGTTGTGTTGGAGTGGAGGCGGAGCGTGGTGACCAGCGCGGCACCGTCCATGATCAGGCGAACTCCGCCGCCATCGCGGGCCTGGTCGAGGACCGCTTGCAGCGCGGCGGTGTCGTCAGTGCCTCCCCCGGTCGCGACGTTGCTGTTCAGTTTCGCGCCAGCCTGGCTGGCGTAGATGGTTTTGGTGATCATTCCGGATCAGGCATTAGCGCACGCCCGTGGTGTTGACAAGGAGACGGCGAGGCCGGGTGCATTCGCCGTAGCGCGGTGCTTCAGCCCGCGTCTGGACCGCCACGCCGGTATTTGACGTGGCCGAATCAGTGCCGGCTAAAGCGCGGCACTACGATAGGCCGGCTCGGTGTTCGCTGCGTTCACGGCGAAATCCTATTTCGGCGTGTCCCGCATTTCCGCTCCCTCGCGGATCGCGGGAGTGATCACCACCTGCAGCGGCTTCGACGTCTCCAGATGCACATCGCGCTGCGGGAAGGCGATGACAATGGACTCCCGGGCAAACACCTCGGCGATGCGGTGCCGCAGTTCATTCTCGGTTTCGAGTCGTTCGTCGATGGTGGCCCAGAAGTAGATGTCGAAGAGCAGGGCGCTGTCACCGAAGTCGGCGAATTTCACGAGCGGTTTCGGTTCCTTCCGCACCTGCTCCAGTCCCGTCATGATCCCTTGCAGCAGCTCCTCGACCTTGCGGGTGGGAGAACCATACGCCACGCCCACCCGGATCTGCTGGCGCACCACCTCGTCCGAGAGAGTCCAGTTGATCACAGGTTGCTCGAGGAGACGGCTGTTCGGCACGATGATGTGCGTGTTGTCCAGCGTCAGCACGATGGTGCTGCGGGCGCCCAGCCGCTCGACCGTCACCCGCCGGCCGTCGATCTCGATCACATCGCCCTGATTCACCGGCCGCTCGATCAGGAGGATGATCCCGCTGATGAAATTGTTGATGAGGCTCTGGCTGCCGAAGCCGATGCCGACGGCGAGCGCGCCGCTCACGACGGAGAACTGCGTAAGCGAGAGGTGGAATTGATTGAAGGCAACCACCAGGACCACGACGAACATCGCGTAGAACCAGAGCGACTGCCATGCTGCGCGGCGCCCGGTGTTGAGGCCCAGCCGTTTGAAGACGCGGTTGGAAACGAGTTCACTGAGCCAGCGCGAGGCGTAATACCCGACCAGCACGAGGAGCACCACAATGAGGATGGTCTTCACCCGTACGGGCTGGTCCTGCACGGCAAAGACCTCGTAGTTCCAGGCCAGCAGCGCATGTTCCCGGCCCCAGGTCAGCGCCTCACGCCACGAGAAGAGGGTCACCCGCGTGCCGATCTCTTCCTGCAGCCGGCCGTGCTCCGTGCGGAGGCGGTCGAAGCTGGCCATCTCGGTCTGGCCTAGCTGGATCCAGGCGGACAGGCGCTTGACGCATTCCACCCGCCAGGGTGGGGCCTTCTCATCCGCCGCCGCCGTCTGGGCCAGCCGGCCCTGCCAGTCCTGCAGTTCTCGCCGGCTGCGGATCAACTCGGTGAGCTTTTGGCGCCGTTCGCGCGCAAGTTGGTCGAGGGTCTCCTGATTATCTCGGGCGAGTGCACGCAACTCGTTGGAGGACATCCCGCCGGCCAGCACTCGTCGGCGCAACGCAGTCGCCGCCGAAAGCTCGGCCATCCGTTCCCGTTGCGCGGTCAACGCGCTGACCGTGAGGTTGGCGGTCTGGCGGATGGTGCGGCGTGACTCCAGCTCATCGGTGGTACGGTCGTTCCCGGTACGACGCTCGATTGCGATCGTGTTTTGCATCGCGGTCTCGGCGTCGGCCTTTGCCGTGGCAATGGCCTGGTCAAGGTCGACGGACTGCTTGGATGGCGCCCCGGTGACCGGCTCCGGCCCTAGGACGAGATGTTCCAGCAGCCATTCGATCCGCGGGCGCAACAGCAACTGTTTCGGAGCCAGCAGCGATTGCTGGAGCTGCAATGTTTTCAGGGCCTTTTCCCGGAGGACCAGCGTCTCGTGCGCCAGCTGGCTCTCAAGTACGGCCAGTCGCAGATTGCCGGGCGTCTGGTCTGCAGCGTCTGGTTTCTCCGCGGTGCTGCGCAGTGCGCGCCGTTCGCGGTCCTTTTCCCCGAGGTTGTCCCGCGCCTCTTGCAACGCGGTCTCGGCGCTGTCGACCTCCCGCTTCAGGGTCACTGCCGCCTGCCTAAGGGCGTCCTGTTCGGTATATAGCTGATCGAGCAGTGGCAGATCGTGGGGCGGCTTGAAGGTGGCCTCCGCCGGGCGGCGGTTGCGGGTACGCTCCTCAACCGCGGCGGCCTCGGTAGCGAGATCGGCTGCCTGCTGCCAGGTGCGCTCCTGTTCCGCGTGAATAGCATCGATACGCTCAAGCAGTGCGGTTTCCTGCGTGAGCCACCGGGCTGCATCCGCCGAGGCGGTGTCCGGCAGCTTGGCCAACTCGGCCCGGGTTGCTGCAATTTCCTTTTGGAGTTCCACCCGCCGGGTTGCGATGCCGGCGACGGTGAGCACGGATTTTGGCGGAGTTTGCCCGGCCGGATCAGGGTCGCCGCTGCCCGGTGGAACCGGCAGGGAAGCGGACAGTATTTCGGCTCCGCCGAGGAACACACCCAGGACAAGCAGGCGGAGGAATCGCGGAACGAGACGGGATGCGGCAGACAGTACGCCCTGATGGACCCCAGCCTGCGCTGGGTTCCTCCGTCCGTCCGTCCCGCCGGTGCGAAATCGGCGCAGTTGAAGTGTGTGCACGGGGAGCGGTGCACCGCTGGCAACGGCAATGGATTTCACAGACATGGGTGGCTCCGATGATGCCCCATCCTGGTGTATAGAGCTATACGGTGAAACCCGCCCGCCGCTCCTGGGTGACACCGGCGTCGGCTGGCAGGTGGCACTGCAAAAACTAATCGTCAGGATTCGGGTATTTCACACACTGCCGCCATGATTCACCCCATCATATCCCGCACCTTGATGTTGTCCGGCTGCCTCGCCGCCGTTGTCGCAGTACCGTCTGCGTCCGCCTTTGATCTGCAGCAGGCACGGAGGGAAATCGACGGCATCAACCGCCGGTACTGCGAGACCCTGCGCCGGGGCGATGCGGCGGGGCTGATGAATTTCTTTGCCGAGGATGCCCGGAGCCTGCAGTCCAACGCCCCCGCCTACGAGGGCCGGGCGAAGATCCAGGCCACCTACGAGGGCTTGGTCGCCGCGGGCGCCACGGAGTTGACGCTGACCACGCTGGGACTCTGGGTCAACGAGGCCATGCTCTCCGAGGAAGGGACCTATGTTTTCGCCGACAAGGGCGGCCGCGAATTCGACCGCGGCAAGTACATCGTGCTGTGGAAGAGGATCGGCGCCGACTGGAAGCTCTTCCGCGACTGCTTCAATTCCGACCTGCCGCCTTCGCCGGGTTTCGACGAGAGCGAGGTTCGCGCGGCGGTGGACGCATTGGCGCAGGCGCTGCAGGCGCCCGATCCGACCGCCTGGGTCGGCCACTACACGGAGGACGCGGTGTTTGCCGCTCCCGCTGGCCCGGCGGTGAAAGGCAGGGCGGCATTGCTGGAAAAGGCGCGAACCATGCCACCGTTGTCCGCGGTGAAGCTTATTCCGCTCCGGATCGAGGGAAGTGGCAGCATTGCCTACGCCTTCGTGCGCGGCTCTTGGGTCAACGGCAAACCCGGTCCGAATGCGAGCACGTCGCGCGTGCGCTCGTTGCTGGTGCTGCGCAAGGAGGCGGATGGAAAATGGCGGGTGGCGCAGGAGCTGATGCACGCCGATCCGGACGCGAATTGATGGTTGAATGGACCGCGTGTTTTCCCGGGTTATTAATTTTCGGAATCCGCCGACGATTGCAGCGACGAGCGCGATCCAGTGATGCTTTGCCGACTGCGGGTTGGCATGGGAGGAACGAGGCAGGGCGCAGTCGGGTTGCATTCTGGTAGGGGGCTGGTGATGCGGTAGCAGATTACGACTGTGCCACGCACGGCGGTGCGATAGGACGCGTTTCACCCGCGATTTCGGGCAAGAAGGAGAATGAATAACTCATGCCGGCCTGATTGTCCGGCCGGCCGCGAGTGAGCAGGTGGTGGTGAGCTGAAACACTTGGGAGCTAACCTGTTGGCCGAGGTCGACTCCCGTTTGTGCGGTTGAGCTGAGGCAATCCAACCCGACGGACGGATTGGCTCCGGGCATTAAGTACTCGCCCTTTCCGGATACGTCACTTTTTTGCACGAGCGCTTACCCCATGCCCCGATTCGCCGCACTGCTCCTTTGGCTTGGCTGTCCGCTGCTGTTGCCGGCGCAAGTGCTCTACATGACTTCCGGCAGCGGCGACCTGAGCAAGCTTTACACGGTGGATCCGCTGACCGCCCAAAGCACGTTGATCGGCGATGTGTTGATCGGCACGACACCGGTGACCGTCACGGCCCTGGCTTTTCAACCGGGTACCGGAGTCCTGTTTGGCGTGACGGGCAGCGAATACAGCCCCTCGCGGGTCCTGATCACGATCAATCCATTCACTGCCCAGGCAACGGCGGTCGGCACCATTGGCAGCATCCGACAGGAAAACGCCTCCGACCTGAGTTTTGCGGCAGACGGCACCCTCTATGGCTGGAACGTCCGCGGCGGGCCGCTGCTGATCATCAATCCCGCCGATGCCACCCGCACCGTGATCGGTTCGGCGCTCAACGGCACGGGTGGCAACGGCATCGCGTTCACCCCCGACGGCACACTGTATCTCGCCGGTCCGACGGCTCCGGGCGACCTGTTTACCGTGAATACCACGACCGGCGCGATCACGAGTGTCGCCACACTCTCCAACGTCCCATTGAATCTCAATGATATCAATGCGATGGCGAGCGACGCCAACGGCTTGCTCTATGCCACCAGTCGCGGCAGCACGGGCGCTCTCGTCACCATCAATCCCGCGACCGGAGTCATGAATACGGTGGGCATCCTGAGTTTTGTCACCGCCGACGCGCTGGCCTTCCAGTTTACCGCCATTCCCGAACCATCGACCTATGCCCTGCTGTTGCTGGGTCTCGGCCTGACAGGGTTGATGTGTCGTCGCCGGATGAAATAAACAAGCGGCCGTCTGCCGGCGCGGCGCGGGTTCCTCGTATGCCGGACCGCTCCCAAGTTTGGGTCGGGCGGAATGACGGCGAGTTTTGACTGTTGGACAAAGCGGCTTTGACTGGGGGCTGATTCTTCCTACCCAATGCAGACCATGCTCGCAGAAGTGCTCCAGGATCGGGCCGCCCTTTACGTTTCCGGTGCCATGCCGGCCGCGGAGCGCGACAGCTTTGAGGTGCTGCTCGAATATCACGGGGAGTTGCGCGCGTTGGTGGCCGGCCTGCAGGAGGTGGTGGCGGGCATGGCGCTGGCCCGGGCCAGACCGGCGGCGGCACCATCCGATGCGCTCAAGGATCGCCTGTTGCGCACTCTGGAGTCGCAACCAACGCGGCCCGAACCCGAGGCGCTGGTGGTGACCGACGCCGGCGGGTTGATCGAGTGGGTCAATCCGGCATTTACTGCGATGTGCGGCTTTGCCCTCGACGAACTCAAGGGTCGCAAGGCCGGTCACCTGCTGCAGGGGCCCGGCACGGATCCCGCGGCCGTGGAGCGCATCCGGGTCGCCCTGCGCACGCGCCAGCCCCATCGCACGACCCTGGTGAACTACCACAAGGACGGCACGCGTTACCGTGCCGACATCCGGATCGCGCCCATCCTCGACGATGACGGGAAACCGCTGTGGTTTGTGGCGCGGGAGCGGAAGGTCGCGGAGTAGGGTGGGGCCGCACAGTGTCGGCGTGGGGTAGGAGACTGATTGCAGGCGATGATCGAGAGTAAAGGTGCGTTCCTTTGGCCTGCAAATGATTGCGACCGAGGGCGGTCGCGCTCCCAGCGAGGTCGCCGTCAAGCGGCGTCCCTACAGTGAAGCCATCGCCTGCAAGCTGGCGCCTGCCTCATGAAGCGAACCGACGCCGCATTGCGTCAGGCTTCGCTCACACCGCCCGCTCGAGCATGTAGAGCCAGTCCATGGGCGTGAAATTCCGGTTCAGGTCCAACTGCGCCTTGATGAACCGGAAGGGATAGGAGATCTCCTCATTCATCCACGGGGTCTGGGTGTTGAAGGTCTCAAACTTATCGCCGCGGTAAAGATTGCTCCGGATCGAGTGGATGGCCTTGAGGAAACTCTCGCGCGTCAGGTTGACCTTGTTGCCGTCAATGTGGGCGAGAATGTTGTCCCCGTCCAGGAACACGTCGGTCATGGCGGCGTAGGGGTTTTTGATCGTGGTGTTCTTCTGCTGATCCATCGTGTTGATGATGTGGAATTGGATCAGCAGGTGGCGGATGTTCGAGGCGGCGTCCTGCCGCGTCTGGAGGAACGGGTCCCGGGACACGGAACTCTTGGTGATCTGGTTCTCGAGTGCCACGTCATCGTCGTTGATCTGGCGGAGGAGCACGATCAGGTCGATCAGGTGATTGGCCAGGAGCAATTCGAAGGCGGAGAAGTAGAGCGGCTCCATCATGTGCAGCCGGTCCAGCAGCGCCCGCACCATGTCCGAATTATCAATGCAGCCCGCGCTGATTTCGCCGTTGGTGTGCTGCTCGACCAGCTTCTGGGCCACCCGGTGGGGCATTTTCGACGCAAGCAGATCGTCGATGAGTTCGGACTGTGCGGGGGAGGGGAGGCGGATTTTGCCGGTCAGGATCCGCAGCAGGTCGTCCATCCAGTGGATCGCCGCATCGCGGTTGGCGGTGTCGACATAGTGGATCATCCATTGGTCGTCCTCCGTGAGCCCCGAGTCATGCGCGAAACCGACCTCGGCGAGCAGGGCCTGGGCGACGGTTTTGGCGTCCTCGTCGGCTGCGGGTACCACGAACAGCGACCAAACGCCCGGATCGATTTCAGCCTTCGCGCCGAAGTCCCGGGTCTGGGCTTCGAGAAACGCCTGGATTTTTCCTTCAGCAATGTTCATCGGGGGCGGATTGCATTGGCAGACGCGGCCATTGTGCGGAAAATCCCAGCCGGTGCAAGCCATCCGCCAGCGGGCAGCTGACCTCGTAGCGCGGGGCTTCAGCCCGCGCCTGGGGCACACGCCGGAATGTTGGTGTTGCCGAACCAGTGCCGGCTGAAGCGCGGCACTACGTAAGGCCGGCCGTCCCGACCCTGCGTTTTTCGTCGCTGGGCACACAGCGTGGGACATACACGGGGACACCGGAAATATTTTTGAATTTTGGTTTG
>CAZFHG010000015.1:0-5403 GCA_964518665.1 uncultured Opitutaceae bacterium | reverse complement strand
CACACAGCGTGGGACATACACGGGGACACCGGAAATATTTTTGAATTTTGGTTTGCACCGGGGCGGCGTGGGACACGTTGGGCCTCATGCCGCTTCGGACCCTCGCCGTGGACTTCAACTCCTACTTCGCCTCATGCGAACAGCAGGAGAATCCCGCGCTGTGGGGCAAGCCCGTGGCGGTCGTGCCGGTGATCGCGGACACCACCTGCTGCATCTCCGTCAGTTACGCGGCCAAGGCCCGGGGCGTGCGGGCGGAGATGGGCGTGGCGGAGGCCCGGCAGCGCTGTCCCGAACTCGCCCTCGTCCATGCGCGGCCCGAGGTCTATGTGCGCTACCACCGGCGGCTGCTGGAGCTCATCGAGTCGTGCATCCACGTTTCCGCGGTGCGGTCCATTGACGAGATGGAGTGTGAACTCACCGCCACCTTCGCGGCACGGGAGCAGGCCGTGGACGTCGCCCGTCGGATCAAGGCCGCCGTGGCGCGGACTATAGGGCCCTGCCTGACCAGTTCCATCGGCATCGCGCCCAACTGGCTGCTGGCGAAGATGGCGTCGGATCTGCAGAAGCCTGACGGACTCGTGGTGATCGATGATTCTGACATTCCGAAGCGACTGCTCGGATTAAAATTGCAGGATTTTCTGGGCATCGGCCGGAACATGGAGGCGCGTTTGCTCGCCCACGGCATCGACACCGCCGCGAAGCTTTATGCCGCCACCAAGTCCGAGCTGCGCGGCGTGTGGGGCGGGGTGGAGGGCGAGCGGATGTATGTCCGGCTCCGCGGCGGGGAGGTGCCGCTGGAAACGCAGCAGCACAAGACCGTGGGGCATTCGCACGTCCTGCCCCCGGCGCTGCGCACCGACGCCAAGGCCCTCGCCGTGCTGCACCGCCTCTTGCAGAAGGCGGCGCTGCGGCTCCGGAACATCGGGCACTACGCCGCGGGCCTCGATGTGTTTGTCAATTACCGCGACGGCGGACGCTGGAGCGACGAGATCCTCTTCACCGAGACGCAGGACACCCTGCTGCTTGAGCATGCGCTCACGCAACTGTGGGCGACACGACCGGCGGGCTTCAGCCGGCGCGCGCCGATCCAGGTCGGACTGGTGCTCAACCGCCTGCTGCCTGCCGCCGGCCATACGCCCGACCTGTTCGGGCAGTCACGGGAAATCGCCCATGACCGGTTGAACCGGGCCGTGGACCAGCTCAACCAGACCTACGGCAACGGCTCGGTGTATTATGGCAGTGCGTTCGGCGTCACCGAGGACGCGCCGATGCGCATCGCCTTCACGCGAATCCCGACGCCGGAACTGGAGGAGATCGACCCCGCCCGCGGCCGACGCGTGCGCCCGCTGAAGATGCCGGTGGCAGGGTATGATCCGGATGTGGAGCCGGTGATGGATGCGGATGATCCGACCTGCTCGGCAAGTAGGGCGTGTCTCTGACCCGCCTTCGTTACGCTACATCTGCGGGGTGGCGTGCATCTGGCAGGTCGGAGACTTGCCCTACTGTGCTGTCCGGCATGCGTCTCCCCGTCTCAGGCTGGACGCTGCAGGAGCCTCTTATACGAGGCATAGGGCAGGGCGGCAGACGAAACATTGTTGGCGATGCGCTGGTAACCGTCCGGCCCGATGCACTCCCAGATTCCATTCATTTCAAAATCGGCGATCAGGTCGTGCAGCAGGGCGAAGCCTTCTCCGGGTTGGACCGACTCAAAGGCCTCGGCCATCCAGCCGGTGGCGGTGCCCCAGTAAGGGCCGTTTTGAAATTGATTCGGCCCGGTATAGTCCGACTCGACGGTCAGTCGCTGCCAGAACTCAGGCAGTAGGAGGTGGCGGACATGTCCGCGCCACAGGAACCGGTCGCGTTTCTCCCAGAGCGAACGGGCCACTTCCTTGCGTCGCGCCTCGGGCAGTGCCCCGATGACGCAGGCATAGGCCGAGCCCCAGACGTCCGCCTGACGGCAGTCCTGCGAACCGGCGAGATACAGGGCATCGTCCGCTGACCAAAAGAGATCGAGGTTGGAGCGGATCCGATCCGCCTGCTGCTCGTGCCGGCCGGCCTCGGATTCGAGTCCCAAGGTTCGCGCCAGTCGGGCGAGGATGCGGCAGGCCTCAAACAACAGCAGCGAGCAGTAGAAGTGCCGGCCGGTGATCGCGATCGTGTCGGTGAACCCGTAGCCGGTGTGCGGGGTGGCCGGATCGATCCACACCAGGCCCGTGGACGGATCCTGCGGCGTGGTGGCCAGGGTGCGGGCAAGCGCGGGGTAAATCTGCGCCAGGAATTCACGGTCACCGCCGTTGCCGGCATAGGCGGCGCAGAGTTTGGCCAGAAACATCGGCGAATCCGCCGCAGGCTTGGGGCCGTGGCAGATGTAGATGACCTCCCCGTCGTTGGAAATTCGCTCAGGACACAGGCCCTCGGATGAAAGGCGGGAGACGAAAAGCGCGATGATCGCGCGGATGTGCTCGCCCGGGATGAACTCCGGCGCCGATTCTGCCATGTACGTGAAATCACGCAGGTAGAGCGCCTTGTACGCCTCGCCAAACGCCGCGGGCGTGTAACCGACCACGCCGAGCGGATGCTGCATCCGGGCGTGCTCGATCAGGAATGAGACTCGCTCCTGCAGGCGCGTGAAGGCGGGTTCGGCGGATAACGACATCGTGCCGGGAGTGAGAAGACACTTCCTGGCGGCGGCAACGCTTCAGGCTGCGTGTTCCAATGCATCCGACGGCCTTCGGTAGGGGCGCAGCTTGACTGCGCCCGTTCGATTCCCGCAGGTCGGACGCATACTCGAGGGCGCACACGAGGTGCGCCCCTGCAAGCGAGACTGCGAAGCGCACCGCGTCCAGCGCGCGGCGATCAGGCCGGAGGCTGCAGCGCCTTTTCGAAGAGGGGCAAAAAACGCTCCCGTTCATCCATGGCCGCGGGTTGGCGGCCGTAAAGTTTCGCACCCATCCGCACGTAAAATTCCTCCGCATTGGGATCGCCGGTGATTTTCAGGCAACGGGCACCGCCCTTTCGGGCCGTGGCTTCCGCATGTTCGAACAAGGCCCGGCCCACGCCCTGGCGCATGCATGACGGGCGCACCCAGAGATGGTCGAGGAGCGCCTCGCCGGCGGCGAGGTGCAGCGCATAGAATCCCGCCATGCGGCCGTCGAGCACGGCGGTGAAGGCCGTGTGGTTCGCCAGGTAGCCCGGCGTGATCGTCAGTTCCTTGCGCCAGCGATTGAGCCAGCCGGGCGGGTAGCCCCAGTGGCTTTTGGCGGCGACGGCGATCTCGGTGAGGGCCTCGGCGGTTTCGACCGTCGCGGGCACGAAGGATATGGGCGCGAGCCGGACGGCTGCCTCACTCACCGACGGGGTAACGGGAGTCATGCCGGCGCAGACTGGACGAGTGCCGACGGAAGGCAAGTCCGTGAGAATTGTTTCAACCAGTGGACTGAAGGGGTTCAATCCGTAGGCCAGCGCGCTGGCGCGCGCCCGAAACTCGGCCGCGAGCGGGCTGACCTACCAAGTGTCATTTGCCCCCGCCTGACGCCAAAATGCGCGGTGCATGCGCCAAGAATTGCGTTGGAAACCGCATCGCCCCGCGGGGCGGCGCCGGCCAGTCTGCTGGCATGGCCCGCGCGGCCATTCCGGCATGAAGAATATCCCCGTCTTGCACGTCACTGAGCACAGTCTGGCGGCGGCCCACGAGCGTGCGCTCGTCGCGCTATACGAACAGGGCGTGCCCTTCCGCACGCAGTACGACAAACCCGGCGATCCGCTGAGCCTCGATTGCACGATGAACCTCACCGTGCTCGATCCGCTCGCCGAACCGATGATCCACAAGGCGTTCCCCGGCGGCATCGCCGACCTGCGCGAATACGTCATGGAGGTCGGCGGGGCGAAGGACCATTGGGTCAAGAACATGAACGACCCGGCCGACACCCGCTGGGAATACACTTACCATGGTCGCCTCGCCGCCTACGGCACCTGGCAGGAATTGCGCGAGGGTAAACCGGTGCGCGCCGGCGGATTCAACATCAACCAGGTCGAGGCCGTGATCGCGAAGCTCGTGGCGCAGCCGTTCACGCGGCAGGCGCAGATGATCACATGGATGCCGAATATTGACCTGGACTGCTATGATCCGCCGTGCCTGCAGTCGGTGTGGTACCGTCTGGTGGAAGACGAGGCGGAGCACGTATGGTGGCTGAACTGCAATGTCCGCTTCCGCAGCAACGACGCGTGGGGCGCGAGCTTCATGAACATGTTCGGCTTCGTGATGTTCAACCGCGACGTGATCGCGGCCGAGGTCGCCCGACGTTCCGGCAAGACCATCCGCCTCGGCCGGCTCAACTGGCAGGCGGATTCCTATCACATCTACGGCAAGGACATCGCCGAGGCCAAGGCGCGCCTGTTTGACCGCATCCCGCGAGGCACCCTTGCGGACCGCACCTTCGAGTTTTCCGATCCATCAATCCAGGAAATGTACCACGAGGCCGAGGCCGCGGTGCGGGAAAAGATCGCCGACTACGACCGCACGCATTGAGGACAGGGTGTCTGACTGCAGGAGCGGCTTTACACCGCGATGAGACGTGCTCGCACGAGAGAATGATTGTGCGTAAAACCACCTGTCGAAGTTAGGAGCCTGCTGGCAGGCGATGGTTTGGGGTATGCTTCCATTCCTGCAGCCTGCGAACGATTGCGACCGAGGGCGGTCGCGCTCCCAGCCAAGCAATCGCTTGCAAGCAGGCTTCTACCTCAATGAGGCAGAATATTTCCTGGGGCTATGCCACGGGCTGTTATTACGGCGCGCCGTTGGCACTCACCGGCCGGGGTGAATCCTCATCTGTGCCCATCAGTGCAATCTGTGGTTACTGATGAGTGGTTCCGGCCTTGAGTGCTTCCAGTTCAGAGAGTGGACAGGATCTGGTTGAGCGTACCGCTGGGGCGGAGCGCGGCGTAGGCCTTGGCGTCGTCGGGCTGGTAGTAGCCACCCACGTCGACCGGCTTGCCCTGCACGGCGATCAGCTCCTGCGCGATTTGCGTCTCGGCGGCGGTTAGCTTTTCGGCGACAGGCTGGAATGTTTTCCGCAATTCGGTATCCGCATTTTGCGATGCGAGCTCCTGGGCCCAGTAGAGGGCGAGGTAGAAATGCGAACCGCGGTTGTCGGTAGTGCCGAGTTTGCGGCCGGGCGAGCGGTCGTTTTCCAGGAACTTGCCGGTGGCGGCGTCGAGGGTGTCGGCGAGGACCTTGGCCTTCGGATTTTGCAGGGTCTGGCTGAGGTGCTCGAGCGATGCGGCGAGGGCAAAGAATTCGCCGAGGCTGTCCCAGCGCAGGTAATTTTCCTGCAGGAACTGCTCGACGTGCTTCGGGGCGGAACCGCCGGCGCCGGTTTCGAAGAGGCCGCCGCCGTTCATCAG
>CAZFHG010000014.1:0-29956 GCA_964518665.1 uncultured Opitutaceae bacterium | reverse complement strand
AGGCCGTACTCGGTGTTGTTGGCCTTCTCGATCGCCTCGTCGACGGTGCGGAAGGTGATGATGGCGAGCACCGGTCCGAAGATCTCCTCGCGGGCGATGCGGTGGCTCTGCGTGACGCCGGTGAAGAGCGTCGGCGGCAGGAAGAAGCCCTTGGCCGGCAGGCGACACGGGGGCTGCCAGAGCTTGGCGCCCTCCTGCACGCCGGCGTCGATGTAGCCGCGCACGGTCTCGAGCTGGTCGCGGGAGACGATCGCGCCGACGTCGGTGTTCTTGTCGAGCGGGTCGCCGACGCGCAGGACCTTGAGGCGGTGGCGCAGCTTGGCGACGACGGCATCCGCCACGGGCTCGTGCACGAGCAGGCGCGAGCCGGCGCAGCAGACCTGGCCCTGGTTGAAGAAGATGCCGTTGACGATGCCCTCGACGGCCTGATCGAGCGGGGCGTCGTCGAAGACGATGTTGGCGGCTTTGCCGCCGAGTTCCATCGTCATGCGCTTCCCAGAGCCGGCGACGGAACGCATGATGACCTTGCCCACCTCGGTGGAACCGGTGAAGGCGATCTTCGCCGCGAGCGGGTGCGCCATGATGAGGCCGCCCGTCGAGCCGGGGCCGGTGAGGATGTTGACCACACCCGGCGGCAGGCCGGCATCCTGGATGATCTCAGCGAGCTTGAGGGCGGAGAGCGGCGTGTTGGTGGCAGGCTTGATGACGGCGCAGTTGCCCATCGCGAGTGCGGGGGCGAGCTTCCACGCCATCATCAGCAACGGGAAATTCCAGGGGATCACCTGACCGACAATCCCGAGCGGAGCCACCCGGCGGCCGGGGGCAACGTAGTCGAGTTTGTCAGCCCAGCCGGCGTGATAGAAGAAATGCGCCGCCGCCATGGGGACGTCAAAGTCGCGCGTCTCCTTGATGGGTTTGCCGTTGTCCATCGTCTCGGCCACGGCGAATTCCCGGGCACGGTCCTGCAGCAAACGGGCGATGCGGTAGAGATACTTGGCGCGCTCCTTGCCGGGCATCTTGCCCCAGACGCCTTCCTGGGCCTTCTGTGCGGCGCGATACGCAGCATCCACGTCCGGAGCACTGCCGAGCGCCATCTCGGCGATTTTCGTCTCGTTGGCGGGATTGATGGAATCGAAATACTTGCCCGAAGCCGGCGCGACGAACTTGCCGCCGATGAAGAGCTCGTAGCGGGCCTTGATCTTCGGATCAGCCGTTTCGGGCGCGGGATCGTATTCCCACAGGTCGCCAAAGATGAGCTCGGGAGTTGGCCGGCCCAGGGCGCGGTTGGTCGGGCGGACGGGTTTCTTGTCAGTCAGAGTGGGCATGTTTTTTATTAACCACCGATGAGCAGGGTTCAGTAGCTCTCCGCGGCTTCGCTGAAGTAGTACGGGGCCTGGTAGGCGCCGGTCTTTTCCTTTTCCAGCTGGCGGAGCAGATCGTTGAGGAGCGAGGAGGCACCGAAGCGGTAGCGGGTGTTGTTGAGCCAGCCGTCGCCGAGTGTCTCTTTCACGGCGACGAGGAAGTGCAGCGCCTGCTTCGCGGTGCGGATGCCGCCGGCGGGTTTCATGGCGATGGGCGTGCCGGTGGCGAGATAGAAGTCGCGGATGGCCTCGAGCATGACCTGGTTGTTGCCAAGGGTCGCGTTGAGCGAGGTCTTGCCCGTGCTGGTCTTGATGAAATCTCCCGGCCGCAAGACGCGCATGGCCAGAAAGGACGCGACACGAATATTGTCGTAGGTCTCGAGCTCGCTGACCTCGAGGATGACCTTGAGCGTGGCGGTACCGCAGGCGTCACGCACCGCGACGACCTCGTCCTGCATGCGCTGATACTCGCCGGCGAGGAAGGCCCCGCGATTGATGACCATGTCGATCTCGTCGGCGCCGTCCGCGACCGCGGACTTCACCTCGGCCAGACGCGTGCGGAGCGGCGCCTGCCCGGAGGGGAAAGCCGTGGCGACCGAGGCAATGCGCACCGTGGTGTCTTCGCCGAGCGCGCGCCGGGCGTGCTTCACCATGGAGGGATAAACACAAACGGCGGCGACTTGCGGGACTTTGAGCCCCTCGTGCGGATGCAACGCCTTGCGGCAGAGTGACGCAACCTTGTCGGGCGTGTCCTTGCCCTCGAGTGTCGTAAGATCGACCATCGAGACGGCCAGGTTGAGGCCGGCGATCTTCGAGGCCTTCTTGATGCTGCGCGTGGCGTACTTGGCGACCCGCTCCTCGATGCCGACGGCATCGACCGGGCCGATTTCATCGCACAAGCGCCGGAATGCGTTGGGAAACCCTGCGGACATTAGGTCGGGGAACATGCCGCAGCGATCGGCTGAAAACAACGGCAAACTGGCAGTCCGGCATTGCGGGGGCCAAGAGCACCGTCAGAGTCAGGCCTTCCATGCGCCAGTTCCTGTTTCTACCAGTATTCGCATTGCTTGCCGCCTGCACGACGGTTCCGTCCGGCAGTGCCTGGAACCGACCCGCCGTCGTCGGCCACCTCGCCACCGCGGAACTGACCGAATCCAGCGGACTGGCCCGCTCGCACCGGTCCACCGACCTGCTCTGGTCGCATAATGACAGCGGCGGCGAACCCGTCATCTATGCCCTCGGAACGGACGGAGCTGATCGCGGTCGCGTGCGGATCGCCGGCGCGGTCAACCGTGACTGGGAGGACATCGCTTCCTTCGAGCTCAATGGCCGCCCCTATTTGCTGATCGCCGACACGGGCGACAACCAGGCCGTGCGCACCGATTGCCGGCTTTACGTCATCGCCGAGCCCGACCCCGCCGAGCTCGCACCGGGCCGTGAAATCACCGTCCCCATTGCCTGGGAAATGCCGGTGGCCTATGCCGACCACCCGCGCGACTGCGAATCCGTCGCGGTGGATGCCAAGGAAGGATTCGTCTACCTGCTATCGAAACGTGAACTGCCCGTCGGACTTTACCGGCTGCCCCTGAGACCCATCAAACCGGCTGCCACTCCTCCCGCGGCGTTCCTGACCTTGGTATCGCAAATCCCCCAGCCCACCGGGCCGCGGCGGTTGGTTGATGGTCCCACCGGCCGCATGGGCGGCATGCCGGTCGCCATGGATATTGCCACGGACGGGTCCGCCGCCGTGGTGCTCACCTACATGGACGTGCTGGTGTTTCCCCGCGCCACCGGTGAATCCTGGGCCAGCGCCTTCACGCGTTTGCCGCTGCACCTGGAAACGATCTCGCTCCCGCAAGCCGAGGCCGTGTGCTTTGCCGGTGACGGTGGCATTTTCGTGACAACTGAGGGCGAGCACGCCCCGCTGGTGCGGTACCAGCTGGCCAAGTAGGGCGGGGCACTGACCTAAATCCCCTAATAACCCAGATCGATGTAGGGCGTCACCTTGGTGACGCCTGATACGGCAGCGAAGCCATCAAGACATACGAGGCACGGACCAAGGTCCGACCTTACAACATTCAGCACCGCCCCTTCTTCCGACTGGCTCCGATCCCACCACATCCCGTAGCCTCCCGCCCATGACCGACCCCACCCCTGTCACCCCGCGTGGCGAACTCGTGATGCGGACCCTCGCCATGCCGGCCGATGCCAACGCCAACGGCGACATCTTCGGCGGCTGGCTCATGTCGCAAATGGACCTCGGCGGTGCCGTCCTCGCACGCAACACGGCCCGCAGCCGCGTCACCACCGTGGCGATCGACGGCATGGCCTTCCTGCATCCGGTCGCCGTGGGCGACATGGTGACGTGCTACGCCCGCCTCGTGCAAATCGGCCGCACCTCCATGAAAATCGACGTCGAGGCCTGGGTGCAGCATTACACCACAGACAAGCAGGTGCGCGTGACTGAGGGTGTTTTCACCTACGTTGCCATCGACGACAACGGCCGGCCTCACCCCGTCAAACGCTGACCGCCATGCTCCGCCGCGTCCTGACACTGTTCGCCGTCATCTGCCTTTTAGCGGGCCGGGTGTTCGCCTCTTCCCTGCAGGAAGAGGTGCGCAGCGCCGACACGGCCCGCATAATGGCAACCATTGCGGGCGACACGGATCGCCTCGCGCCCCTGCTCTCCGACACCCTGACCTACGGCCATGCGGATGGCCGCGTGCAGTCCAAGGCCGATTTCCTCGGCGCGGTTAGGTCGAGTCGCATGAAATACGAGGCCTACGACTACGAGGATCAGCAGATTGCCCGCGTGAGCGACGATGTCGCCACCATGACCGGCCGGGCCAGCCTGCGGGTCAAGTCAGGCACCACCACCGTGGCCTTCAAACTTCGCTTTCTGGCTGTCTGGCGCCGCGAGTCCGGCAGCTGGCGCCTTTGCGCGTACCAGTCGGCCGCGTTGCCGGAGCCCGCCAAACCCTGATCGGGCACCACTGGTTGCGGGCGATGGATTGGGCTGGGAGCGCGACCGCCTCCGGTCGCAATCGCTCGCGAGCAGGCATCGCCCACGCAATCGCACCAACGCCGAAGCAGAAGGACGCTCGTTGGATGGGAGTTCGTCCCGCCGTGTACATTGCGACCGAGGACGGTCGCGCTCCCATAGCCGCAGCCACTCCCTTTACACGCGCCGGATTTCCCAATACTGCTCGCTGAGTCGTGCATTCATTATCCAAAATTCCCATGCGTTCCCTGCTCCTCCGTAACCTCGCCATCCTAACCGCGGTCGCAGCGCTGCTGTCCTCCGCCCTGGCCCAGCCGGCCGCCCCGGCCCCCGTCGCCGCCCCGCCGGCAGTGGTCCAGCCCGTGCCCGACGCCTCGGTGGGCGCACCCAAGGCCGGCAACGATCGCTTCCTCAAGATGCACGAGTCCTTCCTCGCCCGGGCCAAGTCCGGCCCCATCGGCCTGCTCTTCCTTGGCGACTCGATCACCGAGGGCTGGAAAAAAGCGCCCCACATTTGGGACTACTACTACGGCCAGTACCAGCCGGCCAACTTCGGCATCGGCGGCGACCAGACCCAGCATGTCATCTGGCGCATCGAGCAGGGCGAACTCGACGGCATCGCCCCAAAGGTCCTCGTCCTCATGCTCGGCACGAACAACACCACCTGGCACACCGCCGAGCAGATCGCCGCCGCCGATAAAAAGATCGTGGAGATGATCCGCGCCAAACTGCCGCAGACCAAGATCCTGCTGCTCGCCATCTTCCCCCGCGGTCTCGACAAGAACAAGGAGGGCTGGATCAACCCGAGTCCCTTCCGCATGGACAAGATCAACGCCGTTAATCCCGAACTCGCGAAACTCGACGACGGGAAGATGGTCCGCTTCCTCAACATCAACGCGAATTTCCTCGGGCAAGACGGCAAGATCCCCTACGGCATCATGCCCGACCAGCTGCACCCGAACGCCGCCGGTTACCAGATCTGGGCCGACGCGATGGCCCCGCTGCTGAAGGAAATGCTGCAGTAAGGGCGGACAGGAAATTCAATCCACAGTATTTTACAGGGGTAAGCAGAGGGAGCAGAGTAATTTAGACCTCCGGTTTGACCTCTGTTACCTCAGCGGCCTCCTGTAAAACTGCCGGGGTAATTTACTTCCTGAGGATCCAATCCGGCGGAACGCTCATCTGCGCTGATCCGCGCTAATCCAAACCAGGGCAGCCGCAAAAAAGCACTAGTGACCATCTGGCTGGTGAAGTCACCCGCGCCCTTATAAGGGCATCGTGACCTCCATCCACATTTTGTCTTTGGTGTTTAATGGTTAACAGGATTGGGCTTTTGCGACTTTTGCGCCTTTTTGCGGCCCCAATGACTGCTTCGCCAGGTCATGCTGTTGCCGCAACTGCCTCGGCAAAACGCAGGATCGCGTCGTCCGGTGCCATCGTGATCGGCACCGGTTTGCCGTGCCCCTTGCCACCGTACGGCACGTTCGAGAGTGCGTTGTAGCAGCAGATATAAGCGCGGCGGGGCTTTTCCGAAAGATTGGCCTCCGACGAGTGAAACGTGTTGCCGTGAAAGAACAGCGCACTGCCGGCCGGAGCCTCGCAGTAAACCTCACCGAGTCGCTCAATGGCGGCCCGCACGCGCTCCTGGTCGGCGCCCGCCTGCCCGCCCACGCGACCGTGATCGAAGCGGCCCAGCAGATGCGAACCCGGGATGACCTTGAGGCAACCGTTCGACTTCGTCGCCGGATCGAGAGCAATCATGCAGGAGATCATGCGCGGATAGAGCACGCCATCGCCGTACCAGTAACCGTAGTCCTGGTGCCATTCCCATGCCCCGCCCACACGCGGCTCCTTGAGCATGACTTTGCTGTGCCAGTGATAAACATCCTCGCGCAACAGCAGGCGCACACTGTTCACGACCCGCGGACTAGTGGTCACTGCGCCAAACACATCGTCGCTCACGTCAGACCACAGCGAGAGCTTGCTCGCGAGCCCATTGGCATCCTTGAGGTCGAACCGGTGCTTCGTGGCCCGGCCCTCCTTGGTCACATTCGCCAGCAGGATTTCGATTTCCTGCGGAGAGAATACATTCGGGACCAGCACGTAGCCGTCCCGGTCATAGGCTTGGATGTGTTCCAACGTCAGAGTCTGCATGGGGTAAGAGGAGTCCGCGGAAACTAGGTGACGTCAGCTGGGGCGCTCAACAACGAAACCTGAAACCGGTGCGGAAACCTGAAACTTGAGACCTGAAACCTGGGTTGCCGGAGGTTTTAATTCAGGTCTCAGGTTTTCGTTCTTCTGCGGGCGGGCCGCCCGCGCTCCCAACGGGTTGACCCTCCCTCCCCAGCCCGCCACCTTCACTCGCCGTGAGGACTCCCCCCGCCCCCATCCTTGTGTTGCAGGGCACGCCGCTTGAACTCGGCCGGCGGCACGGCGCGGCGGTGCGCAGCCAGGTGCACGCCAATGTCGCGGCGTTGCTGGGCGATTTCCTCACCGGGGCCAACGCTCCGCTCCGCGGCGAGATCCGCACGTGGCAAAAGCGGTTGCGGACGTTCTGCTTCGACCACTGGCCGTGGCTGCAGGCAGAGATCAACGGCATCGCGGAAGGCGCGGGCCTGGATGCCGAGTTGGCCGAACTGCTGAGTTTTCGCGCCTGGCAATACGAAGCCTACCACGCCGGGGCGTGTTCGAGTTTCGCCCTGCCCGGCGCGGATGGAAAAATCATCACGGGTGGTACGCTCGATGATCCGCGCTTCCTTTACGCCATCGCCCAGGTACAGCCGGACCGCGGACTGCGCTTCCTCAGTTTTCCGATCGCCGGCACGGTGTGGGCCAATCGCGGAATGAACGAGGCCGGCCTGGCACTGGGCATCTCCTCGCTGCTGTGTCCGGGGGTGAAATTCGATCTGCAACATCTGGTCCCCGTGGACCTGGTCTTTCGCGACATGCTGCAGTTCTGCGGCACCGTGGCCGAAGTGGAGACGCGCTGCCGCCAATACAATTTCTTCTGCAACCTGATCGCCGTGGACCGCACCGGCGCGGTGTTCAGCGCCTCCAACTACTGCGGCGAGCCCGCGATTCATCCTACTCCCAATGGTACAGCGGCGCTCACAAACCATCCGGTCGGTGGCGCCGAAACCACGCTGCGTGCCCGCGGCTTCCGCGGACCCGAGTCGGGTTCCTACAGCGTGGAGCGTCTTGTGCAGATCGCCACGTGGCAGGCCGCGCATGTGGGTCGCGCCACCGTCGCCGATGCGGTGACGTTCCTCGGAGCGCCCGCGCGCTTCGGCGAGGTCAACAATCCCAACACCGCGTTCGCCACGATTGCCGCGCCACAGGCCGATCCACACACGCTCTGGATCGCGCAACAACCGGTGACGACCGAGGCGTTCAACGCCTTCGACGTGAGGACGGGATTGGCGTGCAATGCGATGTAGCCGGAGTTGCTAGCCCGGCTGCTTTACTCTGTCGGAAACGGTCCAGAGATTACAGCAAGTAGGGCAGGTCTTTGACCTGCCTTCTGACTTATAGCTGCGGTTCAGCATGCAATGGCGGGTCATGGACCCGCCATACTCCACGATCAGAGCCTGAATAGATATACCCAGCCCAAACGGACTTATACACCGGGTTACCTAAGGTAATAACCCCATCTGCCAGCCCCCCATGCATTGAGGGGCTGACGCTTGATCGCTAATAAACTGCATATGGCAGGCTGCTTGTCGCCCATTCACCGGCCAGTACAGGACCGGTCCAACTCCTCCATGCCCCGCTTCCTGCGGGGTATTTTAGTCGCAGGAGCACTGTTGTGGCCCGGGGTGGCCCGGCTGGCGGCCGAGAACTACGAACTGGCCGTCGCGGCCAAGATGACGGAAATCAAGTGGAAGCAGGAGGACCTGCTGGCTGCGCAGCGCGAGCTCGCCATCCTCAGCCAGTTCCTCGACGGCTACAACGATAAGACCACCCAGTTGAACAACGCCCGTGCGCAACTGGCCAGCGCCGACACGCAACTGGCCTCCATCCAGCAGGGCAACCTTGTGAAGCTGACGATCCGCATGGGCATCGAGACCTACAACACGGTCTCCGATACCATCAATCTCGGCAAAACCGCCGCTACCTCACTCATCACCCATGGCGTCACGAACGCCGTCGGCGGCGTCGCCTTTGACCAACTCACAGGTAACCTGACCGACCAGGGCCGCACCGCCCTCGGCATGGACGCCGCCAGCCTGAGCACCCCGCGCACGGTGAAGATCCAGGCCGTGTCCGCCGCCGCCCGCGCCGCCTACCCCGACCTCGCCCGCGTGCAACAGATGCTGGCCATGAGTCTCGAAGGTGTGAAGGTCGCCGCCAGGATGGAAGACCCGCCGACCGAACTCGGCGACACCGGTGCCATCCTGCGCAAGAACCTCATGGTGCGCGATGAGATCGCCGCCGCCCTTGCCAAGCTCGATACCCTGGGCACGGAAACCACCGCGGCCAAGGACGACGCGGACACCCGCCTACCCGCCGCCCAGGCTGACGTGGACCGGATCACCGCCGAGCTCACCACGCTCAACAACGAGCTGAATGCACTCAAAACCCTTTGGAGTGATTCGGAGGCGGCGGCCCGCGCCGCGGAAAATGCCGCCGCCATCGTGCCGCCCGTGAATCAACCGCCGCCGGCCGTCTCAGTCACCCGCACCGATACCGAGTCGGACTACGAATACTCCGTCCGCGTGCAGGCCGCCATTGCCGCCGCCGCCCAGGCCCGCTGGGACTCCGAATCACCATCCATCATCACGGCCATCGAAAGCCGCAAGGCCCAGATCGGCGCCGCGCAAGGCACCCTGACCACGGCCGTGACCAACAACATCGAGAACCCCCAGGTGGCCTCCTTCATCTTCACTTATGGCGGAAATGGCAAAGTGGATGCCAACACCACCGCTTCCTATTCGGGGTCCATCGCCAGCTACACTTACCTCAAGCAAGGGTTCGACGCCGTCAGCCCCGCCACCGGGCTCCTGCCCTCCCTGATCACGCAGGCCGAAGCCCTCGCCAGCCAATACACCGAGCTGCATAACCTGCAGAACCAGCTTTATTCGCTCCAGTTGATGCTCATCACCAGCGGCGGGAGCTACCAGCCGTCCTATTCCAATGCCATGACCGATACCGGCATGGGCCAGGGCGCGGCGGAATCGCTCGCCGTTTCACTCGACCAGTTGCGGGCACAATTGCCCGAGGCTCTAGCCAATGCCCAGGCGCAGCTCGACCAGCTCTCTGCCGCGACCGAAGCCTGGAGTTCCGGCATCGGCACCGTGCACGCCGATCTGGATGCCAATCTCACCGCCGCGCAGTCCGCCCTTGCCGAACTCATCACCCGCGGCACTGCGTGGGACAACGCCCTCGCCGCCGCGGACGGGCTCGTGTACGGGTCCGCCGACAGCTTCGCCTCCAGCCGGTGGGGCTACTTCTCGGGCTACACTTTCATCCCCGTGATCCGGCACGAATTCAGCATGGGGTTGTACAAATCCGCGCTCCAGGCGGCGATCGCCACGCCGGGTGCAGCCGGCCTCACCGCCGCGACTGCGCTGCGGGCCAAATACGACGCGCTCGTCACCGCGGCCCCGGCCCTGAAGGACGCCTATGATTCCGCCCTGCAGCGCTATCAGGCCGCCTACGCGCGCGTCAGCGCCTATGCCGGCTACTACCGGAATTTCCCCATTTTGCAGGACTGGAGCGGCGCTGCCGCCTTCAGCTCCACCCAGCATCCCGTGGATGCCTCGGGGGTCACCGACCAGCAAGCCCGCTTCACCTCGCTCTACGAAACCAGCACCAGCAGCCATGTCACCAACCTTGCCGGTGGTGCGCCGGACGTGGGCCAACCCGTGATATTCTGGCAGGGACTCCCGCGCCTGCGCCAGTTGCCCGATCCCGGACTCGACGATCCGCCCGCCTGGCTGGCGCACCGTTTGCTGGTGCAAAAGGAGATCGTGGTCGCGGACGGCCCGGGCTGGATTCCCCTCGCTCCGGTGTCCTTCAACGCCAACTACAACGCCGTGCTGGGTGAAGTGTTTGACATCCAGAATGAAGCCAATGCCCAGTACGACGATTCCTACGATCCGGTGATCCTCGCCTTCTTCGGCGATTTGTCGGACCTGCACGATGCCTACACCGCCGCCCATCCCAAGGCGGTCATCTCCGTGCAGCCCGCCAGCAGCATGAACAATATCCCGGCCGGCACGACCTTCTCCACGACGCTCTCGGTCACGGCCTCGGGCGATTTCCTGACCTACGAGTGGTACGAGACCCAATGGCCGGAGCCTCAATACGAATACACCTGGACCAGGATTACGGGCGCCGACACCCACACCTACACCACGCCGGCCCTGAACTCCCACCACTATTACCGGGTGCACATCACCAACCCCGGCGGGACGACGGTCAGCGAAGTGGCCCAGGTCGGCGTCAACCAGGTCTACCCGACCCCGGTGTTCACCAGTGCTGACAGCGCCAGCGGGCAGGTCGGCGTGCCGTTCACGTTTACCTTCACCACGGACATCTCGTCGTGGATCAGCGCACAGGGGATGAACCTGCCGCCCGGGCTGATGTTCAGTTTCATGTTTGGCCGGCTCGAGGGCACGCCCACGGCCGAGGGCACCTATGACATCATAATCATGGCCAGCAACAACGGCTCCGTCGCGACGCAGACCTTCCACCTCACCATCGCGCCGGGCACCCTCGCGCCGTACGACGCCTGGACCCAGCAATGGACCACGCCCACTCAGCGCCAGAATTTCTCCTACACCCTGGCCAACGGCATGCCGGCCGGCGATGGCATCGCCAACGTCCTGAAGTATGCGTTCAACATGCTGGGCACCGGCCCGGGGCAGGTTGCGTCGCTTGATATACCCAGCGCGGCCAGCGCCTCGCCGACCGGCAACGCCGGCCTGCCCGCGGTGGCGGTGGACGGCAGCGGCCGGCTCACGGTCCTCTACCTGCGCCGCAAGGCCGCGTCGCAACCCGGCATCACCTATGCCGTGGAATTCTCATCCACCCTCGCCGCCGATTCCTGGGCAGTGAATGCCAGCTCGACCGAATCCGCGACCTCGCTGGACGACACTTGGGAACGCGTCCTCGTGACCGACTCCGCCGCCATGACCGGTGCGCGGTTCGTACGCGTGCGCGTGGTGAAGCCGTAGGGTCACCCCGGAAACCACCCGCGTAAAAACTGCTCCTGCGTGCCGTGATAGACCGCCTCGGCGAGGAATTCTGTGCCCACCTGGTCACCCCAGGAATAGTTGATCACGAGCGAGCCCTGCCATTCGCAGAAATCGATGTCGGAGTTGTTGCAGTTGCGCGCTGCAGCGATGCGCCGGCGCTGCGCCTCGGGCAGGAGCGGATTGCGCACGACCCGGTCTTCGTCACCGGCCTTGAGCACGGGATTGAAGGGACTGTTCTCCCACTCGATCAGGTCGCGTGAACGCACGACCCGCATCTCGTAACCTTGGTGCGCCTCGAGGTAGAAGTTATAATACCAGCCGTCGAGATACCGCAGGCAGTGCGGAGCGGTGTAGCGGTCCTTCGCGTAGTGGCACGCCGGCGGGGTCAGTTCCCAGTACCGCAAATCCCGCGACTTGAGAAATCGCGCCGTGAAGGGCACGCCCGCCTGTTCGGCCGGACGGTCGATCTCGAACATCAGCACATGGTCCGCGCCCGCCTTGCACATCGAGGTGTTGAACATGCTGTAGGCCGGATCGCTGAACACGGTGTGCTCCTCCCAAGTGTTGAGATCCTTCGACACAAACATCCGGATCGTCGCGCGGTCCTCGGTCGTGCCCGTGACATACACCGCGCCGTTGTCCGCGAAACCACAGGCGAACTGGCACCCGTGCGCAAACGGCACGGTCGGCTCGCCCGTCGCATGATCGACCAGGTGGAAATATGACTGCTTCGAGGCATTGGCCCAGTAGCCGGGCCGCACCCACTCGCAGCGATAGAGCCGGTCACGGAAGACGAGTGGATTCGTTTCGACCAGATCGCAGTCGATCGTGCCGAGTTTGAGAATGTGCGGACGCCCCGCGGCATCCACGGGTCCACGGACATGGGCGGCGTTCATCGCCGGTAGCGAATGTCCCCCCGCCGCACAGGGCAAGGGTGCGTTTAGAACTGACTGAGACTGCCCGCCATAGCTACGAGCGTGAGCGCGTGGCCGGGTGTTGGGCCGGACCTTGGTCCGTGCCTGTTTACGCAGCGCGTCCTTCAACCTCTTCGAGGCACGAAGCAAGCTCCGGCCCTGCAAAAATCACCACTCGCTCACGCTCGTAGCTACCACGCATTCGCTCTGAACGTTCAGGCCCGCGACTGATTTCGCATTGTGACGCCCGCACCGGCCGGCAGCATGAATCCTCCCTCTGCCTTTGCCTTTCATCATGCGCCTCCTCCCCGCCCTCAGCCTCGCCACCCTGCTCCTCATCGCCAGCCGGCTCCCCTCGCAGGCCCAAGGCCTCTATCCCGATGACGCCTCCTACCGCACCGCGTTTCAGGCCCGCTGCGTCGAGGCGCGCGAGACGATGGCGCGGCAGACCTGGATCCCGGGCACGGACTCGCGCAAGCGGATCTACCTCGGCGTGGTGAAAATCGCCACCGGCATCGATGCCGCCACCGGGTTGAAGTATCTGGAGGATGCCGTCGCCGATCCGACGCCGCTCTGGGGCAGCTTCGAGACCTACTCGTTCATGGACGCCGTGCTGCGGCTCGGTGACAAGCTCCCGCCCGCCCTCGTGGAAAAGATCCGCACCCGGCTCACGACCAGCTTCACGACCGACTTCGGGTTCACAGACAACCACATGCTGCAGTTCCGCACGGCGCGCTACCTCTTCGGGCAGACCTGGCCGGACGGGCCGTTGCTCGGCGATGGTTCCACCCCCGTGCAGTCGCAACAGGACGCCGCCGCGTGGATCGAGCGCTGGATGGATTACACCGTCAACCAGGGCATGTACGAATACGACTCGCCCAACTACCACCATCTTTACCTCCTTTGCCTCGCCAGCATTCACGAGTATGCCCGCGACGAGCATCTGCGGCAAAAGTCATGGATGATGATGCAGGTCCTCCTGGCCGAATGGGCGACCGAATACCTCAAAGGCGCCTGGGTGGGTTCCCACAGTCGTGAGAAGTACGATCAGGTGCTGCATACCCGCGAGCACACCGGCGCGGGCACGCAGTTCGGCCGGCTGTTTTTCGGCGACGCCCCGCTGCGCCTCGATCTTGCCGAGACCTACTACATGGCCCTCGGGTCCATCCAGGCCTTTGAATGCCTGCCCATGATCGGCCGCATCGCGACCGACCGCACCAAACCGTACATCTTGCGCGAGCTCAAGGCCCCGCGACGCGGCCCGGGCATCACCTACGGCGAGCCCACCTGGAAATACACCTACGTCGCGCCGGAGTTCTCCGTATGCTCATCGTGGGGCGACCTCACCGATGTCGAACATCACCGCTGGGACCTCACCTGGGTGTCGCCGCAGGATGGCGCCACGTGCTTTTTCATCAACCCGTCCTACTCTGCGCGCCAGCTGGTCCGCTATTTTCCCACATCGTCCGATCTCATCGTAGCCGACATCGTCAGGCAGCGCCCGTACTACGCCAACCCGAACAAGTGGGTCGAGGGTTCGCCCTACGAGGATACTTTTTCGCACGAAAACGCCGTCATCGCGCTTTACGACCTCCCGCCGGAAGCCGAGCGCCAGCATATCAACGGTTTCTTCCCGCACATCATCGCGGAGCGCCGTGACCAGGATGGTTGGATCCTCGCCCGGGCCGATGGTGTCTTCTTTGCCGTCTGGACCAGCGTGCCAGGCACTTGGCACAAGGAAAAGGACCATGACCGCCTGACCATCGTTCACCCGAAGACCGCCGTCATCCTTGAGGCCGTCGCCGCCAAGGATGAAAAGGATTTTGAGTCGTTCTGCGCGCGGATGCTCAAAAACAAGCCCGTGTTCGACGATCGATCCATGACCGCGAGCTACGTCACCGGCCGCGGCCACCGCATTGACTTCACCCACTACGGCAAGCGAAGCGTGGACGGAGTCGCCGCCAATCTGGCCGAGTGGCCGCTCTTCGAGGGCCCCTGGATGAACGCCCGCCGCAACACGGGCATCATCACGCTGCAATACGGCACCGAACGCGTGGTGTTGGATTTCAACAAGACGACAGTGACCACCGCCGCGGTGCCCGCGGCGGAACGCTGAACACGTAACGCTTAACGCTGAACGCTCAAGTGGAAGAGGCGACGGTAGGCCGCGAGCTTGCTCGCGCTCGAAGCTGCAGCAAACGCCAAACAGCGCCCGCGAGCGGGCTGCCTACCTTTCACTCCTCCGCCGTCCGTTACTTGAGCGTTAAAAGTTAAGCGTTAAACGTTGAGTGTTCTGAAAACCCGTCCCGGGTTTTCAGAGTTCGTCCTGCCGCACCGCCAGCACTCGCGCCTGTTCGCAGCGCTTCTTCGATTTCTCCACCCCGAGCGCCTCGAGCCCGAGCGCGTTGGCCACGGCGAGCACGGTGCCGACGCCGCAAAAGGGGTCGAATATCAATTTCGCACCGACCTGGTCGCGCGCGAACCGCACCGCATGCGCCGCGGCCCGGATGCCCATGGCCCGCACCCACGGCTGGCGGCCGGGATCGCTGATGACGTCAGGCAGCGGCAATACCTCGGGGCAATCCATCACCCGCGAGACCGCGATCAGGTGCGTGTAGCCGGGGCGGCCGTAGGTGAGCGCATCGGGCGGACGGCGGCAGATGATCTTGTGAAAGAGTATCCGGGCCCCGGCATCCTCGGCGGCACGGACGACCATCGCGCCCTTGTCGATCCAGGCGCCGGTGCGCTTGATGTCGGACTGGAAGAAAAGCGCCGCGCTTTCGTCGGGCACCGCGTCTATCACCAGCCGCACCGCACTTAAGAACCACTCCCGCCAGGCCGGCAGGGAAAGGTTCACCTCCGACACATCGGGCAGTGAGGTCACCGCACAGGCGTCCGGGATGCGGCCGCAGGCCAGCATCCATGGAATGGCGTCGGCGCATTGGACATCGCGGCCGGGGGTGGAAGGTTCAGTGCTCATGCAGTGATTGTTTTCTCAGGACGGGCGCCGGGATGTCCGGCCCTTGCCTTAGACGGTCAGCGCATCCACCGGCGCGTCCTGATACCAGTAGGTGACGATGCCGAAGCGTACCTGCCCATTGCCCTCGGCCCGGGCGGCTTTCAACTGCTCGTTGTTGATCTCCTGCCGGTAGTTGATGCGGGCCCGCAGTGACTTGGTAAACCTCACCGGGTCGTTGAGCAGGAAGCGATAGCAGGCGAGCCGGGTTTCACCGTCCTCGTCGGCGAGGTAGGTCGTCCCGGAATGGTTGTCGGCCCAGACCTTGTGCCAGCTCCAGCTGAAGCCGAAGAAATCCTCGGTGCCGAGATAGTTGCAGGTCGGCTCCTCCGCACCGTCCACGCGAAATTCATCGTTGCCCTCGCAGATGCCCTGCTTGTCCGCAAAATGCGGACAACGGCTGACGGCCGTGAGGTGGCAGCCCAGAAAATGTCCGCGGCCCTGCGTGTCGAGCAGCGGCACCTCGTCGTCGGGAAGGTTCACCGTACGGTCGAACCACTTGGCGTGAAAGTAAGCGGTATCCGCCTCCCAGGTCGGCAGCGCCTCGGCTGTCACATAGCCATAGCCCTCAACTTTCCGGTCAGTGGTATTGACCAGCGTAAGTTCGACCCCCTGGTGGAAAGGCATCGGCAGGTAGCAGAACAGCGAATTTGTCGGCCGCTTCGCCATCACGAGGCTGGCGTAGTGCAGGGACTGGCTGCCGAAGGAGTCGCAGAAAAAATCGCCGACCGGGGCATGCACGGAGACGAAGGGCAGCCCGTCGTAGCGCACCTCGAGAAAAACCCCGCGTGACAACAGCGCGCGGTCGCCGCCCTCGATGTTGAGCGTGAGATGGATCGTGCGTACGACCCCCGGACCGTTGAATCGTCCGAGTTCGACCCGACCGTGCGGCGCCAGGTCGGGGAGTTCCGGATAGGCATCCCAATGCCAGAGGCTGTTCTGCATCAGCGAACGGCCGGGCTGCAGCTTGCAAAGATCAGCGGGATTCATGGCCTAAATCTACAGGACCAAGGTTTGTTTTCATAACGCACCATACCCTGTCATTCTAAGCGGAGCGAAGAATCCAGAGGGCGCATACCGAAGTCTTCGGTTCTCGTTCACTGGATTCTTCACTGCGTTCAGAATGACAAACTGAATAGGCGGGACTTACCCTACAAATCCACGTTGTGGCGGTTGTGATCCGCCGCGTCCTGGGTGACCAGGGTGGCGCGGCTGGCGCGGAAGGCCTCGGCCATGGTGAGCCCGGAACCGGGCCGACCGTGCATCTCGTCGAGGAAGGCCGTGAGGTAGCCGCCGGGGTTCGGCGCCGCGAACGGTACGGTGCGACCGGCGGTCTCGCCGTCCTTGTAGAGAGTGATTTCCTTCGCGGTCAGGCTGGTCTCCAGCACCCCCCGGCTGCCCCAGAGCGTGAGGCGCCAGTACAGCGGCAGCGTGTAGGCGTGGCTGTCGGGTGAGAAATAGGAGACGTCGCAGATCACACCCGCACCGTTGGCCAGTTCGAGCATGCACTGCCCGGCGTTGGCGAAATGCGAACCGGCCGGCACTCCGGCCGCCCACACGCGGGCGGCGTTGACCCGCCTGATCTCCAGCCCGGTGACCCACGGGATAATATCGAAACCGTGCACGGCGATGTCGCTGATGGTGCCGCCATGCTTGCCTGCCTCATGGTACCAGCCGGCGCGCTTGCCGGTGAACAGCGGATGCTGGCCGCCCAGCGCGACCGCGCGGATCTCGCCAATTTCGCCGGCGCGCACCAATTCGCGCACCTTGATGAACACGCCCGAATCCCGCATATCGAGCATGAGCCCGACCGTGAGTTTCCGGCTGGTGGCGAGTTTCACGATTTCGTCATACTCGGCGAGCGAGGTGCACATGGGCTTGTCGGCCAGCACGTGGCGGCCGGCCTTCAGGCAGTCGATGACGATTCGGCCGCGCTTGACGAACCAGTCGCCCACGACGACGGCATCACAGGGCACCTTGGCCAGCATGTCACGGTAGTCGGTGTGCGTGAGGTTCACGCGCTTGTCACCGGCCAGTTTCTCCCGCATGGCCGCATCTTCCTCGCACATGGCGACAACCTCGATGTCAGGGTGGGCCGTCGCCCGGGCGACGAGATCCCAGATATGGGGGTGCTGAAAGCCGATGAAGGCGAAGCGCGTTTTCATGGGAGAAGTCGTACGATCCTAATGGGACCGCGGATGAGGTCGAGGATTTGCTAGGCTGGGCTGGAGATCGTCGAGCGCTTTGATGGACTGGATGGACGCGCACTGAAATTCCAAGTCCATCGTGTCCATCAAGTCCATCTCGTCCATCCCCTCACCCCGGCCGCCCGCCATACTCCCGGCAGATCTCCGCCACGAGCTTGACGCGTTCCCACTTGGTCGTGATCGCAGTCTGGCAGGCGGCGGCAAAGACAAAGCTGTCGAGCCCGCGCACCCGCGGCAGGAAATCATCGTAGAAGCGCCGCACCTCGTCATCCGACATGAGCACCTGCTCGCGGGCGGAAAACCCGCCGTCGTAGATGAAACCCTTGGGCATCGCGTAGGCATCCTCCACGGTCCAGTCGCCGAAGGGCGGATGCGCCATGCCATCCAGTCCGTCCAGGCCGGCCGCGACGAAAGCGGGCATGAGCCGGTGAAGCTTGCCGCAGGCATGTACCAGCACGCGCTTGCCATGGGCATGAAACAAATCCGTGGCCTCGCGGATATACCGCACCCAATAGCGCTCGACGATCCCGCCCGGCGGATAAAAAGGTGCATCCACGTTGTCCGCCCCAAAACATACGACCTCGATGCGCGGATCCACCGCCATCTCCCGGATCACCGGCCACAGGCGGCTCCAGTACAGATCGCAGATTTCCTGGGCCTCGTCCGGATAGTCCATGATGAACAGGCACGCCCCATCGAGGCCGAAGTCGATGTGCAGGCGCTTGAGCGGCGTATGCGGCAGCGAACCCATCACCACGCCATCATCGCCGATGAGTCGCCGGGTCTGATCATAAATGCTTTGGTCCCAACTAAAGGCCAGGTGCTCCAGAAACCAGCGGTACGCACGCCGGTCCTGCGCCCAGTCCTTGACGAGATCCTCGACCGCGTAGGTCGAGGTGTACTGGGTCTGCTCCTCGGTGCGCCGTGTCAGCGTGCCATGCGGCGTGCGCAGGGTGTCAGTGGTGCAAGGGCCGAGCGGACCGGTCTCGGTCCGGGTTTGCCACGCCGCGCCCTCAAGGCGGTCCAGCACGCCGGCCGGATTTCGGGTGAACAGATCGCAGCCCAGGTGTCGCATCACCTCGGTATGGGTCTGCATCCCCGCCAGCTCCGGCGGCAGGGTGCCGAACTTCTTATGGTGCAGGAACCACTGCCCGACATTGAGCGTACAGGGCACCCAGGCCGGCTTTTCGCCACGCACTACCCGAAGAAGATTTTCACGTTTGGTCATGGGAATGGATATGAAGCGCACAACCGGGGACAGGTTGGAATGGTTGAAACCGCGTATGGCCGCGAACGATCGCGAAGAAAACCAAGCCTTTTACAGGAGGCAGCAGAGAGAACAGAGAGCAGGAGCCAAAATACTCCGCTGCCTCTGCTACCTCCTGTAAGAACGGCTTGGCCATTCGCGCTCATTCGCGGGTTTCACACTGCCGCCGGGACCGAATAGATCTGCCGGACACCGGAGCAGTCGGACGTGAACAGCACTTCCTTCTGGTCGGGTGTGAGCACGGGATGTGGATGATTGTCCTGCGTATGCCATGAGGTGTCGCTCGCACACAGCGGCACCACCTCCATGGAACCGCGTTCCCAGTCGAGGTTTAGTCGCGCGATGAGGTTGCCGCGACGCTGCTTCTGCCCGGCTTCATTGGCGATCGCATCCGTGATCACAAAGTCCCCCGCCCGGCTCGGAAAGAAATGGCCGTAGAACGAGGGTCGGTCGCGTGGGATGGAGATTTCCTGCAACGGGGCGCCGGGATCAATGGGTGCGCGGCCGACGAACTGCTCGGGATATTCGCCCGCATCCCAACGCACGCCGTGATAGATGACCGCCTCGCCATTCTCCTGCCAAACCTCATGCGCCACATCGTCGAGGCCCAGGTCGGGTGAGGTGCGGAACTCGATCGGCCGGCCTTCGCGACGCACCTTCACGCGTTCCGCCCCATCCGCCTTGAGCCAGATACGCTCCACGCCGAGCGGCCACGTCCATTCGTGGTTGTAGAGCACAAGATCACGGCGGCGCGGATGATACTGCACATGCGTCACCCACGCCGGCTCCTCCCAGCGCAGCTTGGTTTTACCCGTCGCCAGTTCCACCTCGACCAACCGGGTGATGAGGCCGAACTTCGCGTAATTCTCCGACATTTCACGGTTGCCCTGGCGCACGGCGCCAAAATCCAAGATGCGCCGGTCGGCGAGGCTCAGGAGCAAATGCTCCCCCGTGGCATCGAGATGGGTGTAGCCCACCGTGCGGTCCGGAGGAATCTCCGCGATGGTCCGTCGCCGCCCATCGTGCAGATTCACGCCGTCGAGCTGGCCCCACCCATCCTCTCGGCCCCACACAAAGTAGAGGTTGCCCGAAGTCGGGTGGAGGCAGGGACTCGACTTGTTCAGCCCATGCGTGGCGACGGCGCCGTTGAACAGATAGTCCTGCTTCGGGTCGGCCGAGCGCGGCCGGGCGAAATACGGATACGCCTGCAGCGCCGGCCCGGGAAAAACCGCCAGCGGTTCCATTTTGCCCGTGGCCCGATCAATGCGGGCAAGACTCGCGCCTTCGGGGTGCGTCGACCAGGCGTTGGTGATCGCCGCCAAGGTGCCGCCATTCGCAGTGACGCTGTACGTGGTAAAGTAAAGCAACTGACAATTCGCCGTGCGCGGGGATTCGGGGCGGGCGGGGTGCATGGGGCCAGAAGCAGGCGATAGCAGCGGGTCGACGGTGGCGCCAGAGTTATCCCGCAATTTCAGGCTTAGGTGATCGTGAGCCTGACGGGTCTCTCGCAGAGACGCGGAGGACGCGGAGAAAAACCAAACCGTCTCCGCGTACTCCGCGCCTCCGCGAGAGCCCTGTGACTCATGCGAAAACGGGAATCATGGAACACCGGTGACAAAAAAGTCCTACTTCTGCGGCTCCGCGCCGACGGTCACGACCGTGCCGCTGAAGAGCGGCCGGCTCTTGCGCATGGACTTGGCCACACCCCAGCCGAGCGGAATGGCCACCATGAGCCAGACGATGATCAACTTGATTTTCATGACTTGAGATGGTGGCGCGGATGCACGGGCCGCACGGACAAATTACAGATCAGGCCGACCAGGAGCAATCCCGCCATCAGGTAGAGCGTGGTATTGTAAGCCTCGCCGGCGGGAACCCCGGCCGCGCGCTGGGCCGCCGACAGCCGGTCCACGAGTTGCGGCCCGACAATCGCAGCCACCGACCAGGCCGTGAGCACTCGCCCGGTGATGGCACCCACCTGATGCGCCCCGAACATGTCCCGCAAATAGGCCGGCAGCGTCGAGAAGCCGCCGCCGTACATCGAAATGATGAAACCGGTGAGCGCGACAAAGACCGCCAGATGGCCCGTGCCCTGCGTCCATGGCACCATGAGATACAAGGCCGCCCCGAGCACGAAATAGATGCAGTACACACCGCGCCGGCCCACGACGTCGGAGAACGACGACCAGAGAAAGCGCCCGCCAAGATTGCAGAGCGACAACAGGCCCACGTAGCCCGCCGCCGCCGCCGGTGTGACCTTGAACATGTCCTGGATCATCGGCGACGCCTGCCCGAGGATACCGATGCCCGCCGTGGTGTTGAGGCAAAGCACACCCCAGAGCAGCCAGAACTGCGGCGTGCGCCAGGCCGCGTCGACGGTGACCTTGACGTTGGAGGTCGCGGTGACCTTCGGCACGTAACCGGCGGGGCGCCAGTCCTCCGGCGGCACGCGCACGAGCCACGCGGCAAACATCATGAAGCAAAGATAAATGCCGGCCATCACGAGCAGCGCTTCACACGCGCCCACGGAGGTTGGACCGGAAAAATACCGCATCAGCTCCTCGGCCAGCGGGGCGCCGATCAGCGCGCCGCCGCCAAACCCCATGATCGCCATGCCGGTGGCCATGCCCGGCCGGTCGGGAAACCATTTCACCAGCGTGGACACGGGGGCGATGTAGCCGAGGCCCAGCCCGATGCCACCGAGCAGACCGTAACCCAGGTAAAGCAGCCAGATCTGGTGCCAAGCCACTCCGGCCGCCGCGAGCACGAGACCGCCGCAGAAGCACGCCGCGCTCACCACCATGGTCAGACGCGGACCGCTGCGCTCGACCCATTTGCCGAAGAGGGCGGCAGACACTCCCAGCACAGCGAGGGCGATGGAGAACGACACGCCGACCGCGGGTTGCGACCAGTCACCTGCAATCGGTTGCGTGATGCCGAGTGCCCGGGCAAGCGGGATCTTGAAAACAGAGAACCCGTAGATCTGCCCGATGCACATGTGCAAGGCGATGGCCGCGGGTGGCACCAGCCAGCGGTTGTAGCCGGGCGGGGCGATGGTGGCGGTGCGGTGCAAAAATTTCATGGAAAATCACCCTTATGCTGGGATGGGGCCACCGGGAGTCCATGCCATTGGCGATCACTGCAGCAGTCAGTGCCCGGAATTATTCGGGATAGTAGGACGAAATTCACAAATCGTCTCAGAACATACAAAGTCTCCTTTGGAAATCGTGCTCGTTCTCGCAACCTCAAGCACGCGAATGAGCCCCGGGAGCGCGACCGCCCTCGGTCGCAATCGTCCCCATGCCATGATTTTCGAGCACGAGAACGATTAAGATGACGGGGACGATTTTTTAAGCGCGCACCGCCCCGATCAATTCATCCACATTCGCCAACGGCGTCTCCACGGCGAGGGTGCAACCGGATCCGAGAATGAAACGCTTGTGGCCGGCGGTTGTAGCCAGCGCCTGCTTGGCCGCACGGCGCACATCTAGCGCCTGCCCCCGCGCGAGCAAGGCGACAGGATCAAGATTACCCCAGAGCGCGATGTCCGGCCCGACGACACGACAGGCCAGTGCCAGATCGGTGCGGTAATCGATCTCCAACACGTCCGCTCCGCTGCGGGCCATGTCGGCGAGGATGGGTTCGGCATTGCCGCAAATGTGCAGCGAAACAGGTTTGCCCGTTGCCGCCTTGAGTTCGGCGATCAGCCGCTGCTCGAAGGGCAGGGCAAATTCGCGGTACCGCTGCGGCCCGATCAAACCCGCTGGAGAATCGCCACCGGTCAGCACGTCGGCCCCCGCCGCCGCCAAGGCCCGTCCATAGGCGAAGCCGTACTCATGGCAACGCGCCATCAAGGCGCGCACCAGCGCCGGGTCGTCGTTGACGGCCAGCATGAGCTCGTTGAGCCCCATGAGAGCGGCTGCGAGCGAGAATGGAAACTGGTCGAAACAGGCGACAACTGCCGTGTCGCGCCCGACCGCGGCGACGATGCGATGCAGGGCCTCAAGCATCAGCGGGTAGCGCCCCTGCCGGGTCGGATCCGGCGGCGGCAGTGCGCGCACGTCGGCCAGGCTGCGCACCCGCGGCTCCCCCAACCCACCCCACGGCTGGTCCTCATCCATCGGACCCACCGTGGCTCCCATCGCCTGGGCGCTCACCCACGTGTCGGCCGACAGAATGACCGCATCGGGGCGGAAGCGCTTGTGATAACTGATGACCGCATCTGCCAGCGCCCCGGCATCACCGGAGTAGCGGTTGAGGGAAATGCCCGCGACGCGCGCACAGAAATGCACCGCCAGCGGGGCCACGGGGACACGCGACCCGGATTCACCGCGCAGGGCCGAGAGGAAGGTCTGCCTGGGAGTAAATTGGGCCACGACGTCTTCCTCCAATAGCTACGAGCGTGAGCGAGCGGAGGTTTGGCCGTCGAGGCGCAACGGCCACTCGCTCACGCTCGTAGCTACAGTCAGGTTTCTCATTTTGCATAGCGCCAGGCGTGTTCCACCGCATGGCGGTCCAGTCCGTCCATGATGGCCTTGCAGCTCTTCTGCCAGCGTTCCGGCGGCATGTCCTCGGTGATCCCGAACAGCAACCCCTCCACGCCGTCGGCTTCCTCCAGGAGATTCAGGGTGGTCTGCTCAACCTCGGCGTCGGACCGGAGGTGGACCGACGAGGGGAAATTGATCCATAGCACCTTGCCCGGCCATGCCGTGCGGGCTTCGGCCAGCGTCATGTCGGTGTCGGGCGCCGGCGTGAAGGCCTCGATGTAATCAAGCGGGGTGGCCGCAATCGCGGAAGCGATGAGACGGTTGTTGGCGTCGAAGTGGCAGCCGATGAGCTTGCCGTGCTTGTGCATGATCTCGGCGGCTTCGTGGTAGTGCGGCAGGAAGTACTCCTCGAAGACCTTGCGACCGATGATCTCGGGCGTGACGTTTCCGCCGTAGTTTGCGTGCCCGGCCGGCGACATGGCGACGAGCGGGTAGATTTTGCGCCGGTTCTCCACGAGAATCTTGTAGAGCGAGAGCACCTCGTCCCGCCGTTCCATCCACTCCTCGCAAAAGCGCTCCATCGTCATCACGCCGCCGGAGATGAGCTCCTGCAGGGGCTCAAGGCCGAAGTTGGCGCGGCAGATGGCATCGCCGTCAAAGTTCTCCTCCGCGCGGACGAACGGCGCGTAATCGGGGGCATAGACCTCGTCGGCCAGGAAAAAGCGGATCGCCGCGTAATCCTCCGGCTTCTTGAGCAGCAGTTCGTGGCGCCAGGATGTGAACCCGGCATCCTCCGCCAGCGTGGAAATCGTGCCGTGCGGCGTCTCGTATTCGCGGCGGGTGAACTTGCGGTTCCCCTCCCACCAGCTCTGTTCCTTCGTCCGCACATTGGGCCGGTGGGTCGTGAACACGGGCAGGCGCTGCACGATGCAGAGGCCGCGATTGCGCATCTCGCGCTCGGCGGCGCATTGCGGAATCATGCATTCGTAAACGGTGAAGGGCACCGTGGTGCCACGGCCGCCGCTGAGGGCGAGTTCAACTCGGGATCGGGGAGTCATTTAAATTGGCTTCAGGGCTGGTGCGCCCGGGCATAATCGCACAGGGCCCGCAGATTTTCCGCCGGCGTGTCACGCGGCACCTCGCAGCCGGCGCCCACGATGAAGCGGGGTCCGGCGTCGCGGTGGCAGGCCGCCAGCGCCGCCGTGACCGCCGCCGGCGTGCTGTTGCGCAGCCCGGCGACAGGGTTGAGGTTGCCCAGCAGAATCTGATCGGGACCCATTTGCGCCCGAGCCTCGGCCAGCGGTACGGGATAGTCGATGTCCATGATCGCGCAGCCAAGCCGGCCCATGCCGGCAAGATGAGCCCGGGTGTTGCCGCAGATATGCAGGCGGGCCGGCACGCCCAAAGCGCGAACGCCGTCGACGAGTTTCTGCTCATACGGCCAGACAAAGTCGCGGTAAAGCTCCGGCCCGATGAGCGAGGCTGCGGCGTCGCCGATGCCGATCAGGTCCGCCCCGGCGGCCACCTGCTCGCGGGCGAAGCGCAGCTCCATTTCCAGCACGAAATCAAAGAGGTCCCGCACGAAGCCGGGGTCGTCGTAGAAGTCGAGCATCAGGGTGTTGATGCCACGCAGATCCGACGCCTCCGCCATGGGTCCCTCGATCCAGCCCTCGACCAGCAGGTCATTCCCCACGCGTTCCCGCAGCAGGGCGACGGCCCGGATGCCGTTGTGCATGCGGCCTCCGCCGAGCGGATCGGGCTGCTTCAAGCCGGCCAGTTGGATCTTGTCCGCCAGCAGGGCCCGCTCCTCGTCAAGCGCCACGGGTTGATCGTCGAAATACTGCACGCGCGCCCCGCAGTCGGCGGCCTCGCGCGCGGGATCGGACATGGTGTTGACGTAGTCGAAACCAAAAGTCTCCGCGGTGCGGATCTGCCCCTCCGCCAGCACGCGGTAATCGGTGCAGAAGTCGAGATACCGGGCCCCGGCCTGGCGCGCCGCCAGCATCATGGTGATGGGCATCAGCGGCAGCCGGTCCACGGGCTGGCCCGCGATGTGGGCAAGGATGCGTTCGCGTCCGTTCATGTCAGCTCCCGTAATTCCCCTCGCGGCGCCAGACGTCGAGCATCAGCTCGTAGCTGGCCAGCGGCATGCCGGTGTAGATGCAATTGCTGGTGGAGAAAATAAAACCGCCGCCGGGCATGCCGTCCCGCAACGACTGGCTCGCCGACGCCCTGATCTGTTCCGGCGTGCCGGCGTCCATCATGCCGCAATGGACATTGCCGATGAGACAGAGCTCCCGGCCGTAGCGCCGCTTGACCTCGGCGAGATCCACGGCGCCCTGCGGATCGAGCGAGTGCAGCGCGTGCGGCCGCGTGGACACCAACTGGTCGATGATCGGCATGATGTTGCCGTCGGTGTGCTTGATCACGTAATAGCCCATGTCCCGGTAGCCGCGCGTGAGCTCCGCGAGATAGGGGGTGACGAATTCGCCGAACTTCGCCGGGCTGAGGAACGGCCCAGTGTTGAAGCAGTAATCGGAACAGAGCGCAAAGCCGTCGAGTCCGCCCGGGCGGCGCAGCTTGGCCACGTCATCCAGCGCCTTGCGCACCGCCGCAGCCGCCTCGGCCTTGAGGCCATCGGCATCCTCGACCATGCGGCACGAGAATTCCTCCATGTCCGACCCGTTGGGCACCGCGAAGGTCGCGTCGCCGTGCGCCAGCAGGAAGTATTTGTCGCCCGAACGCTCGCGGATCACCTCCACCATCCGTTCCAGCTCCTCCAGGGTGGCCGGATTCTGGTGGATGAAGATGGCGCTGTGCTCAAAGCGCTCGGCGGTCGCAATGTAGAGATCCGCCATGTCGCGACGGTGGAGCTGACGCTCCTTCTCTTCCATCTGCAGCCACTGGCCGTAATTGCGGTGAATCGGATGAACCTTCCCGAAGGCCTCCATCGTGAGAAAGAAGACCAATTCGAAATGGGGCACCCGCCCGGTCAGGGGCCGGCGTTCCAGTGCAGCGATGAAGCGTTCGCGGGGCGTCATGATAGGGAAACAGGGAGCGGTTGCCGCGGACTTATGTGCAGGAGAGCGGCCACCATTGCCGGAAAATGCTGGGCCCAAGCCGCCCCCGCTCAAATCGCAAAGGCTGCGCGTTTTTTGCCTTTTACTACACCACCCATTAGCCGTCGGACCCTACCCGCGGTTGCTTGCGGCCAATTTCAATTGCTGCCGGAGGTAACCCGGCCGGTCCGTGGTGATGCCATCCACTCCCAGCCCTGCCAGATACCGGGCCCGGGCCGCCTCATTCACCGTCCACACATAACAACGAAGACCGGCCTGGTGGATGCGTTGCACCATGGCCGCATCCCAAGGCCAGTCGTCCCCCAGATTCAACCCGTGAAAACCGGCAGTGCGGGCGGCCACTATCAGGGCATCAAGATCCGATTGCGTACATTGCCGGTCATTTTCCCTGCCACCCGCAAGATGCAGCACCCGCACCTGCGGCAACGCAGTCCTGACCGCGCGGAGCAATTCGAAATCAAAGGCGATGACCACGACTTGGGCCAATGACAGGAATCCCTTTTCCAGTTCGCGCCGGAGGGCGGGCACGATGGCAGTCCCGGACTTGAGTTCGACCAGGAGGTCCTTGCCCGATGGAATCGCGGCCAGTACCTCCGCCAAGGTTGGAATCTTTTCACCGGTAAAAGCCGGGCTCTTCCAGCTGCCGGCGTCGAGTTTGCGAATATCCGCCAGATCCAGATCCCCGGGCACTGCGTCCTGTCCGGTCGTGCGCTGGAAAGTATCGTCGTGCAAAAGCACGATGCCACCGTCACGCGTCAGCCGCACATCGATCTCGATCGCATGGGCCTGCTGCGCCAAGCTCAGGGCTATCGCCGCCAGGGTGTTTTCCGGCGCCTCATGCGACGCGCCGCGATGGGCGATGATTTGGGGCGATGCGGAAGGTGTCATGTGGACGGAGAGCCGGATCTGGTTCACCGCCTGGCCAGTGAACGCAATCCACGAATCAGCCCGCATCTTCCGCAGCCGGCGGGGCGGTCGCAAGCCTCCCCGTGGACCTGGCGGCCCCATTCGACCTCCCATCAGTCCTTCAGCCGCTGCGCATTTCTGCGCCTAATTTCCGGGAACGCTTCCCTAGCGGCCGGCAATCCGCCTTTACCTTGCTCCGGGCCGGGAGCAGACCAGCTGAGGCCATGAAAACACGAATCCTGCTCCTGCTCTGCACCCTCGCGTGCGGACTCACTTCGCTCGGCGCCGGCCAGTCGTCTACCTCGCCGCTCGACGGCCGGTGGCAGCTCGATCCGGCCCGCAGCAGCGCCCTCAGCTTCTGGACCGCCTTCGAGGTCACGATCGCCACCGCTGGCGACAAGATCGTGCTCACCCGCACCCTCGCCTATGGCAATCGTTCCAATCGTGAGGTCTTCGAGCTTGATGTCACCAAGGCCGACAATGTCGTGCCGGTCGAGTGGTGGGCCGACAATCGCTACATGGGCCTCTACATGGGCGGCGACGGCGCCAAGCACGTGCGGGCTTCCTGGCTCGATGATGGCCGCACGCTGCGCCTCGATTCCAACTTCGTCGTCACCACCCAACAGGGCGAGAAGTCCATCAACCTCCTGAGCGACTACAAGGTCTCCCTCTCCGGCGACGAGCTCACCCTCATCGAACTGCGCAGCTCCCGCGCCCGACCCTTCGTCTACGTGTTCAAACGCGCCAAGTCCTGAGCGGTTCACCTTCAATCGCACCTCGTATGAAAAACTTTCGCTGCCTCCTTCTCGCCTCCCTTCTTCTGTCCGTCACGTCCGCGCTTTGCGCCCAGCCTGCGCCCAAGCAGCTTGATCGGGCTCCCGCGACCGCCACCGTGATCCCGCTGTCCGAGAACTGGCGGCTCGATGGCGACGTGCCTGTGCACGCCCTGCTCCTCTCGCTGCAGGGTCTGGCCAATCGCGACTATCCCCGCCTCTACCTCGAATACCCAAAGAATTGGCAGTGGGAAATCGTCCATCCGCTCATGGGTTTCCTGGAGAAACGTCACGGCCTGAAATTCGACCGGCTCGCGCTGAATGATGCCGACACCGCGCTCAAACGGTTCGGCCAGTACGCCAAGGGCTGCGTCGTCTGGGACAAGACCGTGCGCTCCTCCCTCATCGTCGCCTTCACTATCGCCGGCGTGGAGGACCTCGTGGTCGTCAACGCAGACCAACTCGACCTCGCCGCCCGCCACGGTCTCAAGGTCGTCGTGGATCTCCGCGGCAAATTCACGAGGCAGCCCGACCACGCCATCTACCAGTGGGCCTTCGACCACTACCATGCCCGCTGTTCGCGCGATTACTATGTCGTCATGGGCGGTCACTCGGGCGCCGAGATGCAGCCTGGCATCGCCGACTTCGGTATCAGCCGCCGCGCCTTCTTTACCGACCTCTCCGCCAATCCCCAACATCCCGAGGAACTCGCCCTGCTCAAACGCATCCTCGCCGGCCAGAACCCGGCCAGCATCGTCCTCGGCTGGCATTCCTATGCCAAGGACACCGAGGCCCAGCACACGACGCTCACCGGCAATTACGGCCTGAAGATGGAAGGGCTGCACAACCTGCCCAACGTGTCCTTCACCTCCCAGATCCCGCTCACGCCCGATTTTAAATATACGAACAACCACCACGTTGCCCTCGACGCCAAGCTGAAGGCCGGACCCAAGGTCTACCTCGCCGCCGTGGCCACCGATTCCATGGGCATCGGCACCTGGACCAAGCCCGGCCGCGGCGACATCCCCTACGCCTGGCAGGTGCTCGTCAACTGGTCGTGGATGAACCCGCCCGCGCTGCAGTATTTCTACGAGAGCAAATCCCCCAACGATTACTTCATCGGCGGACTCAGTGGTCCCGGCTACATGTACCCGCAGTCCGTGCCGGCCGACAAATTCCCCGCCCTGATGAAGGACATGCGTGCGCTCATGGAGAAACTCGACCTCAACGTGCTTGAGATCATGGAGCACACCGAGGGCCACCGCCGCAATGGCATCGCCAATCTTTCGAAGGAGGTCGGCGACCGCTATTACGCCGAATTCCCCAAGGTGCACGGCTTCATCAACGGTTACAGTGCGGCGCAGACCTTTGACCTCCGCGACAACCGTCCGCTGCTGAGTTACGACTACTATCTCGCCGTGAATTGCACGGTGGCCGACGCCGTCGCGGATCTCGACGAACTCATCCGCCTCAACGACCGGCGGCCCTACTTCCTGCTCATCCACGTCCGCGAGAGCAACACGGTCGAGAAGGTGAAACAAATCATCGACCGGCTCAGCGAAAAGGTCGAAGTCGTCCCGCTGGACATCTTCCTGAAGCTCGCCGCCGACCAAAAGACCTACCAGACGCGCTACCAGGAACCGGCCAAGCCCCAGAGCGCCAAGCCCGGCAAAAACCCGGGCGACGTCTGAGCGTGTACCTGCGGCCGTTTCGCCTGTTGTAGGGCGGGGATTCCGATCCCCGCC
>CAZFHG010000013.1:12020-30167 GCA_964518665.1 uncultured Opitutaceae bacterium | reverse complement strand
GGAGCGCCGGAATCAGCCGATCACGCCAAGGATGTCGCCGTCGCGGACCAGGGTGTACTTTTGATCGTCGAGTTTAACCTCGGTGCCACCGTACTTGGAGATGAGCACCTTGTCGCCGACCTTCACCTCGAAGGGCGTGACCTTGCCGTTCTCGTCCTTCTTGCCGGTGCCGAGGGCGATGACCTTGGCCTCCTGCGGCTTTTCCTTGGCGCTGTCGGGAATGATGATCCCGCCGCGAACCTGTTCTTTTTCCTCGATGTGCTGCACCAGCACGCGATCACCGATGGGTTTGATTTTGACGTTAGCCATATTTGGTTGGGTTTTGGGTTGAATTTCGGGTTGGTATTTTGACCACGCCGGCCCGTCGCTTGAAATGGCGACCGGCCGGCAAAGGGCCTAAATTATTTCTTCTTGTCCTTGTCGTCGTCGACGACCTCGAAGTCGGCATCGACGACGTCGGCCTTCTTCTCGGCTTTCTTTTCCGGCTTCTTGCCCGCGTCGGCAGCGGCTTCGTCGCCGGCCGGGGTCCCGGCCGCACCCGCCGCCTGCGCGGCCGCCTGGGCTTCGGCGTAGAATTCGGCGCCGATCTTGGAGAGATTTTCCAGCGCGGCCTTCATGCGCGCGGCATCGTTGCTCTCGAGATCCTTCCTGGCCTCGGCGAGGGCGGCCTCGACCTTGGACTTGCGGTCGGCCGGCAGCTTGTCGCCCGCCTCCTTGAGGGTTTTCTCGAGCTGGTAGATGGTGGAATCGAGCTGGTTCTTCGTCTCGACCGCCTCCTTGCGCTTGCGGTCCTCCTCGGCATGGAGCTCGGCTTCCTTGGTCATCTTCTCGACCTCCTCCTTGGACAGGCCGGAAGAGCCCTGAATCGTGATCTTCTGGTCCTTGCCGGTGCCGAGATCCTTGGCCGAGACGTGGAGGATGCCGTTGGCATCAATGTCAAAGGTGACCTCGATCTGCGGCGTGCCGCGCGGCGCGGGCGGAATGCCGTCGAGCTTAAAGGTTCCGAGGGTCTTGTTGTCGCGCGCCATGGGCCGCTCACCCTGCAGCACGACAATTTCCACGGAGGGCTGGTTATCGCTGTAGGTCGAAAACACCTGGGTCTTCTTCGAGGGGATGGTGGTGTTGCGGGCGATCATGGGCGTCGCCACGTCACCGGCCGTCATGATGCCGAGGGTCAGCGGCGTCACATCGAGGAGCAGCACGTCACGCACGTCGCCCTTGAGGACGCCGCCCTGCACAGCGGCGCCGATGGCGACCACTTCGTCGGGATTCACGCCCTGGTGCGGCTGTTTGCCGCCCAATTCCTTGGCGATCTCCACCACCTTGGGCATGCGGGTCATGCCGCCGACGAGCACGAGCTCATCAATCTGGGTGGCGGTCAGATCCGAATCCTTCATGCAGTTTTTGAACGGCTGGATGCAACGGGTGAAAAGCGCGTCGCAGATCTGCTCCATCTTTGCCCGGCTGAGCTGCACGTTGAGATGCTTCGGACCGGAGGCATCCGCGGTGATGAAAGGCAGGTTGATGTCCACCGACTGCGTCGAGGACAGGGCGATCTTGGCCTTTTCCGCCTCTTCCTTCAGCCGCTGGAGCGCCATCGGATCCTTGCGGAGGTCGATGCCGTTTTCCTTTTTAAAAGTGTCCACGAGCCAGCCGATGAGCGCGTCATCCCAATTGTCGCCGCCGAGGTGAGTGTCGCCATTGGTCGCCTTGACCTCGAACACGCCGTCGCCGATTTCCAGCACGGACACATCGAACGTGCCGCCACCCAGGTCGAACACCGCGATTTTCTCGTCCTTCTTTTTGTCGAGGCCATAGGCGAGCGACGCCGCCGTCGGCTCGTTGATGATGCGCAGCACATCGAGGCCGGCAATCTTGCCGGCATCCTTGGTGGCCTGGCGCTGGGAGTCGTTGAAATAGGCCGGGACGGTGATGACGGATTGGGTGATCTTTTCGCCCAGGTAGGCCTCGGCATCGGCCTTCAGTTTGCCGAGCACGAACGCCGAAATCTGCTGGGGGGCGAACTGCTCGGTCTTGTCGCCGACCTGGACCTCGATGTAGGCGTCGCCGTTTTTGCCTTCGACCACCTTGAACGGCATGTTGGCCGCCTCGGCCTTGATCTCATTGAATTTACGACCGATGAGACGCTTCGAGGAAAATACCGTGTTGCGCGGATTGGTGACCGCCTGCCGCTTGGCGGCCTGGCCGACCAGCCGCTCGCCTGATTTGGTGAAAGCGACCACCGAAGGTGTCGTCCGGGCGCCTTCCGCATTCGGGATGACGACCGGTTCGCCGCCCTCCATAACCGCCATGCATGAGTTGGTTGTGCCTAGATCAATACCTAAAATTTTGCTCATAAGTATCCAACATCTAGCAATGTGCGTGCCTCGATTTTATATCATGCATAAGAATATATCCTTTAATGTCTTAAAAAATAAAGCGTCATCAGTTCCTTAGCTTGTGCGCCTTCAATTCAGCCATCCTGTCACACTCTGTGGCACACCTAGGTGGAATCGTGCCGTGAAGTGGCACAAACCACTGTCCTATTTGAATTTCCGGCCAATGGCGCTAAGCTCAGCGGCATGGAGATGGAAATAGTCGTACCCGATGAGGTCCCCGTCATGACCTTGCCCAACCTGGCCTTTTTCCCCCAGGCATTGCTGCCCCTGCACATATTTGAGCCCCGCTACCGTCACATGCTGCGGGATGTCCTGGCGTCCAACCGCCTTTTCGCGGTGGCCGGTCTCGACGTCCACAAAAGCGGAATGACGCAGGCCTTTGAACCACCCTGCCGCGTTGCTTCCGTCGGCATTGTCCGCGCCTGCCAGAAAAACGAGAACGGCACGTCCAATCTTCTGCTCCAAGGTCTCTGCCGGGTGGAGGCGGTCAGCATCGTCAGCGAAGAACCCTACCGGCGCATGCAAATCCGCACCCTCGCCAGCGCGCCGGGTGGAACACCCGCGGACAACCTGAAGCTGCGTTCTGACCTGATCCGATTGATCGGCCTGAAGCGCAAATACGGCGGCGTGGTTCCCGTGGAAATGACGGATTTCCTGCGCTCGGTTGAAGACCCCGAGACCTTCGTGGACCTCGCGGCCTTCACCCTTTGCGAGGATGGCGTGATGAAGCAAAAGCTCCTTGAAACCCTTGATGTGCACAAGCGTCTGGAACTGTTCGGCACCCATCTTCGCGCCGAAATCGACGCCATCCGCCTTCGGACAAAACTGCAGGGCAACCTGCCCGACGACCAGATCAGCCATAATTAAAAACCCCGCCAGACCAAAGGTCCGGCGGGGTTGAAAATGGAGCCGAGCATCGGATTTGAACCGACGACCCACGCTTTACGAAAGCGTTGCTCTACCAACTGAGCTAGCTCGGCACTATGGGAATAGCGGAAGAAACTCGCCCGATAGGCAAGCGCAAGCCTTCATTTCCCTCTGTGCCTCCGCTTGCCACCTCGCTTTTTGACTACGACCTGCCGCCGCATTTGGTCGCGCAGACTCCAGTTGCGCGGCGCGATGCGTCGCGGTTGCTGGTGGTCGAGCGTGCGACCCGACGGATCAGCCACCACATCTTTGCCGATCTGCCGCAGTTTCTGCGGGCGGGTGACATCCTCTTCCGCAACACGGCCGCCGTGCTCCCAGCCCGGTTGCTGGCGCGTCGGCCGACCGGGGGCCAGGTCGAGTGCTTCCTGCTGCGTCCCGCCGATGGCGGGGAAGTCTGGCGTTGCCTGATCAAGCCCGGAAAGAAACTGCCCGTGGGTGCGACGTTCGCTCACGAAACCGGGGCTTTCTCCGGCGAAATCGTGGCCCGCGAACCAGACGGCTCCGCCTTGGTCCGCCTACGCACTGCGACAGCCGAACCCATCGTCGTGGTGGCCAACCGCCTGGGCGAGGTCCCTCTCCCACCCTACATCAGCCGCAGCGACGATTCGCAGCGATCACTCGACAAGGAACGTTACCAGACAGTCTACGCCAATCGCGACCGGCAGGTCGCCGTCGCCGCACCAACGGCCGGACTGCACTTCACGCCCGAATTGCTGGGCCAGCTGGCCAACGCGGGCGTGCAGACCGCCGATGTCACCCTGCACGTGGGTCTTGGCACCTTCAAACCGATCACCACGGACACGATCGAGGCGCACGAAATTCACCGTGAACTCTACGAGCTGCCGGTTGCCACCCAGCAGGCACTGTTCGCCCCCCGGAACGGACGCCGCATCGCGGTCGGCACCACGACCGTGCGCAGCGTCGAGGACTTTCTGTCCAACCACTCCGCCCCGCAAACCCATCCGCACCTCGCGGAAGCCGCCATCTTCCTTTATCCGCCCGTCGGATTCCGCGGAGTGGACGCCCTGATCACCAATTTTCACCAACCCCGCTCCACCCTGCTCTGCCTTGTGTCGGCCTTCCTCACGCCGGGCTCAACTGATGGCATTGCCTGGCTGAAGCAAATCTACGCCGAAGCCATTGCCCGCGAATATCGCTTCTTCAGCTATGGCGACGCCATGTTGATACTCTGATTTGCAGAATTAAGGATTCTACTCACCGTTTTCGCTCTTCACCCATATATGAAAAATATTCTTCGTCATCTCTCCCTGACCGCCCTGGCACTTGGACTCCTCGTCTCCGCCCGGGCCGCGACTGAAACCTACGTGATCGACAGTGTGCATTCGTCCGTGGGTTTCGGCATTCGTCACTTTTTTTCCAAAGTGCCGGGCAGCTTCACCAAATTCGAAGGCAACATCGTCGTGGACCAGGCCAACCTGGAAAACAGCACCGTAGAGGCCACGATCGACATCGGGTCGGTCAGCACCGCGAATGAAAAACGCGATAACCACCTGCGCTCGCCGGATTTCTTTGATGCGGCCAAATTCCCCACCATCACCTTCAAAAGCCGCAGCTGGAAGAAGACCGGCGATGACACCTATGATGTCACCGGCGATCTCACCCTCAAGGGCGTGACGAAGGAAGTCGTGCTGAAGGTCAAATCCCTCGGTTTCGGCCCCGGTATGCGTCCGGGCTCAAAGCTCTCTGGCTGGGAAGCCTCCACCACCCTGAAGCGCGCCGATTTTGGCGTGACGGGATATGAAAAAGTCCTCGGCGAAGATGTCGACGTGCACATCAACGTCGAAGCCGGCGTGAAGGGCTGACCCTGATTCCGCTCCTTTAGCGAGGACGGCCCCGCAAAGGCCGTCCTTTCTTTTTGACCTACGAAGGCTAATTTCAATCCGTGACTCCCGACGAAATCCAGACCCTGATCGACGACGCGACCTTCGACTACTCCATGGGAGAAACCGGTCCGGCCCTGGCCAAGCTTAACCAAGCGACCGTCTCGGCACCCGATTCCTTCGCCGCCTGGCACGCCCTGGCCGAGATTCAGTTCAGCCTGCGGAACCTCGATGAGGCGCTCCGCGCGGCCGAACACGCCCATGCGATCCGCCCGGACGACCTGTTCATCAACACCACGCTCTCGCGCATCTGGATGGAGCGCGGCGACAAGCAGACCGCGGAAAAATACGGCGCCCAGGCGAAGATCCTGAGTTGGAAGGACCAATTGAAAAAGCCTGAAGGGCAAGCGGATGGCGTTAAGTGATCCGGCACCCCGTTGACAGGCTTCCGCCGGCCTCCGTAGCCTTGGGCATGGAAAAGACGTCCTATGTGCTGGAGTTCGAGAAACCGCTGCGCGAGTTGTCCAAGCAACTTGAAACCCTGCGCCAGCAATCCCTCGAAACCGGGGTTGATCTGACCGGAGAGGTCACGGCCATCGAGGGCAAGATCGAGACCACCCAGCGCGAGATCTACACGGCGCTCACCCCCTGGCAACGCGTGCAGATCGCCCGTCATCCGAAACGTCCGTATGCCTTGGATTACGTCGGCCTGCTGTGTGAAAACTTTCAGGAACTGCACGGCGACCGGCAGTTCAAGGATGACCAAGCCCTGATCGGCGGCACGGCCTTTTTCGAAGGTCAGGCGGTGATGATTGTCGCTCAGCAAAAGGGTCGCGACACCAAGGAAAAAATCGCCCGCAACTTCGGCATGCCCCAGCCCGAGGGCTACCGCAAGGCTCTCCGCCTGATGAAAATGGCTGAGAAGTTCGGGCTGCCCCTCCTGTGTTTCATCGACACCCCCGGCGCCTATCCCGGCATCGAATCCGAGGCGCGTCACGTCTCCGAAGCCATTGCGGTCAACCTCCGCGAGATGGCCATGCTCCGGACCCCGTCCATCGCCGTGATCGTGGGTGAAGGCGGTTCCGGCGGCGCACTCGGCATCGGCGTGACCGACCGCGTGCTGATCTTTGAAAACAGCTACTACTCTGTGATCTCCCCTGAGGGCTGTGCGGCCATCCTGTGGAAGGACGGCGCCGCAGCCCCCAAGGCCGCCGAAGCGCTCAAGCTCAGCGCCGCCACCCTTGAAACCCTCGGGGTCGTGGACGAAGTGATCGCCGAGCCGATGGGCGGCGCCCATTACAATCCGGAGGCGGCGGCCGCTTCTTTGAAGACTTCAGTGGCAAAGCACCTGGGCGAACTCCGCGGCATCGAACTGCCCCAACTGCTGGACTCGCGCTACGAGCGTTATCGCAAGCTGGGGGTCTTCGAGGAGATCGGCAGCGTACGCTGATCGCGTCGCCGTCTATTTCCGTACCGTCAGCAGTTCGATTTTCTCCGCCCGCGCCATCGAGGCGCTGATTTCCACCAGGGCGCCGGACAACCGCACATCCTCCGTGGCGACTTCGAACCGCCGCGGCATGCCGTCGAGGAATTTGCTCACGACCGGAGCGACTTCACGGCCCAGGACCGAGGCGTACGGACCCGTCATGCCGATATCACAGATGAAGGCCGTGCCCTTGGGCAGCACCTGGGCATCAGCAGTAGGGACATGGGTGTGCGTGCCGATCACGGCCGTGACCCGGCCGTCGAGATACCAGCCCAGGGCCTGTTTCTCGGACGTGGCCTCGGCGTGGATTTCCACGATGATGGCATCCGTCTGTGCCTTGAGCTTATCGATCATGCGATCGGCGCAGAGGAAAGGACACTCGGCCTTCATGCCGAGGTACTGCCGCCCCAACACGGTGAATACCGCCAGCCGGAATCCGCGTTTTTCAATGATGAGGTGATCCCACCCCGGGCAGTTCAACGGCAGGTTGGCCGGCCGGCACACCCGTTCGATCTGGGTAATGTCCGTCTCCCAGCCCCGCTGGTCCCAGACATGGTCGCCCAGCGTGATCGCATCCACGCCACTCTCGAGGATCGACTTGGCGATTAAGCCCGTAATACCCGCCCCCGCGGCGGAATTCTCCCCATTGGCGATCACGAAATCCAAACCGAACTCCGTCCGCAACCGCGGGATACGGTCGGCCACGAAGTCGCGTCCGGGCCGGCCCACGATGTCACCGATGAACAACAGTTTCAGCATGCTACCACCGTGCCGGCATTCTCCCTGTACGCCAATGGCAAATGTTATGACAAAAGGGCCTGCACCGAGGCTTGCCCCAAGGGCCGGCAACGGCTTTGCTGCCCGGCCCTCTGTAAACACCATGAAAAAATCGACCTCTCCCGCTGCGTTTCCCCAGGCCGAAATCGGCCACGAAATGAAGGGTGCTGACGCTGTTGTTCAGTGCCTCATCCGCGAGAACGTCGACGTCATCTTCGCGTATCCCGGCGGCGCCTCCCAGGAGCTGCATCAGGCCCTCGCGCGCACCGACAAGATTCGCGTCATTCTCCCCCGTCATGAACAGGGCGGATCGTTCGCCGCCGAGGGCTACGCCCGCGCGACCGGCCGTGTCGGTGTCTGCATGGCCACCAGCGGCCCGGGTGCCACCAACCTCGTCAGCGCCATTGCCGACGCCTACATGGATTCCACGCCCCTCGTGGCCATCACCGGCCAGGTGTACCAGAAGTACATTGGCAAGAGCGCGTTCCAGGAAACCGACTTCTTCGGCATGACCCTGCCGATCGTGAAGCATTCCTACCTCATCACCAACGTTCACGACCTGCCGCGCATCTTCAAGGAGGCCTTCCATCTCGCCCGCACCGGCCGGCCCGGCCCGGTGGTGATCGACATCCCGAAGGACGTGCAACAGGCCAAGTTCCAGCCGGTGTTTCCGGCCACGGTCGAGTTCCGCAATCCCTACGTCGGGCAGGAACACAAGGCCACCGATGAGCAACTGCAGCAGGTGCTGGCCCTGATCGCCGGCGCCAGCAAACCTGTGCTCTACGTCGGCGGCGGTCTCATCTCCGCGAACGCCCACCGGGAACTGACCGCCTTCGCCGAGAAAACCAACATACCCGTGGCCACCACGCTCATGGGCGTCGGCGCCTTCCCGGAATCCCACCAGCTCTCCATGCAGTGGTTTGGCATGCATGGTTCGGCCTATGGCAACTGGGCCGTGGACCAGAGCGACCTGCTGCTCTGCCTCGGCGCGCGCTTCGACGACCGCATCACGGGCGACGTTTCGAAATTCGCCCCCCACGCCAAAATCGTCCACATCGACATCGACACCTCGGAGCACAACAAGAACAAGCGCGTCCTCTACCCGATCTGCTCCGACATCAAATACGCCCTGTCCCGCCTGAACGAGCTGGGCGCCAAGTTTACTCCGCCCGACACCAAGGCCTGGCACGAGCAAATCGCCCAGTGGAAGAAGGAATTCCCCTTCAGCTACGAGCCTAGCAAGCACATTCAGCCGCAGGAGGCGGTGGCCGCCCTGTATGAACTCACCAAGGGCGAAGCCATCATCACCACCGGCGTGGGCCAGCACCAGATGTGGGCTGCGCAGTTCTACCGTTTCAACGAACCCCGCCGCTACATCAGTTCGCTCGGCCTCGGCGCGATGGGCTACGGCTACCCCGCGGCCATGGGCGCCAAGGTCGCCTGCCCCGACAAGCAGGTCATTGATATCGATGGCGACGGCTCGTTCATGATGAACATCCAGGAACTGGCCACCTGCCACATCGAGAAGATCGCGGCAAAGGCGATGATCCTGAACAACCAGCACCTCGGCATGGTCGTGCAGTGGGAGGACCGCTTCTACGGCAGTGTCCGCGGCAACACCATTTTGGGTGACGAGAACAACGTCGGCAGCCCGGACAATCCGGCCGGCCTTTATCCCAACTTCGTGAAGATCGCCGAGGGCTTTGGCGTGAAGGGCCGCCGCGTGATCAAGAAAAGCGAACTCAAGGAAGCCATCCAGGAGATGCTCGACCATGACGGTCCCTACGTCCTCGACGTCATCGTGCCCTACACCGAGCACGTCATCCCGATGATCCCCGCCGGCAAGACGGTGAAGGAAATGCTGCTGAAGTAAGCAACGCGGCAGCGATCAATCCACGCCCGCACATTTCGTGCGGGCGTTTTGTTGCCCCCCCATGGGAGCGCGACCGCCCTCGGTCGCAATCGGGCGCACCCGGGTTAAGCGTTCGAAAACGTAAATGCCGCACAAAACGAGCACGTGCTGTCGTGTTCAGCCCGCGCTAATCCTCAACTCTTCCCGCTTGCGTACGATTGCGATCGAGGGCGGTCGCTCTCCCAGGATCACCCTCACTTCTCCTTCATCACATAGACGCCGTCCCAATTCTCCGGCGGCGGCTCGACTTTGTAATGCTCCGTGATGTGGGTGTACACGATCGAGGGGTTGCTGCTCACGCCCGGCGTGATCCCGGGCTGGTTGGGTTCGATCCGGGAGCTCTGCTTGAAAAGGGCCAGGGCGCCGTCCCAATCGCGCTCGTAATGCCGGGCGAGACCCCGCGAAAAGAGCCCGATGCATTCGCGCGCGTCGGAGGTGACATGCTCCTTGAGCCCGACGATCTCATGGATCGGCACGGCCGACGTGCGGCCCTTCACCACGATGCGACCCAGCGGACGGAACACCACATGGTCGCCCCCGTGCTGTTCGCAGGAGAGTTTCGTCGCCTCGGTGCACATGGTGTAGGCGCCCCAGCTTTTCGCACCGCTCTCCATGCGGGCGGCCAGGTTCACATTGTCGCCCATCATCGTATAGTTGAAACGGGTGCGGCTGCCCATGTTGCCGATCATGCACGTGCCGGTGTTGAGGCCGATGCGGGTCTGCATGTTCCAGACGATCTCCGGCCACTTCGCGCCCTCCGACTTCCATTTCTCCCGCAGTTCGGCGATTTTCCGGTGCACCATCTGTGTGGCGACACAGGCACGGTAGGCGTGGTCCTTGAGCGGCAGGGGGGCGCCGAACATCGCCACCACCGCGTCGCCGATGTACTTGTCGAGCGTGCCACCCTGCCCCTGCACGATGTCGGTGCAGCCCGTGAGATATTCGTTCATCAGCTCGACGAGCGGACCGGAACCGAGTTTTTCGGAGAAGGAGGAGAAGGACTGGATGTCGCTGAAATAGGCGGTGATCTCGTCGTCGTGGCCGCCGAGCTGGGGATTTTCGCCGGATTCCACCATGCGTTCCACCAGTTGCGGTGAAACATACGCGCCGAACATGCCCTTGATGCGGCCCTTCTGCTTTTCCTCCTGGATCAACTGCCAGACGATGGCCGCGAAACTCGCGGTGAAGGCGGAGCCGAGGGGCGCGACCAGCGGAATGATCAACTGATATTGTTCGAACAGGTTGAAGGCCAGCCAGACGTAGGCCGTCAACAGCAGCACGGACGTCAGCTTGGTGCGGGCGCCACGGCTGCCGCCGGCCGCGGCAAAGATGCTGACCAGTACGGTGAGTCCGAGCAGGATCAACTGGTTGGCCCAGACGGGAAGACGGTGCAGATACAATCCTGAGACGATCGTTTTCACCATGTTGCCGTGCAGTCCAACCTTGGGCACCGGCACCTCATCAAACGGCGTGACGGCCAGATCCTGCAGCAGGGGATCCACCGGGCCGATCAGCACGATGGCATCCTTGAAATCCGGCTGGGCGAAAAACTGCGTGGCAGCGTTCCGCTCGGCTTCATCGGCTGATTTCAGCATCTCGGAGTAATTGTAGACCGTCGAAAAACTGATGCGCGGATTGTTCGCCGGCGACATCCAGGGAGAGAACCAGTTGATCTCAATCATCTGGCCGTCGAAGATCGGGATGTGGGCCGCCTGGGTCCCGTCCTCCCGGACCAGATCGATGTAGTCATCGGAGATTTTCACGCCTTCGGGCTTCACGCCGAAATGCAGGCGGGCCAGTTCCACCGCCATGTGCAGGTACGTCCGGATGGAGGTGGGCGCATACGCCGGCACCACCCGGGTGGCCCCATCGAGCGAGTCGATCAAGCCGATGAGGGGCGGCGACCAAAGCCGGTTGGCATCATTTTCACTGATGCGAAAAGACGGCAACTCCGGTGGCTCAGCCGCCTCCTTGTTCTTCTGCTTTCGCACAAGCGGGAGCATGCGGTAGACCAGCCGACCGTTGATATCCCGGTCGACGGGCGCGGCGTAGGAGGCCGCGCTTACCACCGGCGGATTCCTGGCGAGGAACTTCGCCAGCTCACGGTTGCCTTCCACCCGCTTTTTCCAGTCGATCGCCTCCGCCACGCCGTTCTCGGAAAATACGATGTCAACGCCGACGGCCTTGGCCCCAGCCTGCTCGATCAGGGTCCGGAGGACGCGGGCGAAATACGTGCGATTCCAGGGGAACCCGCCGATCTCGCTCAGGGCCTGGGAATCAATGTCCACATATACCACCTTGACCGGTGCGGCAATCTCGCCCCGGGTCTGAAAGCGCCAGTCGATCAGCCGGTTTTCGAGGAAGTCCAGCAAGCCGGACTGCATGAGAACACCCCACAACACCGGGATCGGCAGCAACAACAGCCAGCGCGCAATCGACCGGGTTTTGGCCTTCTTGGGGGGCATCGGCCGTGCAAACTAGGTGGCACCCCATGCGAACGGAAGCACATTAAGCAGTACTGGTGTCCTGACAGGAATGTTCGCCAGATAGGAGCCTGCTTGCAGGCAATTTGTTGGGGCGTCGCTCCTCGACGCCCGAGGGCGCAGTCGAGCTGCGCCCCTGCAGTCGAACCCTCGCCTGACGTTTACTGGGGGCCGACCAATAAAAAGGCCCGCCGAAGCGGGCCTTGGAGAGTGATGTCGCCTTGCGCTCAGCCACCGTCACCGGTGGTCACCCGCGGCGGGGCCGGAGTGGCGGGTGGCGGAGCCGGGGGCTCTGCCGGGGGCGTTTCCGCGGGCGGTGTGGTCGAAGGCGTGGTCGCAGGCGGAGGAGTGGCTGGTGCCGGGAATGTCACGGCCGCCACCGCTGTCGCGATCTGCTGAACCGTTGAAACGACTTCAGCCATTGTGGTGGGTCTGGCATCTGCCACCACCACTGGCGGGGAAGAGCCCACGGCGACGGTGACCGCACCGGTCACAGCGTCGACGTTCACATCAATCATAACCTCGACCTCCTTGTTGTCAGGAACGGAAGTCTCGGTGGGCAGATTGACGGTGCCGGCCGCGAGCACGACGTTGCCTTCCAACGTGGTCAGGGAGAAGAACGCCTTGCCGGTGCCATCGGGACGGAAGATGATCCGGAAAGTGGTGCCACGAATACCGGCGGCGCCCACCGGGGTTTGGATGCTGAAGCTCGAGCCCGCGTCGTAATTGAGCTTCTTCACATTGCCGACCAATTCACCGCGGCTCAGGTTCAGCTTGGTCTTGGAAGTTGTAGGCTCGGAGGTGAGCTTGGATACCGACTGGTCCTCGGCAAACGGATCCTGGGTGAATTCATCGATCGCCAGCGAGGTGTCGGCCGCAAGGTTGAGCGTCGCACCGTTGGAGAAAGCGAGCACCACGCTGGAATTCTTGCCGGTATTGACCACGTAGCCCTGGGTGAGCTCCGTGCCGTTCTTTAGGATGATGGTGTTGCCGTCCTTTACGGCCGTAGCCATGCCGGTGACTTTGGCCACCCTGATCTGGCCCGGAGCCTGTGCGGTTTGCGCACTGGCATCCATGCAAAGGAAAGCGGCTAATCCAAACAACCACAGCCAAGTGAGGTATTTTTTATTCATGGTGGGCGGACTTGCGCGAAGATTCTCTTGCTGCCAATTGTTGGCGCAAAAGCTGAGCGGGTCCATTAGTTGGGTCAAGACGCAAGCTGATCTCCACGGCGGCCCGGGCTTGGGGAACTCCGACCGGATTGAGACTTAAGTGATATGAGTAGTAGTACCATACCAATGCGTGGGAGGGAGCCAGTTTCACCGCGTGAATACAGCTATCCCCCGCTTCCAGCCAGCGGTCCTGCATGTCCAGAGCCACGGCCCGGCGCAACCAGAACTCGGGGACGATTCCGGACAGGGCCAGGGCTCGGTCCGCCTGCTGTTCGGCTTCAAGGCCTAGCTTGCGCGTGAACTTGGGCTCAAGATGGGCCCAGAGTGAAGTGGCGTACGCCAGGTCGGACCACGCCTGCGCGTTGGACGGATCAATCGCCACGGCATTTGTCATGGCTGTCCGCACCAAAGCGAGGGTGTCGCGATGCTCGCGAATCTCACGATCAACCAATTTGTCCATCGCCTGCCGCGCCGAATAGCGCAGCGCCTCGGCCCGGTAATGCGGCACCACCCAATGGATCAGTCCCCCGGCCAGCGCCAGAGCGACCAGGCATAGAGCCGCCACACGCGGCGGCCTGCGGCCGGAGGAAGCCGGTGACGGGGGCCAGCAAATCCTCACCAGCAGACCGGCGACAATGGCCAGTGCCATGGCCAGCGCAGGAATCTTCAGGTGGAAATCAACAAACAATTGCAGACCGAATGCACCCAGACCCAAGGCGACTCCCTGCCGCACATACGGACAATCCAGCAGCGCGTCGCCGGCAGCCGTCCGCAATTGCGCCCTGCTCCGGCGAATCCCTGCGACGGCAACCCAGCCGCACGCCCCGAAAAACAATCCAAAGCCAACCAGGCCATAATCGCTCAGGGTGTTCAGGTAGTCATTGTGCGCCCATTGTGAATCGAGCTGGAAATGCGCGGGCCGGTATTTCTCAAAGGCCACATTGTAACTGCCGGCTCCGCTCCCCCACACCGGCTGTTCGCGGAACAGTTGCCAGGCTCCCCGCCACATGATCGGCCGCGTCCGTTCACCGGCATCGTGCGCCATGGTCTCAAAACGGGTCCGCAGGGTCGGCATCGTAAAATACACGGTCACCCCCATCACGGCCAGCACCGCCACGGCCAGACCGAACCGGGAGGCCCGCCAGGCCCAACTGCGGCGTCCGACCAGCAGGGGCCAGCCGAGCAGCATCAGCGCCAGCGCGATCCAGGCCCCGCGGCTGGCCGTCAGCACCAAGCCGAAGAGAAAGGTCGCCGCGAGATAACCGAAGCCCAGCCGCTGCACCGCCGTGGCGCCGGGGCGCAGGGTCAGTGCCACCGTGGGAGGGAGCAGCAACAACAGCAGCGCCGCGAGACTGTTGGGAATGCCAAAAGGTCCGCTCGCCCGGCCGATAAATTGCTCCGCCTGCTGCCGCCCGAGCATCAGCCAGTCCGGCTTCACGAACACCTGGTAGGCCGCCAAAACCACGGCCAGGAAGCCAAGGAACGCGAGGGTCGCCAACAACACCCGCGCCGCTTTCGGAATTTCCGGCAGGTTCACCACGACCCAAAACACGGCGATCAACTGCGCCCACCAAAGCCAGTCATGCCAGCCCAGCCAGGACACGGGTGTGAGCCAGATCACATTCGCCGCAGCATAGGCCAGGAACGGCACGAACAGCCAGCCCGCGGGATGCAGGCTAAGTGGAGCACCGGCGACGAGGCGTCCGATCAGGTGCACCAACAGCAGCACCCCGGTGAGGGCGCTCGTGACCACCATCGTTTCCGGGCGGTATCCGCCCAGGCAAAGGGTGGTCCACGCCAGATTGGCGGCCAGCAGCAATGCCTGGCTCAATCCGACGGCGGCAATCAGCCGGGGTGATTTTTCGCGGTCTGCCATGCGTCCCCTCAGGCAAAGGCAATCATCCGGTGGGCGGCGACACTAAATCTGAACGATTCAGTTGGCGTGCAGGCCGGGAGCTTGCTCCCGCCCTGAGAGCGCCAGCAAGCTGGCGGCCTACCGGAATGCATTTCGGTCTCGCAATCATAGCGGCGGTCCGGCGCCGCTTGCATCGTTCCGGTTGAAGCCGCGCCACCCGGGCAGAAAAAACGCCGCCCGTTTTCGGGCGGCGTTGAAATCTTAAACCAATAACCCGGTTCAGGCTGTCGGCACCGTCTGGATGGTCTTCAGGATCCGGCCAGCGACCAGGTAGGGATCCGCGGCCGAATTCGGCCGGCGATCCTCGAGGTAGCCCTTGTAGCCGGCATTGATGAAGCTGTGCGGCACGCGGATGGAAGAACCGCGGTCGGCAATGCCATAGGTGAACTTGTCGATGGACTGCGTCTCGTGCAGGCCGGTGAGGCGCAGGTGATTCTCCGGGCCATAGACGGCGATATGCTCGTCCATGTGCTTGGCGAAGGCCGCCATGAGCTTCTCGAAGTACGCCTTGCCGCCGGTCTCGCGCATGAACTTCGTCGAGAAGTTCGCGTGCATGCCGGAGCCGTTCCAGTCGAGCGGGGCGTTGAAGGCACCGATGATGGGCTTGCAGCGCCACTCGATGTCGACGCCGTATTGTTCGCAGAGGCGGGACATGAGGTAGCGGGCGACCCACATCTGGTCGGCGGCGTTCTTCGAGCCCTTGCCGAAGATCTGGAATTCCCACTGGCCCTTGGCCACTTCGGCGTTGATACCCTCGATGTTGATCCCCGCGTCGAGGCAGACATCGATGTGCTTCTCCACGATTTCACGGGCGATGGAGCCGACATTCTTGTAGCCCACGCCGGTGTAGTACGGACCCTGCGGCTCGGGGAAACCGCCGGACGGGAAGCCGAGCGGAGAACCATCCTTGAAGAAGAAGTACTCCTGCTCGAAGCCGAACCAGGTGTCGGCATCGTCGGGAATCGACGCGCGCGAGTTCGACTGGTGCGGTGTCTTCTGGTCGGGCATCAGCACATCGCACATCACCAGCACGCCGTTCTTGCGCGTGCTGTCCGGGAAACAGGCCACGGGGCGCAGCACGCAATCGGAGCTCTTGCCCTCCGCCTGCTTCGTCGAGCTTCCGTCGAAGCCCCACAGGGGCAGGTCCTCGAGCTTCGGTAAGCTGGCGAATTCCTTGATTTGGGTCTTGCTGCGCAAGTTGGCTAGCGGCTGATAGCCGTCGAGCCAGATGTATTCCAGTTTGTATTTGGCCATATGCAATGAGGTTTGATCGAGGGTTTTGATTTAAGCGACGGGCAGAATAGACTGCCCGTGACATCCTAAATGCAGCCAGAAAATAGCACCTTACATGCCAGCGGAAGCCGTAATTCCGTCCTCCGGCAACATTGCAGGATTGTGCCCGGGAAGTTGTTGATTTACAGGACTCAGTGAGAAAATAAATCGCCACCGTCATCATGGAGGAAGCCAAAGACACCCGCCGCGCTCTCGTGCACATCGGTTACGATGGGCGGGTGTACAAGACCTTTCGCGGGCATCTGGCCCGGGAGCGCTTTGAGAACGAGATCCGCATCCTGCGCCACCTGGAGGCGCGCGGCTGCGAATTCGTCCCCAAGGTCCTCGAGACCGACCCGGAAAACCTGAAGATGATCACCACGAACTGCGGTTCGCGGGTCGATCACATGAAGGAGGACCGCATGAAGGCACTGTTCGCCGAACTGGAGCAGTACGGGGTGCGGCACGACGATCCCTTCCTGCGCAACATCACCTATCGTTTTTCCGACGGCCGCTTCTGCATCATCGACTTCGAACTCGCCACCCTGCTGGACGGTCCGCCGCCACCCAAACCCTTGCCCGATGCCCCCTGATTCCACGCCCACGGCCCAACCGACGCATCAGCTGCGCTGGTCGGGCCTCACCCACCGCGGCCGCGTCCGCCCGAACAATGAGGATTCCTTCCTCGCGCTCACCTTTGACGGGCATGAACTGCGCTTTCTGGGCAAGGTCGGCGAGGCCTCCCAGAAAAACACCGACTTCGTGTTCGCGGTGAGCGACGGCATGGGCGGGGCCAACTCCGGCGAGTTCGCCAGCCGGATCGCCGTGGATCGCATCACCGCCCTCATGCCGCGCTGCTTCCGCATGTCCGCGATGGGCCTCGCCAGCGGTTTTTCCGACGTGCTGCAGGAACTGTTCGCCGACATCCACAAGGTGATGCTCGACCATGGCCGCAGCTACGAGGAATGCGCCGGCATGGGCGCCACCCTCAGCCTCTGCTGGTTCACGCCGGACTGGATGTATTTCGGCCACATCGGCGACAGCCGGATTTATTACCTGCCCAAGGATGGCGGGCTCACCCAGCTCACGCATGATCACTCGCATGTCGGCTGGCTGCGCCGCCAGGGCAAGATCAACGAGCGCGAAGCCCGGACCCATCCGATGCGCAACGCCCTGAACCAGGCCCTCGGCGCCGGCCATCAGTTCATTGATACCCAGGTCGGCGCGGTCGGCTACCAGACCGGCGACCGCTTCCTGATCTGTTCCGACGGCCTGATTGACGGCCTCTGGGACCGGGCCCTGCAGGAACTGATCCGTGAACCCACCCCGGCCCAGGCCACCATTGACCCAGCCCGCCGGCTGGTGGAAGCCGCGCTGGAGGCCTCGGGTCGCGACAACATCACGGCCCTGGTCATCGAAACCATCCCGAACGGAACCTGAATCGCGCCGGTTTTGACGCCGTGCCCGCGCCATGATCCCTCCATGCCCCGCCTCTTCATCTATGGCACCCTGAAGCGCGGTGGCAGCAATCACGCGCGGCTCGCCGGACAGAAGTTCCTCGCCGCAGCGCACACCATGCCTGGCTACACCCTCTATTCATTGGGTGACTACCCGGGCATGGTTTTCCAGCCGGCTGACCGGCATGGAGTCACCGGTGAGATTTGGGAGGTCGATGCGGCCACGCTGGCCCGGCTCGACGAATTCGAGGGTGTACCCGAGGGACTTTACCGGCGCGCAACCGTCCCGCTGCTCCCGCCTCATGCGAAAGCCGCCGTCGAGACCTACCTTTACGCCCGCCCCGTGGATTCCGCCCGGCACATCGGCGTCCGCTGGCCCGGGTGAGCCGTCATGATGCGGCAAGTAGGCCGGGAGCTTGCTCCCGCTCTGAGCGCGCCAGCAAGCTGGCGGCCTACCGGAAGCACTTTTCAGTTCGCCAGGCTTCGATGCAATGCAGTGCCGACTG
>CAZFHG010000013.1:0-12010 GCA_964518665.1 uncultured Opitutaceae bacterium | reverse complement strand
CGCGCCAGCAAGCTGGCGGCCTACCGGCAACACCTTGCGGGTAGCTGCGAGCGTAAGCGAGTGGATCACACGCTGCGTACGCACAACTCCACTCGCTTACGCTCGTAGCTACCCGAAAGCCCAAATGATATAGGCTATTGGTATCATCCGCGACTATCCGCGGGAAAAATCTGATCGATTCCCGCCAGCAAGCAGAGCCGTACCCAAAACATTGGCGCAGTGTGTTTCACTGCATGAGTCAGCCCTGCAAAGCCTTTTTCGGCACGCGCTGGACGCGGACGAATTTGGCGCGGAAGAGTTCATCCATCAGCTCGCGCACGTCGGGCGGAATACGCTGCACCAATTCATCCAGCGGCGGCAATTTGGCCGGCGTTTCCTCCACTTCCGCCACCAGGCCCACTCCGGCCGGAACCGTATCCGGGCTTACGGAGCTCGTGTTCCGGTCCGCCAACATGACGGCTTCCTCAGCCTCGCTGGGACCGGCCGGGGCATCCGTTTCCTCAACCGCATCCTCAACCTGACCCACGGCTGCAGTGATGGTGGGGCTCGCCTCGGCCAGCCTGGCGCTCAACCGCTCCTCCAACCGGTCAATCAGTCCTTTTTTTTTTCGCCGGCGTCACCGGCCGCAGCCGGGGCTTCTTCGGCCAGCGCCGTCAATTCCTTGATCAGGCTGTCGATCGCCCGCGAGCGGCTGGCCTCGACCGCCTTGAGCAGCGTGACCTCAAAATTGATTTTTTCCGAGAGGCCCAGTTTCACGCCGCCCTCGCCTTCCCGCAATCCGTCGAGCAGGCGGGTGAGCTGTTCCGTGGTGAGGACCGTGCCGCCGAGCAGGTCGCTGCGTCCGCCCTTGGCGATGGCGTCGAGGAGCGCGCCGCGGACCAGGGCCTGCAGGTCGGTGAGGAGCCGGACAAGGTCCCGGCCATTCGCATCACAGTCGTCCACGATGGCGACGATCTGCCGGTGGTCGCCCGCGGCCACCGCCGCCGCCAGCGCGGTGATCTTATCCGCCGCCACGAGGCCAAAGACATCGAGCACGTCGGGTTCGGAGATTTCGCCCCCGCAGAAGGAAATCATCTGGTCGAGGATGGACTGGGCGTCGCGCATGCCGCCCTCCGCCATGCGGGCGATACAGGCGAGGGCCGCGTCGCTGACCTTGATCTTCTCATCCGTGGCGATTTTTTTCAGCCGCCCGACAATCAGCTCATCCGGGATGGGCTTGAGATCGAAGCGCTGGCAGCGGGAGATCACCGTGAGCGGCATCTTCTGCGGATCCGTGGTCGCAAAGACGAATTTCACGTGCGGCGGCGGCTCCTCCAGAGTCTTGAGCAGCGCGTTGAACGAACCCGCCGAGAGCATGTGCACCTCGTCGATGATGTAGATCTTGTATTTCGCCGAGGCCGGCGCGTAGGCCACCGAATCGAGGATGGCTTCGCGGATCTTGTCCACCTGGGTGTTGGTAGCCGCATCGAACTCGATCACGTCGAGGTGCGTGCCGTCGGCGATGGCCTGGCAGACGGGATCGTTCACGTCGAAATCCGCCTTCGGTCCGCCGGCGCAGTTGAGCGCCTTGGCGAAGATGCGCGCCGTCGTCGTCTTGCCCGTGCCGCGCGGCCCGACCAGCAGATAGGCGTGGGCGATCCGGTTGCGGGCGATGGCGTTCTTCAGGGTCCGCACCACGTGGTCCTGGCCGACCACGTCGTCAAACGTCTGGGGCCGCCACTTGCGGGCAATGACTTGATAGGAACCTGTCATCAGTTGGCGGAATGAAGAGTGCGGATTGCGGATTGGGCAAGCCCGACCTTGGCCTTTTCGCGATGCAAATGGCGCATTTCTCACCTCGACCGGGTAGGCCGCGAGCTTGCTCGCGCCCGATGGGCTGCGCCCGACCGACCCGCGCCCGCCGGCGGGCTGCCTACGGTTCCCGCGTTCACCGCCCTTGAAAAAAAGTGGCCAGGCAATCCACGGCACTGGCAGGACGTCGTTGCCGTTGCTACCTTCCGGTCCTGGCGGAGTTCACGCGCCTGCCCATGCATGGCGCCTGGCCGGGGCGGAACGTAGGCCGGACCGAGACGCATTCAACTGCAATCTGCGGAATTATTTGGCGCCCGGCTCGACGGGCTCGCGGAGCGCTGGCGTCAGTCGCTCCCCTGGGGTAGGAGGCGGCGGTCCGCCCGGTCCGGATCGGTCACCCCAACGCTGCTGGCGATCCCGGGCCCAGCGCTCGCGCATTTCGCGTTTCAAATCGTCCAGCTTCTTCAGCTGCGCCGGTGTCAGCAGCGCCGCCACCTGCTCGTGCATATTTTCGGCCACGGCGATGGCGTCACGCGCGCCGGTCAGCCGGAGCCGGCGCATTTCGGCATCGGCCTGCCTGATGATGGGCCGGATTTTTTCCTTCTGTTCAACAGTCAGGTCCAGACGCTGGGACAGGCGCTTGAAGATCTGCGGGGTGAACTGCTCCATGGGGGTCGCCCGCTGCAATCGCATCATCCCCATTCGTTCCGGCGCAAAGCGCAGGGAAAGAAAACCGCCAAACACGGCGCCGGCCACAAACACGCCGGCAAAGGCGAGGATGACTTTCCAGGGTCGGTTCATCTCAGGAAACCTCCAGCACGATGGCGGCGGGATCGTCCGGGGTGAAGAAACCCTCCACCTCCGCATTGCCGTTCTGCGGCAGCGAATAGTTGGCCGCGATGCCGAGCACCGCGACCAGGCAGGCCAAGCCGAGGGCGCGCCAGGCAAAACGTTCCAGGATCGGGTTGGCGGAGTCCTTGGCGGCAAAGGCCTGGGCCGCCACGCGGGTCGCGAAGCCATAAGGCGCCGCCTCGTCGCGGGCGTCGGTCGCACGCCGGGCGGCGCGGGCGAGCCGTTGCCATTGGAAATCGGTGGGCTTCATGAGCGTTCCTTTCTTTGTAAGGCCGTAAACAACTTGTGCAACTTCCGTCGTGCGCGAAAGGCCCGGACCTTGACCAGGGCGACATTCCAGCCCGTCAGCGCGCTGATCTCGCGGATGGTCTTCTGCTCCAGGTCGAGCAGCCGGATGACGAGTTGATCCTCGGGCTTGAGCTGGCCGAGCAGCTTGTGGACCAGCTCGCGCGCCTCCAGCGCCTCGTCGGGCGGGCTCTCGTCGTCATTGGTGAGGACATTGTCCAGGACCTGGGCCTCGGCCTCCGAAAGGTCGGACCACCGGAATTCCGGCCGGCGCTTCTGCGCCCGCAACTGGTCGATGCAGGTCGTGACCGCGATGCGCGACACCCAGTGGGGAAAGGGCACCGTGCCTTGATACTGTTCCAGGCGGGTGAACATTTTCAGAAAGATATCCTGGGCCAGATCCTCCTCGGCCACACGGCGCGGCAGATGGGATCGGACAATGCGGATGACCAACGGATAGAGGTGCTCGACCAGCTCACGTGCAGCCGCCTGGTCCCGGGCGCGGACCCGCCCAAGGCAACCCGGCAGGTCGAAGACCGCTTCTTCAGACATGGTAGAATGGAGACAAACGCATACACTGGTAGCAAGACGCCGGTGCAAGGCCACTGGTTACGAACCATCTTCGTATGCCAGTATGCCAGCTTGACGCCACCTGCCGGCCGCGCCTCACTGGACGCTGCAAATGCGAAAAGAGCTGCAGGCCCTTCGACTTACGACTGCGCACGGTCTTTAACCGCCGCTTACGGCCGACTGTGCGTCCTGCCTGCCTGGTTGAGTGACCGCCGCGATTCGCGTGCGTTTCCCTGTCTTCCGTCCCATCCTTTCAAAATTGTCTGTCTTCGCTATGCAACCCGCTCCCATCACGAAATACCGGCCTTTTCCGCCGGTCGCCCTGCCCAACCGCCAATGGCCCAACCGCACCCTCACCTGCGCCCCGCACTGGTGCAGCGTCGATCTCCGCGACGGCAACCAGGCCCTCGCCCAACCAATGAGCGTTGACGAGAAGCTGGAGTACTTCGAGTTGCTCGTGAAGATCGGGTTCAAGGAGATCGAGGTCGGGTTCCCCTCGGCCTCGCAGATCGAGTTCGATTTCTGCCGCCGGCTCATCGAGGAGAAGCGCATCCCGGATGATGTCGCCATCCAGGTCCTCTGCCAGTGCCGCGAGGAGCTGATCACCCGTTCATGCGAAGCCCTCCGCGGCGCAAACCGCATCATCTTTCACCTCTACAACTCCACCTCGCCGAAGCAGCGCGAATACGTGTTCAACGCCACCCGCGACGAGATCCGTCGCATCGCCGTCCGCGGCACCGAGTGGGTGAAAAAGCACACCGCCCCCCTCGCCGCCGCCGGCACCCGGGTCCAGTTCCAGTACTCGCCGGAGAGCTTCACGAGCACCGAGCTAGATTTCGCCCTCGAGGTCTGCGAGGCCGTGACCGCCGTCTGGCAGCCGACGGTGGACAACAAGATCATCCTGAATCTCCCCGCCACGGTCGAGTACGCGACGCCCAACGTCCACGCCGACCAGATCGAGTGGATGTCCACCCACCTCAGCCGGCGCGACTGCACCCTGATCTCGCTGCATACGCACAACGACCGCGGCACGGGCATCGCCGCGACCGAGCTCGGCCTGATGGCCGGCGCCGACCGCGTCGAGGGCACCCTCTTCGGCAACGGCGAGCGCACCGGCAACCTCGACATCGTCACCGTCGCCCTGAATCTCTACACGCACGGCATCCATCCGGGCCTCGATTTCAGCGACATCAATGGCATCCGCGATGTCTACGAACGTTGCACCAAGCTCGAGGTCCCGGCCCGCGCGCCCTACGCCGGTGAACTCGTCTTCACCGCCTTCAGCGGCTCGCACCAGGATGCGATCAAGAAGTCATGGGAGAAGCAGAAGCCCGGCGCACCCTGGGACGTGCTCTACATTCCCCTCGATCCCGCCGACATCGGCCGCAGCTACAAGGCCATCATCCGCATCAACAGCCAGTCGGGCAAGGGCGGGGTCGCCTACGTGCTGGAAAACGAGTTCGGCTACACGCTGCCGAAACTCATGCACAAGGAGATCGGCCGCATTGTGAACGACATGGCCGACACCACCGGCCGGGAGCTCACCGCCGCTGAGATTCATGACGCCTTCACGAGCGAATACCTCGCCCGCACCTCTCCGGTCGTGCTCAAACAGTTCAAGACCACCGAGCGCGACAGCTCCGTGAATTGCGAGGCCAGCATCACGCTCCATGGGACCGACCACCGGCTCTCCGCCGAGGGCAACGGCCCCATCGACGCCTTTGTCCGCGCCCTCGGCGCCACGCCGCTGCCCAAGTTCGACGTGCTCAGTTACTCCGAGCATTCACTCGGCAAGGGTGCCGAGGCTCGCGCGGTCAGCTACATTCAGATCAAGACGGAGCGCGGTCATTCCCTCTTTGGCGCCGGCATCGACACCAACATCGAACTCGCCTCCATCAAGGCCATCGTCAGCGCCATCAATCGGGCACTGGCCCGGTAGGGATCCCCGACATGGCAACCCGTCCAAAGGCGGCCCTGTTCATCAATCGCCTCGCGATCCGTGATGAGCAGGACCTGCCGGCGGCGCAGCACCTGCTGGAAACATCCTTCGACCTGAGCGTGCATCGACCGGACGGAGTCGGCGCCATGGCCGCTGCCGTGCGCGCTGAGCTTGCCGCCGGTTGCACGCTCGTCATCGCCGCCGGTGGTGACGGCACGGTGAACCTTGTCGTCAATGCCCTCGCCGGCAGCAGCGTGGCATTGGGCTTCCTGCCCCTGGGGACCGCCAACGACCTCGCCCGTGAGTTTGGATTGCCGGTGACCGCAACCGCGGCCGCGCAGCGCATCGTAGCCGGCACTCCGCGGCTGATCGACCTGCTGACGGTCAATGGCATTCGCTTCTGCACGGTCGGCGGCTGCGGTCTGGTCGCCCGGTGCGCCCAACGGGCCAATCTGCTGCGTGCGCCGTCCTCGCCTTTCCGGAATCTGGCACGAGGACTCGGCACCGCCATCTACGGCCTCGAGGCGCTGCGCGAGATCAGCTTTCACCGGCAACCGGGCTGCCAGGTCACGCTCGACGGCAACCATCCTGCCAGCCTCCACGGTCTTTTCGTGGCCAACCAGTCGCGACTGGGGGCGAATCTGAAATTGCCGGCGAACTCCAACCATGCCGACGGTCATTTTGAGCTTTGCCTGCTTCCCACCGGCTCACGCCTGCGGCTGATCGCCGCACTGCTCGCCCTGCGGATGGGCCGCCCGCTGCCGGCGAAAGCGATGACCATAAGCCCGGTGGAATCGGTCCGCATAACTTGCGCAGACGAGTGGCTTTTCCTCGGCGACGGGGAAATCCTCGCGCAAGGCCGCGAGTTCGTCGTCGAATTGCTACCCCGAGCCCTTACCGTCCGCTGCTAAGGGTTGGAGCCTGCCCGCAGGCGACAGTTTGATGTAGGGGCGCACCTAGCGTGCGCCCTCGGCGCCGACGAGCGACGCCCCTGCCAATCGCCTGCAAGCAGGCTCCTACCTCCTCATCCAATCCATGCGATTGTGCAGCGATCTTCCCTGACAATGCCCTACTTCCCCATCTGCTCTCGCAACGCCCGCGCATGCCGGATCGAGGCCACATTCGAATGGGCCCTGGGCAGTGTGAGGGTAATGGCGATCTCCTCCAACTCGGCCAGCACGAGCACCGCCGTCGCCAGCCGGAAAGGCCAGGTCGGACCATGGGCGAACATCACAATCGTCGCCGCCCCGATGCAATAGGCCGCGACCGTCGCCATTTTTGTGTGGTAGCTGGTCAGCTGGCGGAACTTCGCGAACCCGATCGCGATCGGCACCGCAAAACTCGCGACCACGATCACGCAGGCCACCCACCCACGACGAGGTCGGGCCTCATCCAGTAGGCGCACAGGGGCAGCGTGGTGTAGGTCGCAAAATCCGCCCAGCTGTCGAGCCGCGTGCCGAATTCCGAAGTCTGCTTCAGGAGGCGTGCGATCTTGCCATCTAAAATATCGGTCACCAGCGACACGGTGAGGCAGATCACGAACGCCTGCTCACGGCCCAGCCACGCCAGCACCAGCATCACGGGTACAAACACGAGCCGGCTGCCGGTGATGAGGTTGGCGAGGTTGAATTTCATGCGGTTTGCCTAGCCAATCCGCGTTTTCAGTCCGAGCCCAAACATCACCAGGGCCACCAGAGGATGCACGACGATCGTGATCAGGAAAAGCCACGCCACCATCTCCAGCGACGGCACCCACACCACCGCCATGAAGACAAGCACTCCCGCCATGCTGTCGACCTGGTCCACCAGCCAGAACAGCCACGCCAGCCGGCCCGGCGCGCGTCCGCCAGGCGCAATGTCGAGCTGCCGCTTCACCAGGCTGTTGGGCAACTCCCCCGCGATATAACCCAGGCCCAGCAACGCCCCCCAAGCCAGGGGATGCAGCTGGGCAAACTGCACCAAAGCCAGCTCGCGCGCCCACCCCGCCTGTCCGGCCAATAAAGCCTGCCCATAGGCGCACAGCATCGTGGCGCCGGTCATCAGCACGACACCGCGAAGGGTCTTGTTCTCTCCAAACAACTTCCGGCCGCGCAAGGTGACTCCGCCATCCAGCGGCACCCGGGCCAGCCGCGGAAACACGCCCATCCGCAGGCCGGCCACATGGATGACTCCGCCGGCGATCACAGGCAGGGCCAGCCAAAGTGCCTGCGCGGCAGTATGGAGGCTCATCGCCGCACCTCTTCCATCGGCTCGGTCGCGGCGAGAAACGCGCGATTGATCCGCTCCAGCAAAGCCGCATCGATGGCCGGACAGGGCAGCCGCTCCATCGGCAGCACGCGGCGGAATTGCGTGCTGTCGAACCGCGTCTCCGCCCCAAGATAAACCGCCTCGAAATGGGTCATCCGCTCGAACGCCCGCTCATGCGATGTCCGCGGCCTGTCCCGGAAGGCCGTGGCATCCACCAGCTCGACGTGCGCCAGACCCGGCAGCTTCGCGAGTCCGGCATGCAGATCTGCCAACGAAACCGGCACGTCGTTCACAATGTGGAAAATTCCTCCCGGATCCGCGACCGATCGCGAAAGCTGCCACATGGCCTCGACCACAAAATCCACCGGCACCATGTTCAGGGTCAGCTCGGGCCGCGTCTGCAGACGCAGGATTTCGCCATTGTGACCGAAGCGACGCAGCGCCCGCACAATGTCGTAGTACGCGGCAAAGCCCGCCGCCCGGCCGGTTCGTGAATCACCCACGATGATCGAGGGCCGGAAGATCTGTCCGTGCAGGCCGCCCGATTGCACCGCCGCCAGGACCATTCGCTCGGCCTCGCGCTTCGAGCGTTCGTAGTCGTTGCGACACGGCGCCTCCGGCTGGGCAGGCAGTTCGTGCGCGAGTCCGTTCAATCCCGGCGCCGCAAAGGCCGTGCTCACATGCCAGAACGCGGCCCCCCGGCCCCGCCGGGCCCGCGCCGCCAGTTCCAGCACCCGCCGGGTGCCATTGACGTTCACCTCGGTCAGCTCCTCCCGTCCATCCGGACGCGCCTCAAAACTCGCCGCGCAGTGCCACACCTCGTCGCAGCCGGCGCCGCTGTCCCACTCGGCCTCGCCCAGGCCCAGGTGCTCGGCCCGCACATCGCCTTCCACGATGCGGACGGCCGCCGGCAGGGATTCAGTTGCCAAGGCGTGCCGCAGCCTGGCCTCGCCCTGGGGTCCGCGCACCAGCGCCACCACCCGCCAGCCGCGGCGCAGCAACGATTCAATCAGGAACGAACCGACAAAGCCCGTGCCGCCCGTGACAAATGCAACGCCCGCGTCCGAATCCGTTTTCGCGCTTTCAACGTCGCACGCTTGCCGCATACCTGTGCAGTCTCATTGCGCTTCGCTTCCGAGGCAATCCCGCACTACTGCTCTGTCCGCCGTGAAATATCTTCCCGCCAAGCCGCCGCTCACCGGCGAGACCCTCGCCACCCTGACCGCGCGCCTCAAGGAGCACGGCGAGCCGGCTTTTCGCGCCAAGCAGATCCTCGACTGGGTTTATAAGAAGCGGGCCCGGCAATGGGATGACATGACCAATCTCTCGAGACCGTTGCGCGCCTGGCTGGACGCAACCTTCGAACTCATGCCGGTCTCGCTCGTCCTGAACAAGCAGTCGGAGGACGTGACCGACAAACTGTTGCTCGAACTCGGCGACCGTTCCCTCATCGAGACGGTGATCATCCGGGTCCCCCAGGAAGGCGTGGGCCTCGATCATTCGCGCAAGACCATCTGCATCTCCACCCAGGTCGGCTGTGCCATGGGTTGCGTCTTCTGTGCCTCCGGCCTGATGGGGCTCAAGCGCGACCTCAACGCCGGCGAGATCGTCGCCCAGTTGCTGCAGGTCTGCTACCGCGAGGACGTCCGCACGCCCCGGGCGCACATGGAACTGGCCTCCTTCGACAACATTGTCGTCATGGGCATGGGCGAGCCGCTCGCCAACTACGACGCCATCATCCGCGCCCTCACCATCGTGAACGCCGACTGGGGCCTTGGCTTCGGCGCCCGCCGCATCACGCTTTCGACCAGTGGACTGGTGCCGAAAATCCTCCAACTCGCCGAGGAACCGCTCGGCCTCCGGCTGGCGATCTCGCTCCATGGCGCCACCGACGAAGTCCGGGAAAAGATCATGCCGGTCAACAAGGCCTATCCCCTGGCCAAGCTGCTACCCGCCATCAAGACCTTCAGCGAAAAGCACGGCCGCATGGTCACGCTCGAGTTCATCCTCATCGAGGAAATCAACGATTCGCTCGTCCAGGCCGAAAAGCTGCGCGACATCGCCCTCGACCTGCATGCCCACGTGAATCTCATCCCCTACAACACGGTCGAGGGCCTGCCGTGGAAGCGCCCCTCCATCACTCGGCAGGAGCGCTTTGCCGACATCCTCCGCGATGCCCGCGTCTCCGTCACCCTGCGCCGCGAAAAAGGCCACGACATCGACGCCGCCTGCGGCCAGCTCCGCCTCAAGACCGAGAAGGACCGCGAGTTGGCTGGCGCATAAACGCAAACGCCGCAATCGTAGCGCCGGACTTTAGCCGGCGATTTAAGGCTGCTTCGGCCATCTTTCTTTCAATCCAGTGCCGGCTGAAGACCGGCACTACGAATTACCCACCCGCCATCACTGGCCGGAATCCCGCCTCGCTTAAAATCCGCGACACGGTCTCGCGCTGATCACCCTGGATCTCGATATTGCCATCCTTGACCGTGCCGCCGCAGCCGCAGGCCGCACGCATCTTTTTGGCCAATGATTCTTTCTCCGGCAGCCCAATACCCATGAAGCCTGTGACCAAGGTGACTGTCTTCCCTCCTCGCCCGGCAGTGCTGCGCAATATGTCCACCCGACCTCGATTCTTTGCCGGCACCTGAGACTTTGCCGAAATCGCCGGCCCCGGTTGTATTGAACCCACCGGCAATCCAGCCGCACTCAAGCCCGCAAAGGGATTTTGCCCCAATCCCTGTCCGCCATCCGTGGGAACCTTCCCGTTGTCACTCATGGCAAACTCACTTCCTCCCCGCCTTGCCCCCGCAGACCCCGACCGGTATGTTGGTCTCTCCGCCCAAGAACATCAGGGCCTTGGCATAGCTCCTATTCTCCATGAAATGAACCAGTTGCGGATGCAACGTGAGCCTGCCCTGTTCGAGAAAAGTATCCAAACGCGCCATCTCCTGCGCAATGGTCGGTCCATCAGAGCGCTTGATGGCTTCGAGGAGCGAAATTAGGGCGTCTTTAATTTGGGTCTCCATATCGGTGATGAGTAATCTTATCCCCTCTGCTACGGAGCTTAAGCGCGTTTGCAATCCTCCGCCCACTTTTCGCCGCGGTCTTGTGTCCCCACATCTAACGTGATGCGTTGTGAAACAATTTTTCCTTATAGCCGGCCCAGCAAAACGACCTCTCCCAGCATCATCGTGTCCGTGAGTAATTCTAATCACCCATGAGCAGCTTTTCGCTCCCCAACCATGCCAATGCAGCCGTCATCGAGGCGGCTTACCAAGCGTGGCAGGCCAATCCCGACTCGGTTGATCCGACGTGGCGCGCATTTTTCCAAGGGTTCACCCTCGGTAATGGCGGCGGCTCCCTGACCGCCCCCGCCCTCGCTGATGCCGGCGTCTCGATCATCGACAGCCTGAAGCAGTCGCACGTCCACTACCTCATCGCGACCTACCGCGCCCTCGGGCACATCGAAGCCCACGTCGACCCGCTGAGCGAGCCGCCTCCGCCCCACCCCAAGCTCAGCCTCGCCCAGTTTTCTCTCGGTGAAGATGACCTCGACACCAGTTTTGACGTCGGCACCTACCTCGGCGGCGGCCAGATGAAGCTGCGCGACATCCTCATCTCGCTCCGTCTCACCTACTGCGACCGCATCGGGGTCGAATACACCCACATTCAGGACGTTGAGGTCAGGACCTGGCTGCAGGAGCGCATGGAATCCACCCGCAACCAGCCGGAATTTTCCAAGGCCGAACGCATCCGCATCCTGCGCCGCGTCCACAAGGCCGAGTTATTGGAGCGTTTCCTCCACACCAAATACGTCGGCCAGAAGCGCTTCTCCCTCGAGGGCGGCGAAACCATGATCGCCGCGGTCGACGCCATCATCGAGCACTGCCCCGACCAGGGCGTCGAGGAAGTCGACATGGGCATGGCCCACCGCGGCCGGCTCAACATCCTCACGAGCGTGATGCGGAAGAGCTTTGACGAGCTGTTCGAGCAGTTCTCCGAAAACTACATTCCCGACACCGTCGGCGGCGACGGTGACGTGAAATACCACCTCGGTTACGAGGTCGTGCTCGACACCGCCTCAGGCCACAAGGTCGAGGTCCGCCTCGCCGCCAACCCATCCCATCTCGAGATCGTCAACCCGGTCGTCGAGGGCAAGGCCCGCGCCCGCCAGCGCATGCGCGGTGCCACCAGCCAGCGGCAGCGCGTGCTGCCGCTGCTGATTCACGGCGATGCCGCCTTTTCCGGCCAGGGCATCGTGGCCGAAACCCTGATCTTCTCCCAATTGCCCGGTTACAAGACCGGCGGCACCCTGCACATCGTCGT
>CAZFHG010000012.1:27591-32611 GCA_964518665.1 uncultured Opitutaceae bacterium | reverse complement strand
AGCTTAAAAGTCGTCGGTTGTTCATTTGCAGCCCCGCCAGAATTGGCGGGGCTTTATGTTTGGCAGGATTGCGGCTTCGGACCTGGCCTGCGGTTGGCGCTCGCCCGTGCAGGTCGTGTCGTTAGCGTTTCGGACGAGCGGACCATGTTACCCGAACTTTTCACGCAACGGTTAATCATCAGGCGTCTGGGGCCTGCGGATGCGGAGGCGTTGTATGCATATCGAACCGAGCCGGACGTTTTAAGGTTTCAGACTTGGGCACCGGCCTCGGTGCAGGAAGTCAGGGAGTTCATCGAGCGGCTGCGCACGATCGAGCCCTTGACCCCGGGCGACTGGTTCCAGATCGGCATCGCGTTCCGGGCCACGGGCGAATTGGTGGGCGACTTCGGCCTGCAGGCGCGGGTGGACGATCCGCGGCTGGTTGAGATCGGGATCACCCTGGCTCCGCGCTTCCAGCATCAGGGGCTGGCGACGGAGGCTTTGCGGGCCCTGCTGGAGTTTTTGTTCACGCGGACGGAGACGCATCGGGTGCATTGTTCGGTGGATCCCCAGAACCATTCGTGCCTGAGGCTGCTGGAGAAGGTTGGGCTGCGCCGGGAGGGCCACCTGATCGAAAGCCTGTGGCTCAAGGGCGCGTGGGTGGACGACGTGATCTATGCGATGCTGCGAAGGGAGTGGGAATCGAATCCAGACAGGCGATAACCGCGATTCCGAGATTAGCGTAAGATCAGCGAAGATTAGCGTTCCAACGGATCGGTTCAGGCTGGGAATCGGAGCAACCATTGTGGGCTCTGAGATTCCAAACCTTTGGGAACGCTAATCTGCGCTGATCTTCCGCTAATCAGGAAAAGACAGTCTGACTTCTGAATCAGAGATCAGCGCTAGATTAGCGTTCCAACCGTATCGGTTCAGGCAAAGTACCGCAGCACGAGCGAGGGCAATGCACCGAGGACCAGCAGCAGGGCGGCGGCGACCAGGAGCGTCAGGGCCGTGACCGCAGGGACGCGGATGCGCTTCGGTTCGACGGTCGGCGTGACGACCAGAGCCTGCTTCAAGACGAGCAGGTAATAGTAAAACGCAACGGCGCTCAGGGCGATGGCGAGCAGGGCGAGCCAGCCGGCGGGGGCGGCGAGTCCGCCAACGCGAAAGGCGCCGGCGAAGACGGCGAATTTGCCGAAGAAGCCCGCCAGCGGCGGAATGCCGGCGAGCGATAGGATGAAGACCGCCAAGCAACCGGCGAGCAGCGGGGAGCGCCGACCGAGTCCGGCGAGATCGGTGATTTTCTGGCAGCCGCCATTGGCCTCGATGACGGCGATGACCCCGAACGCGCCGGCCGCGGCCACGCCGTAGGTGGCGGCATAGTAGAGCAGCGGGCCGGGCCCGGTGGCTTCGGCGGCGACCACGCCGAGCAGCATGGCGCCGGCGTGGGCGATGGCCGAGTAGGCGAGGAGCCGGCGGACATTGGACTGGGCCAGGGCTGCGACGTTGCCGAGCAGCATCGAGGCACCGGCGATGAGGGCGACGGGGACCAGCCAGCCGATGCCCGTGCCGGTTGCTCCGCCGGCGACCGCACCGAGGCCCGGCCAGAGGAGGCGGAGGAAGAGGGTGAAGCCGGCGAGCTTGGAGGCGGAGGCGATCAGCGCGGCGGACGGCGTGGGTGCGCCCTCGTAGGCATCAGGGGCCCAGAGATGGAACGGCGCGGCGGCGGCCTTGAAGCCGAAGGCGACGAGCACCATGACCAGCGAAATGGCCAGCAGGGGCGACATGCCGAGGTGGGCGAGCATGATGGCGATGGCACCGAATTCGAGCTCACCAGTGAGGCCGAAAATCAGGCTGAAGCCGAAGAGCAGGAAGGCCGACGCCATGCCGCCGTAGAGGAAATACTTCAGCGCGGCCTCGGCCGATTCGGGGCGCGTCTTGTCGTAACCGGCGAGGATGTAGAGCGACAGGCTGGCGAGCTCGAGCGCGGCAAAGGCGACGAGCAGGTGATTGGCCGCGGCCATGAGGGTGAACCCGGTCGTCGCAAAGAGGATGATCGCCACATACTCGGCCGGATGCTGTGTAACCCTGGCGCCAGCCGCGATGCCACAGGTGATCAGGGCCAGGCCGAGCACCCCGCAACGGGCCGCCACGGCCAGAGTATCGAGCATCAGGTTGGCGCCGTAGACGGGGCCCATGGTGCCCACGAGCAAGGTGTCCACCAGCGCGGCGACGAGGGCGATGGCCCCGATGGCCAGCGAAGCTTTGAGTCGTTCGGCGGCTGGGCGATGCCGGCCGGCGAAGAGGTCGTAACCCAGCACCGCCAGGGCGCCGAGCACGAGGGCGATCTCGGGCAGCAGGGCGCGGGTGAGCAGGAGGTAGTTAAAAGTCATGGCGTGCCTCCCGTCCAAATGGACTGCAGCAGCGGGGAGTTCAGCCCGGGGATGATCCAGTTCAGCAACAGCCCGGGATTGAGACCGATGAGAATTGTCGCGCCCAGGAGCAGTGCGGCGCCGGTCTGTTCCGGCCAGGTGAGCGGGGGCAGCGGATGGATTTCAACCGCGTCGGTGGTGGCTTCGGTGCGACTGAAGAAGACCACCTGGATGACCCGCAGGGTGAAGGCCGCGGCGATGAGCACGCCCAGGGCGGCGGCGAGGGTCCAGAGCTTGGAGACCGGCCACGTGCCGATGAGGATGGTGAGCTCGGCAGGGAAACCGCTGAACCCTGGCATGCCCATTGAGGCCAGGCCGGCGATGACGAAGACCACGGCGGTGAACGGCATCAGCCGGTGCAGCGGCAGGCGGCGCAGTTCGGCGAGCTGCCGGGTGTGCGTGCGCTCATAGACCATGCGACCGACGACGGCGAAGAGCAGCCCGGCGATGACGCCGTGGGAGAACATCTGCAGGACGGCCCCGGCGACGGCCAGCGGCGTGGCGGCGGCGAGCCCGAGCAGGACGAAGCCCATGTGGCTCACGCTCGAGTAGCCGATGACGAACTTGAAGTCGTCCTGCACCAGGGCCACCAGCCCGGCGTAGATGATGCCGATGACGGCCAGCCACGCGATGGCCGGCTGAAACCAGAACACCGCGTCGGGGACGAGTCCCATGGCGACGCGCAGGCAGCCGTAGGCGCCGAGCTTCATCACCACGCCGGCGAGCAGCATCGAGGCGGCGGTCGGTGCTGCCACGTGTCCGGTGGGCGCCCAGGTGTGGAAGGGGAACATGCCTGCGAGCACGGCAAAACCGGTGAAGAGCAGGGCGAACACCATCAGCTGTGAATCCGGGGCGAGGTTCGCAGCGCCGGCGGCGAGTTCATTCAGGCCGAAGCCGGACGCATGGCCCGCGCCGAAGATCCACAGCAGTCCGGCGAGGACCAGGGCGCTGCCGGCGAAGGAGTAGAGGGCGAGTTTCATCGCGCCATACTCGCGGTTGGTGGAGCCCCATTTCGCGATGAGGAAATACTTCGGGACGATGGCGATTTCGTAGAAGATGAAGAACAGAAACGCGTCCGCGCTCAGGAACACGCCGTAGACTCCGCCGATGAGCGTCAGGAAGAGCGCGAAGAATTCGCCGGTGCGCTCCTCGATGTTCCAGGAGAACAATATGCCGGCGACAGCGGCGAGGCCGGTCAGTACAACGAGGGTCAGGCTGATGCCGTCGGCGGCGAGGTGGAAGCGGATGCCGAGGGATTCGATCCAGGTCGCGTTAGTCAGCGTCAGCAAACCGTCGGCTGGGGAAAAATTAAAGCCTGCCCACAGCGTCACGCCCCAACCGGCCAGCGCGGTGCCCAGGGCGACGATCCGGGCGGCGTAGGCCGAACGCGTGCCCGCCGCGAGCGCGAGAATCGCACCGGCGAAGGAGAGATAGATCGTCCAGGGCAGCAGGTTCATGCTAAAACATGTTTAACCACGGATTTCTCGGATCACACGGATGGGGATGAGGATGGGATGGCCACAAGAGGCACAGAAGGATCCGGACCGGACTTACAGGAGGTAGCAGAGTTAGCGGAGATCCAAACTTCTTGTTCCCTGCTCCCTCTGCTTGCTCCTGTAAAAAGTTCAGTCCCCTTCTGTGCCTCCTGAGCCTTATGTGGCCAACCTCATGGCCACACTGATTTCCATCCGTGCCATCCGTGAAATCAGTGGTTAAAATTTTCATGGTTTGTTTCATGGCACTGCCGGGAGCCAGGCGTTGACCCAGGGGTTGACGATACCCATGAGCAGTTGCGGCCAGACGCCGAGGACGAACATGAGCGCGATGCCCGGGACGAGGGTGACGATTTCCAAGGTCGTGAGATCACGGAACCCTGCGACAGCACCGGCGGCCGGGCCGTGGAAGACCCGCTGCCAGAAGGTCAGCAGGAAGTAGGCGGTGGCGAAGAGTCCGAGGCAGCCGAGCGCGGCGGCCCACGGCACCAGGCCGAAGACGCCGCGGAAGATGAGGAATTCGCCGATGAAACCGTTGAGGCCGGGCAGGCCCAGCGAGGAGAACATCGCAATGCCGCAGAGGCCGGCGAATACGGGAGCCGCGGTACGCACGCCGCCGAAATCGTTGAGACCGCGGCGACCGCCGGAGCGGGATTCAAGGATGCCGATGCAGAAGAACAGGGCAGAGGCGGAGAGACCGTGGTTGAATATCTGCAGCAAAGTGCCGCCAAGCGCGGCATTGGCGGCAGCGGGATTGGTGGCTGAGGCACCGGCCACGGCGAAGAGGGCGAGCAGGCAGTAACTCACGTGGTTCACCGAGGAGTAGGCGACCATGCGCTTGAGGTCAGTCTGCGCCATGGCGGCAAACGCGCCGATGACGACTCCGCCGAGCGCCAGCCAGAGCAGGACGGGGGCGGCGGCTTGGAGTTGCGCGGGAAAAATGGGCCAGAGGATGCGCAGGAAACCGTACACGCCCATCTTTGACATGACCCCGGTGAGGAACATGGAGGCGCCGGTCGGGGCCTCGGCGTAGGCCGCAGGGAGCCAGGTATGGAAGGGGAAGAGCGGCACCTTGACGGCCAGGCCGAGCAGGACGCCGAGGAAGACGATGAGCAT
>CAZFHG010000012.1:0-27581 GCA_964518665.1 uncultured Opitutaceae bacterium | reverse complement strand
GGTGGAAGCGGGAATGACCAACTCTATGGCGACGATGAGCATGCCGGTGGATCCAAGTTCGGCGGCCAGGGTGCCTTCGGCGCCGAGTTGCGCCAGCAGGGTGAAATCCAGCGTGCGGGCGACCGAGTAGAGGGCGGCGAAACCGGCGAGCATGAAGGCGCTGCCGCCAATCGTGTAGATCACGAACTGATAAGCGGCACGCGAGGCTCCTGGACCGCCCCAAAGTTTGATCAGGAAGAACGCGGGGACGAGGCTGAGCTCCCAGAAGATGAACCAGTGGAAAAAATCGAGGGCGAGGAAGACGCCGAGGGCGCTGCCCTGCAGGAACAGGAAGAGCAGGGCGAAGAGCCGGGGGTTGCGGGCGAGGTTCCACGAGGCGAGCAGGGCGGCCGGTGCCACCAGCCCGGTGAGCAAAACGAGCAGGAGGCTCAGGCCGTCGAGGCCGAGATGGTAGGTGATGTTGAGCGAGGCGATCCAGGCGTGGCGCTCGACGAATTGATAACCGGCGGCGGGATCGAAGCGAGACCAGAGCACCAGGCCCAGGAGCAGGGTTGTCAGGCTGTAGCCGAGGGCGATGCCCCGCGTGATGGACGGCCGGGTCTGCGGCAGCGCCGCCAGCAGCAGGGCGCCGAGCCATGGCAGCAGCACGAGCCAGGTCAGCAGGGGCAAGGTGCTCATCGGACACCTCCCACGATCAGCACCAGCGCCAACACGACGAAGGCCACGGCCAGGACGCGCAGGTAACCCTGGGGTTCGCCGGTCTGGGCCTTGGAATAACGCACGCCGGTGCCGCGGAGGCTGGCGTTGATGCGGTCGAAGCCGGCGTTGAGGCCGTCCTCGTCCATCTCGCGATTGATCGCACCGCTGAAGAGTCCGAACCTGGCGAGGAAGTTGACGGCGCCGCCGATCACATGGCGGTCGAGGACATCGGCGAACACGGCCATGGCGGTGTTCAGCCGGCCGGCGGTGGCGGCGTAGAGTTCGTCAAAGTAGAACTTGTGGGCGAGGACCGTCATGATGGCTGGTGAGGCGGTCGTCAGCGGATCACGGTCATTGGCCTGCGCGCGGGTCCGCCGGCCATAGAGCCACCAACCGGCGCCGAGGCCGGCGCCGACCAGAATGATGGATAGGACCATCAAACCGCCGCCCTCGAAGAGGTGGCTCAGGTCGCTGTGCAGTTCCGTACCGGCGAGTCGCGACTGGAGCCACGGGCAGGCGGGAGTGCCGGCGAAACCCAGCAGAATGGCGCAGGCGGCCAGCAGCATGAGCGGCACGGTCATGACCGCGGAGTTCTCGTGTGCATGACCGGCGGCGGCGGAACGCGCGTGGCCAAAGAAAGTCTCGGCGACGAGCCGGGTCATGTAGAACGCCGTCAGCACGACGGCGGCGAGGCCGGCGTAGAGCGGGAGTTGCGAGACATTCCAGGCATGTGCCGCGTGCAAAATGCCCTCCTTGCTCCAGAAACCGGAGAAGAGGAAGGGCACACCGGCGAGCGCCATCATGCCGATGGCGAAGGTGGCGAAGGTGAGCTTCATCCGCGGGGCAAGGCCGCCGAGGGCGCGGATGTCCTGCTCGTGATGGGCGGCGTGGATGACTGATCCGGCGCCGAGGAAGAGCAGGGCCTTGAAGAAGGCGTGGGTGAGCAGGTGGAAGATAGCGGCGGTCCACGAGCCGACGCCAAGCGCGAGCATCATGTAGCCGAGCTGGGAGACGGTGGAAAAGGCGAGGATGCGCTTGATGTCATTCTGGCCGACTGCGATCAGCGCACCCATGAGCGCGGTGATCGCGCCGATGAAGGCGACCACGGTCAGAGCGTGGATTGGCACGGCCGTGAGCAACTGGTCGGCGGCCATCAACGGATAGACCCGGGCAATCAGGAACACGCCGGCGGCCACCATGGTCGCCGCATGGATCAGGGCGGAGACCGGGGTCGGGCCTTCCATGGCATCGGGCAGCCAGACGTGGAGGGGGAACTGGCCGGATTTGCCGATGGCGCCGCAGAAGATGAGCAGGCTGATGGCGGTGGAGACGGCGAGTCCGCCGGCGAGGGTCTGGCCGGACAGGGAGGTGAGCACGGAGGCTTCCAGCACGCCGGCGCCGTTGTCGTAAAGCAGCAGTGATCCGCTGGCATCGTAGAGCCAGAGCAGGCCGAGGAGCAGGCCGAGGTCGCCGATGCGCGTGGTGATGAAGGCCTTTTTGGCGGCCGCAGCAGCGGAGGGCTTGTGAAACCAGAAGCCGATGAGCAGATACGAAGCGAGGCCGACCAATTCCCACGAGATGAAGAGCAGCAGCAGGCTGTTGGCGATGATCAGCCCAAGCATCGCGGCGGCGAAGAGGCTGAGGAAGCAGAAGAAGCGCGTGAAATTCGCATCTTCCTTCATGTAGCCCAGGCTGAAGATGAATATCAGCAGGCTGACGAAGGAGACCATCACGCACATGAAGGCGGTCAACGGATCGAGCAGGAAGCCGAGGTGCAGGGCGCCGCGCCCAAGATCGAACCAGGCAAAGTTGGCGTGCTGATGGGCGGCGGGATCGGCAAGGGCGCCGGTCAGGGCCAGGCAGGACAGGATGAAGGCTCCGGTCATCGCGACGATGGCCGCACCCGAGGCGAGTGCGCGTCCCGGGCGCGGAGTCAGGGCACCAACGGCCGCCGCGGCGAGTGGCAGAGCTGGGATGAGCCAGAGATGTTGGACGGGCAGGGTCATAGCTCAGCCTTTGAGGCGGAAGGATTCCTGCAGCCGGACGCTATGCCGGTGGCGGTAGATGGCGATGACGAGGGCCAGGCCGACGGCGGCCTCGGCGGCGGCGATGGCGATGGCGAAGAGGACGAACACGATGCCTGAGCCGGCGTTGGGCGGACCGTAGCGCCAGAAGGCGATGAAGTTGAGGTTCGCGGCATTCAGCATCAGCTCGATGCCGAGCAGAACGAGGATCGCATGACTGCGTGCCAAGGCGCCGGCGAGGCCGATGCAAAAGAGCAGGGCGGAAAAGATCAGGCAGAGTTGCAGCGGACTCATGGCGTGTCCTCCGGTCCGCTGGATGAAGGAGTCGACGCCAGCACGACTGCGCCGAGCAGGGCGACGGTGAGGAGGGAGCCTGCGATCAGGAGGGCGGCGCCGTGCTGCTCCATCAGTGCCTGTCCGAGTTGGAGTACCGAGAAAGTGGGTGCGGCCGGGCCGTTGGAAGGGAACTCCGTGGCCAATATGGCGGGAATCAAAACGGCGGCGACGCAGGCGCCGATCGTAATACCGGCCGCGGCCCGGGCGCGGGCCGGTGGTTCGATCACCAGATCCGGCTGGTCATGCGGACGCGTGAGCAGCACGGCGAAGAGCGTGACCATCGAGACGGCGCCGATGTAGACAAGCACCTGCGCGAAGGCCAGAAACTCGGCGCCGGCCCAGAGGTAGAAGGCCGCCACGCCGGCCCAACTGACGACGAACAGCAGCACGCTGCGGATCAGGTTCCGCAGCAGGAGCGCCAGCACGGCGGAGCCGAGGGTCAGGAGGGCGATGGCGTAAAAGGCGACGGTGGTCATGGCTTCACGCGTAACGGTAGGTGCGCGGCGCGTTGCCAGCGCTGAGCTGCCGGCCCAGGACGACGAACGGTCCGAAGACGAGCAGGAGGGAAACGCCCCAACGCACCAACTGCATCGGACCGACCCAATCGCTGCTCAATGACCAGAAGGCGGCGGTGCCGAGGTTAATGAGGGCGAGTGGGACGAGGAACTTCCAAGCCAAACGGGTCAACTGGTCGATGCGCAGACGCGGGAACGTAGCCCGAATCCAGATGAAGCCCATCAACACCAAGAGCAGCTTGGCCGCGAACCAGAGGTAGGAGGGGACAAATTCGAGCACCGGCAGCGGTGCCTGCCAGCCGCCGAGGAAGAGCGTGACCGCCATGCCGCTGAGCGCGCACATGCCGAGGTATTCGGCCATGAAGAAGAGGGCATACTTGAAGCCGGAGTATTCGGTGAGATGGCCGGCGATCAGTTCGCTCTCGGCTTCAGGGAGATCGAAGGGTGAGCGGTTGGACTCCGCGAGGGCCGCGACCATGAAAATGACAAAGCCGGCAAACCCGGGCGGGGTCAGGACGTGCCAGTGCGGGATGAAATTCCAAAGCCAGCCGCCCTGCGCGGCGACGATGGCGGTCGTCGAGAGCGAGCCGGCGAGCATGATGACCGGCACGAAGGCCAGCAGCAGCGGCAACTCGTAGCTGATGAGCTGGGCGAGCGCGCGCATCGCGGCCAGCAGGGAGTATTTGTTATGGCTGGACCAGCCGGCCATGAAGATGGCGAGTTCGGTGGCGGCGCCGGCGGCGAAGAAATACAGGACGGCAGCATCCAGTTCGACGGGCACGAGATGCCGGCCATACGGAATCACGGCAAAGGTGACGACCGAGAGGGTCAGCAGGGTGACCGGGGCGAGGAAATGCAGCAGACGGTCGGCGGACCGGGGGACGATGTCCTCCTTGGTCAGCATCTTGATGCCATCGGCGAGCGGCTGGAGAATGCCGCCCCAACCGGTACGGTTCGGGCCCGGGCGGTTTTGCACCCGGCCGAGTACCTTGCGCTCGACCAGCGTGAGCAGGGCGAAGAGGGAGGCGAAAATGACAATGACCGCGACGATGGCGATGAGGCTGTTGGCCAGCCAGCGCCATGGTTCGGGCAGGCCGGCGGTCAGCAGATCGCGGGCGATGAGCGGAAGGCGCTCAAGCAGGGCCGAATGGCCGACCTGCACATCGGCCAGGGGCAGCAGAGTGGCTGAAACGGTTGCGCTCATGCAGCGGGTGGCGGCGGTTCCGGCGGCTTGGCCGCTGGTGCGGCGGGCTTGGCCTTGGCGTCGGCCTTGCGTTTGGCCTCGGCGAGGACGGCGTCAACCTGGGCGGCTTCTGTCGGGTGCAGTCTATGGAAATAGGCGTCTGATTTGGCGAGGTCCTCGCGATGGAGGAGCAGCGCGTTGAAGCGTTCGGCGGTCGCGATCTCGAAATGCTGGTCCATCTTGATCGCATCGAAGGGGCAGACCTCGACGCAGATCTGGCAGCTCATGCAGACGGAGATATCGAGGTCGAACACCTTGGGCTTCTTCGTCGGCCGGCCCTTTTCGTCGCGATCCGGGATGATGTAGATGCACTGGGGGGGGCACTCGGCCTCGCAAATCTTGCAGGCCACGCAGCGCAGTCCATCGATGGCTTGGTCGCCGTCGTAGACCAGAAAGGGGAAATTGCGGTAGTTCTCGGGGAGCTTGGTCTTTTGCTCGGGGTACTCGACCGTCACCAGCCGCGCGGGGTCGTGAAAACTTTTCACGAAGTTTTTCGCGGTAACAGCGAGACCTTGGATTAATCCGGAGCCGAGCATGGGGGATGAGAGACTTGAGACCTGAGACCTGAAATTTGAGTGCTTAGGGCGCTTGATGTGGGTCAGCGGTCGACTTCGCCGAGGACGATGTCGATGCTGCCGAGGATGATCACGGCGTCGGCCAGGGTGTGGCCGAGGCATAGGTCCTCGAGGATGGTGAGGTTGATGAGTGATGGCGGGCGCACACGGTAGCGGTAGGGATTCGCGGTGCCGTCGCTGATGAGGTAGAAACCGATCTCGCCCTTGGGGCCTTCGATACGGCCGTAGTTTTCACCGGACTTGGGCTTGAAGCCGCGAATCTTGGCCTTCGGGTCCATGATCGGGCCCTCGGGGATGCGGGCGAGGGCCTGCTGGAGGATTCTGATGGATTCGCGCATTTCCAGCATGCGGACCATGTAGCGGTCGTAGGTGTCGCCGTGGTCGCCGAGAGGGATGCGGAAATCGAAGCGCGGATAGTAGCCGTAGCCGTCGACCTTGCGCAGGTCGTAATCCACGCCCGAGGCACGGAGCATGGGACCGGTGATGCCGGCGTTGATGGCGAGGGCGGAGGAAAGCACGCCGACGTGCTGGGTGCGCGCCATCAGGATCTCGTTGCCGGTGATGAGCTCCTCGTATTCGTCGAGGAAGGCATTGTAGCCGTTCACCAGCTGGCGCGTGGCGTCGAGCCACTCGGGGGTGGCATCGATGCGGCAGCCGCCAAAGCGCTGGTAGTTGCACATCATGCGCGAACCGGAGAGCGATTCGAAGAGATCGAGGATCTTTTCGCGCTCGCGAAAGGCGTACATCAGCGGGGTGCCGCTGGCTCCGGTGTCCTGCAGCAGGAAACCGGCGAGGCAGGTGTGGTTGAGCAGGCGGGTAAGCTCGGCGAGGATGACGCGGAGGTATTCGGCGCGCTCAGGCACCGGCTGGCCGGCGAGCTGCTCGACCGCCAGCGCGTAGGCCCAGTTGTTCGTCATCGAGCAGAAGTAGTCGAGCCGGTCGGTGTAGGGCATCGACGCGAGGTAGGTCGTGTTCTCGCCGATTTTTTCGTGGTTGCGGTGGAGATAGCCGAAGACGGGCTTGAGTTTCACCACGGTCTCGCCGTCGAGCGTCACCATCATGCGGAAGACGCCGTGGGTCGAAGGGTGGTGGGGGCCCATGGAGACCTCGAGCAGATCGCCGTGGAAGCGGTCGTGCACGGCGCGGAGGTGAGGGCCGGTGGGGGAAGGCATTGAGACCTGAGCGCTGAGACCTGAAACCTGAGACCTGGAACCTGAGACCTGAGCGGGGGGGGCTGATGCGGGCGTGGTGCTCATGGCGAGCCCTCCTTTGTTGGCACGGCGGCAGGTGCTGTCGGGTAATGCGGTTTTGCCTTGGCGAGCACGTCCTCATGTGGCGTGGGCTCCCATTCGTAGTCGTCGGGCTCTACGTAGTCCTTGCGCATGGGGTGTGCGGTGAACTCGTCCCACATGAGCAGGCGGCGCAGGTCGGGATGATCGGTGAAGGTCACGCCGAACAGATCGTAGATTTCGCGTTCCTGGAATTCGCAGGCGCGCCAGACTGGGGTGAGCGAAGGCAGGGTGACCTGATCGGTGCGGTTGCCGGTGCGCAGGCGGAGGATCACCGGGCCGTGTTTATAGGCCATCGAGTAGAGGTGGTAGACCACTTCGAGACAGCCGGGCTGGAGGCGCTTGGTTTTCTGTTCGATGGTGCGGGGAGATCCGCCGGCGGGGTCGGTGACCACGGACCGCGTGGTTTCGACGATCTCCTTTTCCGGCCAGTCCACGCCGGTGACGTTGGAGCAGTAGTCGAGCCGGAGGGCGGGGTCATCGCTGAGAAAAACCGCGATCTCCCTGGCGTGGGCGGCGTCGATCAGGAGGGAGGCTTGCGCTGAGGGGGCCGGATTGGGGACCAGCGTGAGGGAAGCGGCCGGAAACCGGGCGGCGAGGCGTGCGTGGATTTGCGCGAGCGTTTCCATCGGGTCAGGCGGCGCAGGGGACGGATGAAATCATGGCTTGTCGGGGCGCACGATCACCGGCGGCTGCCAGAGCTGGCGGTTGGCGGTGGGCTCGAGGTCACGCTCGCCGAAGGCGGGGACCGGGTATTCGCCGGCGGCGGCCGTCCCGGTGGATTGCGCGGAGCCGGGGTCGGCGATCTGCTGGCGGCGGATTTTCTTTTGCAGTTCGATCAGGCCATTCAGGAGGGCCTCCGGCCGCGGCGGGCAGCCGGGAATATAGACGTCAACCGGGATGAAACGGTCGATGCCCTTGAGGACATTGTAACCCTGCTTGAACGGGCCGCCGGAGATCGCGCAGGCGCCCATGGCGATGCAGTACTTGGGCTCGGGCATCTGGTTCCAGAGGCGGATCACCTGCGGAGCCATTTTCTTGGTGACCGTGCCGGACACGATCAGGAGGTCGGCCTGGCGCGGGGATGGGCGGAAGACCTCGGAGCCAAAGCGCGCGATATCGAAGCGCGCCATGGACGCGGCGATCATCTCGATCGCGCAGCAGGCGAGGCCGAACTGCAGCGGCCAGACGGAGTTGCTCCGGCCCCAGTTGGCGAGTTCCTGAATGCTCGTGAGCAGAATGCCGTGCCGGCGAAGCTCGTCGCGGTCGGCGTCGGTCGGACCGGAAAGGGGGGCGGGCGTCGGCGCGTTGATTGCGGGAGTGGCGGCGTCGCTCATGGTCATTTCCACTCCAGGTGACCGCGTTGCCAGGCCCAGATCAGGCCCTCGGCGAGCAGGAGAACAAACACCAGCATGGCGACCCAGGCGCCGATGGAGAGGCCGGTGAAGGCCACGGCGAAGGGCAGGAGGAACAGCACCTCAACGTCGAAGATGAGGAACATGATCGCGTAGAGGTAATAGTGGGCCTTGAACTGGATCCACGAATCGCCAGTGGGGGCGACGCCGCATTCGTAGGTGTCCTGCTTCAGCGGGCTGGGTTTGGCCGGTTGAAAGAAACGGAACCAGAGCCGGGCCACGGACAGGAGGATGAGGGGGAATGCGACCGCCACGGCCAGAAACAAGGCAAGAAAGGCGTGGGGGTGCTGGCTCATGCGGTGGGCGGTAATCGGTGGGTGGGGATGACTTGGCCGGCCGCTTCAGGGCATGTGCAGACAGGGGTGTTCACCGCGGAATTCAGGTGGGTGGGGCATGAACGGAAGCGACACCGCGGCAGGTTGGTCATTCATTCGAGTTATGCAACGCCTGACTGTGGCTTTCAAACCGACGCAAGCCATGGAGTATCAGGCGTTCCTGCGAGTCGCAGGTGCGAGTGCTGTCAAAATGGGGCGGCCAACGGGATTCGAACCCGCGACCCCAAGATCCACAATCTTGTGCTCTAACCAACTGAGCTATGACCGCCGTAGAGAGCCGGCGAAAATCGCCAGCCGCGCAGTCGCTGTCAATCACTAGTTCCCGGGGTTTGCCGTTGCGTCAAATCCGGGCGATTTTAAGGTGGGAGACCGTCACATGCAGCGCCTGCGCATTCTCACCTTCAACATCGCGCATGGCCGTGGTTTGACGCCGATCCAGGGTTTTACCATGGCGCGGAAGATCCGGGCGAACCTCCGCAAAATCGCCCGGTTGATCGAGCGGATGGCGCCCGATGTCGTGGCCTTGCAGGAAGTTGACGAAAATTCGCGCTGGGCGGGCAACTTCGACCACCTCGAATACCTGCGGGTGTACACCGGCTTTCGCTATTCGGTCTTTGGCATCAACAACCGGCGCGAAGGGCTGATCAATCTCAGCTACGGCAACGCCATCCTCTCGCGGCACCCGATCCTCGAATCGGAGAACATCCTCTTCGGCGAAAGCCGGGTGGGGGAGAAGGGGTTCCTGTATGCCGAACTCGATGTCGGCGGCCGCCGGCTGCCGATTGTGAACCTGCACCTCCACTACCGTTCCCGGCAGCACCGGTTCCGGCAGGTTGAGCGGGTCATGGACTACATCACCCACAAGCAGCATCACCGCCGCGATACCTGGCACATGCCGCCGATCGTCTGCGGCGATCTCAACAATTCCCTCTCCAGTCCCGATGCGACGGCGGAACTCTTGCGCTATTTTTCGCTGCACGGCCGCTACACCCTGCACCCGCAGGAGGGGAACACCTTCCCGTCGCCATTGCCGAGCCGCGCACTCGATTTCATCTTCCTGCCCCCGGCCTGCAGCGACCCGCGCAGCGAGGTCGTGCGGAGCTTCCTCTCCGATCACCGTCCCGTGGTGGTGGATTTCTCCCTGGGGCCCGGGGCATTGTCCGGGCGCGGCTGAAATTCTCCTTCGGGACGAAAATCTTGTTTTGCGCCGGACCCGGCGGCCATCCACAAAGCCCAACGCATGTCCCGTCTTGCCGATGCTTTCGCCCGGGCCCGTTCCGAAAAACGCGCCGCTTTCGTCGCCTATCTTTGCGCCGGAGATCCGGATTTCGAGACCTCCCTCGCCGCCTGCCGCACGGTCATCGAAAACGGCGTGGATGTGCTCGAACTGGGCGTGCCCTTCTCCGATCCGCTGGCGGACGGCCTGACGAACCAGCTGGCCGCCCAGCGCGCGCTCGCGAGCGGCATGACATCCACGCGGGTCTTCGAGCTCGTGCGCCGCATCCGCGAATTCAGCGCGGTGCCGGTGGTGTTCTACACCTATTACAACCTCGTCTTTACCAATGGCGTCGACGCCTACGTGCGGGCGGCCCGGGCCGCCGGGGTGGACGGACTGCTCACGCTGGACCTGCCTCCCGAGGAAGCCGGCGAACTCGCCACCGCCTGCCGCGCGCATGGCGTGGACACGGTTTTCATCGTGGCCCCCACGACGCCCGACGCCCGCATCGCGATCATTGCGAAGGCGGCCACGGGTTTCATCTACTATGTGTCGCGGGAAGGCGTGACCGGGGTGCGGGAGCAGGTGGCGGGCAACATCCCCGAGGCCGTGGCGCGCATCCGGGCGTGCACCGGTCTGCCGGTGGCGGTGGGCTTCGGCATCTCGAGCCGGTCGCAGGTTGCCCAGGTGGCGGCGCATGCCGACGGCGTGATTGTGGGCAGCGTGCTCGTCAACTGCATCCGCGATCATCTGGGTAACCCCGGGAAAATCACGGCCCGGCTGGCCGCAGTCACCGCCGACCTTGCGCAAGGGACCAGGCAAGTCTGATAAACCCGGCCATGACAGCCGAACCGGAACAGCGCAAAATCCTGCTGATCGATGATGATCGGCTGCAGTACCGGCTGACGCAGCAGCATTTCAAGGCCTTCCGCTCCGCGACCTACGATCTCGACTGGGCCGCGACCTACGAGGAAGGGATCGCGAAGCTACTCGCGGGCGGGTATGCCGCCTGCCTCCTCGACTACCAGCTCGGTCCGCGGGACGGCCTCGCCCTGATCCGCGATGCCATCGCCCAGGGTTGCCGCGTGCCGATCATTTTCCTGACGGCGGAGTCCGGCGAGAATGTGGACATCGCCGCGATGCACGCCGGTGCGCTGGACTATCTGGTGAAGGGCGAGATCAACTCGCGGAGCCTTGAGCGTTCGCTGCGCTATGCCCTCAAGCTCGGGGATACACTCGAGGCCCTGCGCCTGCTGGCGACGCGCGACCAGCTCACCGGGTTGCTCAACCGCCGCGAGTTCGAGCGCATCCTGGGCGAGGAAATGGACCGGTCGCGCCGCTTTGGCCAGCCGTTCGCCGTCATTTTGGCTGATCTCGATCATTTCAAATCCGTCAATGACCGGTATGGTCATCCCGCGGGCGACGAGGTCTTGCGGCAGGTCGCGCGGCGGCTGCAGGCGTCCGTGCGAAGCGTCGACCGGCTCACCCGCATAGGCGGGGAGGAGTTTGCCATCATAATGCCGCAGGCCGATGTAACGGTGGCGGCGGACAGCGCCGCCCGGCTCTGCGGGATCATCCGTGCCACCCCCGTCCCGGCCGGCGGCGAATTGCAGCTGCCACTCACCATGAGCCTGGGCGTGGCGGTTTTCCCGTCGGACACGGCCAAGGGTGAGAATGTCGTCAAGGCGGCGGACCGCGCCCTCTATGCGGCGAAATCGGGCGGTCGCAATCGCGTGGTGCGATTCAGCGAATTGTAGACCGGTTGGCCGGTACCAGCACTCTCAGGCTCTGTGGCCGGACAGAGACTTCCACGAGCGCATCAGTCTGATGCGGCTCGCCATCGGTGTGGATGAGGCCGGGGATCTTCCGCTCGAAGGTGAACTGCGCCGACCGCAACCGGGTCACATGAGGACTGCGCCCAATGCTGCCGGCAAAGAGCCGCCGCGCCAGGGGCAGGGCCTGCCAGAAATTGACGGGCTTGATGACCGTGAAATCCAACAACCCGTCCGACACGCTGGCACCCGGCGCGATGTAGCAATTGTTGCCGTATTGATCGGAGTTGGCCACCGAGACGATCAAGGCGGTCAGGTCGAGGGTGGTGTCTGAGGTCCGAACCCGCATGGCGACCGGCTTGAAATCACGCCAGGCCCTGAGGACGGTGCGCACATAGGCATTGAAACCCCGGCGGGGGAGATGGGCGAACTGGTCGCTGATCTCGGCATCAAAGCCCAGGCCCATCACGTTGAAAAACGGGTGGCCATTGGCCGTGCCGCTGTCGATGACGCGTGGCTGGCCGTGGAGCAGAGTGTGAAAGGCATCCCGCCCGCGTCCGACAATCCCCAGATGGCGGCCAAGGCCGTTGCCCGAGCCGCAGGGGATGAGGCCCAAAATGGCCGGCGAACCCAACAGACCTTTGCCCACTTCATTCATGGTGCCGTCGCCGCCAATGGCCACCACGACATCGCAACCTTCTTCCGCGGCGCGCCGGGCCAGTTCAGTGGCGTGCTTCGGCCGTTCGGTCGGAACCAGGCTGGCATCCAGCCGGTGCGAGGCGATGAAGTCGCGGGTCTGTTCCAGCAAGCGGGGATCGCGGGCGTTGTGGCCGGAACGCGGGTTGAAGATGAAGCGGAATTTCAATCAAGCATTGGATTAAGGGTCCGGGCCGGGTCGGGCGAGACCGTAAGCAGTGGACCGATGGCCAAATCACATGCTTGTAACACGAGAGCGGGCCCGGAGAATCAAGCGGATGCCTACCCGCCCCGTCATTCATGTTCTCACCGGATGCACCGCGACCGGCAAGACGGAGCTGGCCCTGCGCTGGGCTGAGTCCAGAGGGGCGGAGATCGTCTCATGCGACTCACTCCTGTTTTACCGCGGGATGGACATCGGCACCGCCAAGCCCACGGCGGCCGAGCGGGCGCGGGTGCCCCACCATCTGATCGATATCTGCAGCGTGAGCGACCGCATGGACGTGGCCCGCTATGTGGAGCTGGCCCGGATCGCGGTGGACGGGATCAGCCGGCGAGGGCGGTCCGTGCTGGTGACCGGCGGCAGCGGCTTTTATCTGAAAGCATTTTTCGCGCCCGTGGCGGATGAAGTGACCGTGACGGCAGACATGCGGAACCGGGTGCGGTCCCTGTCATTGCCGGCGGCGCTGGCGGAATTGCGGGCACTGAATCCGGCGGGACTTGGGGGGCTGGACACGGCCAATCCCCGACGGGTGAGCCGCGCGCTGGAACGGTGCCTCGCCTCCGGCCGCACGCTGGAGGAACTGGCGGCCGACTTTGCCCAATTGAAGCCACGGTTTGCGGATTTTGATGTCAGGCTGACCCGGCTGGAGCGACCGCCGGAGGAATTGAACCGGCGCATCGAGCAGCGGGTGGCGACCATGCTGGCCGATGGCCTGGTGGAGGAAGTGCGCAAATTGCTGGGCGAGGGACTGGCCGATAATCCCAGCGCAGCAATGGCGATCGGCTATCGCGAAGTCATCGCGATGCTGGCCGGTCAATTGCCCCGGGAGGAGCTGGCGGCAGGCATTGCGCAGAATACCCGTGCGTTGGTGAAAAAACAGCGCACTTGGTTCAAAACCCAGTTACCGCCGCACCGGGAAGTCGCTGCAGATACGGCGACGGTTGAAGAGCTGTTTGTTTAGGCTGGTTCCTCTGCCATCGGTGGTCCCGACTGTAGGAGCGGCATTATGCCGCGACGTTGTGACCTCAATCGCGGCGTAAAGCCGCTCTTACAGTTTCAAGATGCGCCACGGCCGGCACCAGTCAGGCGCTTGATCCGCATGAAAATGATGATGTGCGTCGCGATGATGAGCGGCACGAGGAGCGTCGGCAGCAGGCTCAGGGGAAGCTCGGTGAACGGGCGCACCGCCAAGGGCTGGGTCAAGGCCAGCCGGCCGGCACTGAAGACGACCAGGAGGATGTCCACCAAGCCGATGACGTTCCAGATGGTCACAGCCCGCAGACGCCGGGCGGGAGTCAGCGGCGTGAATACCACCGCCAGTGCGAGCAAGGCGACGGCGATGTCGCCGACCCCGGCTTGGAAAAATTCCGCCGGCAATCCGCCGCGGGCTTCAAGCATGAGAAAATAAATACCCACCAGGCGGGTGACGTGGAGCAAGACCAAGGCCCGCAGATCCAGACCGTCAACCCACGTCTTCAGAGTGGAAGAGACCTGATGGGCGGCCAGGAGCAGCAGAGTGAGTCCGAGCACAATGGCGGGGATCACCGGGGCCGGCAGTTGCTGCAGCAATTGCAGTTTCCCCACCGCCAGCGCGCTGAACAGCCACAAGAGTCCCAAGGCCCGCAAGGCGACGGGAAAAGGGACGGCAGAGCTCATGCCCTTCAATTGGTGGCGGTCGCGGGCTGGCCGACGACCGGGATGCTGTAACGGAGAAGCGAGCTGCCTTCCAGACGGTGCAGTTCGGCGAGGGCGGTGCGCAGATTGACGCGCGACTGCAGCTCGCTGACCCGGGCCAGTTCGAGTGAATCCTGGGCCTCGAGCACCAGGCGGCTGGTGGAGAGACCGGCGTCGAAGCGGGCTTTTTCCAGCTCGTATTGTTTCTCGCTCAGGCCGGTGGCCATGGTGGAAATCTTCACGCCCTCGAGGTTGGTCTCGACCGCGCGCACGGCGGCGCGGACCTGCACGACGAGATTCTGCTCAAGTTGCTGCAGGCGCGCCTGCTCGCGCATCAGGTTGTTTTTGGCCGTGCGGTATTGCGCCCGCTCGGAGCGCATGCCCCACGGCACGCTGAGCGAGAGGTCAAGCTGCCAGGCATAGCCGTCACCGTCCGGGACGCGGTCCAGGGCGCGGCTGGAGGTGCGGTCCTTGGCGTTGTAGCCGACGGAGCCGCCGAGATCGAGCGAGGGCAGGGCGGAGTTTTTGGACGTGGCCACATCCAATTCGAGCTGCTTGATGGAGGCGCGGGTGGAGAGGTAATCGGGCTGCTGTTCGCGGGCCAGGGTGAAGGATTTATCAAACTCAGGCACCGAGATTTCCGCGGCGGGCAGACTGACCTCGCCGAGTGTCTGGCTGAATTCAAACTGGCCGATCAAGTTGAGCAGGTCGTCCTGGCGGTCGCGCACGGCCTTTTCCGCATCGATGACATTGCGCCGGGCGTTGGCCACGCCGACCTCCGCCTGGAGGACATCCAGATCGGTGGCCACACCGGTGTTTTTCCGGGTCTGGTTTTCGTCGAAGAGCCGGGCGGCGAGTTCGAGGCTGCTGTTGCGGACCTTGAGCTGTTCGCGGGCAAAAACGAGATTGTAGTAGGCGTTCTCCGTGTCGCGGACCACCTGGAGCAGGCGGCTCTGGTACGTGAGGTTGGCCCGGGTGACACCCAGTTCCGCGCGGTTGATGTTGGCCCGGTTGACCGTGAGGCCGGCGTTCTTGAGGAGGGGCTGCTTCGCCGCGAGTGAGACATCGGCGGTATAGGCGGGATTGAGGGTGCTGAAGGTGTTGTTGGTCTCGCTGCGGTCGAGGCTGCCGCTCAGGTTGACCGTGGCTCCGGTGACAACCTTCTGCGATACGCCGAGGCGGGTGTCGTTCAGTTCGCTGCGCGTACCGACCAGCGTGGTCGCGGCCACGTCGGACTGGGAGAACGACTTGCTGGTGGAAGCGGTGAAGGTGGGATCGAAGCCGGCCTGCGAAATGGTGAGGGACTCCTTGGCATTGGCCGTATCAAAGGCCTGGATCTGCAGATCGAAGTTCTGCTTCAGGGCGCGGGCCACGCATTCCTCAAGCGTGAGCACCGGGGCTTTGGCCGGGGTGCTCACCGGCGTGGATTCCTGGGCAAAGGCGCTCAGGCCAAGGACGGCGGAGAAGGCAATCAGGTGGAGCAGGGACTTCGGGCGGAGGACCGGGTTCGACATGGCGAAGGTAAAGGTTGGCAAGGATTGAATGTAGGCGAGAACACGCCCGGTGACATAAAGTTACCAAATATTCCGGCCGGGTCTGTCCGTGCCTAAGACGCTCGCGGACGGAGAAGGTTGCGGCAAGTTCATGGTGGGCGAGCCAGTGTCTGGCGAACGCCGACTACTGCCGAGCCCAAATGGGGCGAGCGGTCGGGGCTGTGGATGAGCGGTCACGGGTTGTGCCGCGGGTCCTGCGCGAGTGGCGCAGGGACTGACCACTAGTTCACCTTGGGCTCGGTGCGCTTGAGTTCAGCAGAGACGAGTTCGTTGATAAAGGTGCTGGCACCCAGGCGGGCGGTCAGGGAGGAGAGCTGGGCGCGGGCGACCGCGTACTGGGGATTGGCCGGGGACAGGTCCGGGGCCTGCTTGTTGGCCGCGTACACAAATATGCCCTTGTCCGCGGTGACGACCATGTCGGAGACCTTGCCCTTTTCCAACTGTTCGAGCGCGCTCAGCACCGAGTAGTCGGTGTCCTTGGCCGGCTCGCGGGCCGTGAAGGGCGGCAGCAACTTGGCTTCGAGGGTGACAGCATGCGCCTGGCCGGCAGCAGCGGCGGCTTTTTCAAAGGAGTCGCCGGCCTTCAGGCGAGACTCGAGGGTGGCTTTAAGGGCACGACCGACGTCAACGAAACGCTTGCGCTTCTCGTTCTCGACATAATCGGCGGTGACCTTGGCGCTGACTTCGCTGAGGAGGGGTTTGCGGGAGGGCTGGGTCTCTTGCCAGAAGAGCACCGTTGCACCGGCCGAGTAAGGGACGGCATCGGAGAAGTGACGGCTGGCGCTGAGCTTGAAGGCGGCGGCGGCAATGTCCGGCGACTGGCCGTACTCGGCGGGACCATTGGCGGCGGTGAAGGGCGCAAGGCGCTGGGCCTGGAGATTGCGCGCGGCGAGGAAACCCTCAACGGCGGCAGGATCATGCGCGATGCGCTTCTCGAAGAGGGCGTACGAAAGATCGGAGGCGGCCTTGATGGCCAGGCGGTGGGCGCGCTCGGACTTGAGGGTGGCCTCGACCTCACCCCGCACAACCATGTAGTCGGCGGCGTCGGCGGGCTTGAGGGCCTTGGGGTCCTTGGGATCGTTGGCCGGCTTCGTGAAGCTGGAGGGTGAGGCATCGAACCGGGCCTTGACCTCGCTTTCGGTCACGGTGACAGCGGAGAGGTACGCGCTGGTGGGGAAATTAACGGCGCTGACGACCACGCGGGGGCCGATCTCGTAGCGGAAGGAATTGTCCTCGAAAAATTTGGTCAACTCGGCGCTGCTGGGATTGATGGCGGGAGTGTACGAGGCGTAGCTGGCGGTGGCGAGTCCCACGGTCCAGGTCGTGTCGGCGCGGGCGAGCTGGGCCTTCACGTCTTCATCGAGGACATAACCGGGACCGCCCACGAGCAACTGGGCCTTGCCGGCGCGGACGTCATCGGCGAGGACGCGGGCGATGTCGGTTTCCGTGACCCGGCCGGTCTTGAGGTTGTCGCGGAAGGTCACGTACTTGGTGGCGTCGAACTGGCCGTCGTCGCCGGCGAAGGCGCGGAGGGTTTTGATGTGGTCGGCGATTTCCGCCTTGCTCGTGGCGGGCAGGTGAAACTGGTCGGCCAGATGGAGGGCGGCGGTGCGCTGGAAGGCGTACTGCTGGAGCTGGTCGGCGCCGAAGCCGGCGTAGCCCAGCTGCAGCGTGGCGCTGAGGTTGGCATCGCCGAAGAGGCGGGACTGGCCTTCTTCCGAGCCCAGATTATGGCCGAAAAACTCCCGGGTCAGGGTCTGGCGGTCAGCGCGCCCAAGGCCGGAGGAGGCATTGGTGACGAAGACAAATGATACGATGATGAGGCCCAGCAGCACGGCAAAAATAATCTTAAAGTGCTGCTGAAAGTTGCGCTGAATCCAGGAGATCATGGGCGGAAAAACGGCAACGGTAGGTGGCGCCCGGGCTGAGGCAAGGGCTAATTGAAACCCGGCCGCCGGCGCGGGGTTTCAGGCGTTGCCGCGACGACGCGAGAGGCCGAAAGCGAAGGGCGGCCGGGAAGCGTCGATGGGAAATTCCTGCAGCAGGTCCTCGACGTTCTTCTGGAAAAATTCCGAATGGGTCAGCGCGGCGGCCTCATCATTGTAGCGGGCGACGATGGGATCGATGTTGCTCAGGACCGGTCCCGTGGGATCCTCGCCGAAATCATCGTCGAGGATCTTGAAATCACTCAGGGTGATGCGGTTGAGCGGACGGGCGGGCTGGTAGCGGTAGTCGGCCGAGGCTTCCCCGGGCTGCGGCGGGATTGGGGTCACCAGTTCCATCCGGCTGAGCCGGTTGATGCATTCGTTGAGGAGCTGCGTGGGGACGTTGAGCATGCTGCCGAGCTGGGTGGCGGTGCAGGGCGGGAGGCACTCGTGGAAACGGCGGCAGATGGTGAGCAGCACGATGAGCGAGAGGCGCTCGCGCATCGACTCGGCGAGGCTGTTCCAGACGACCTGCGAGTTGCGGTAGCGCGCATTCTGCACCGCGTAGCTGACCTGGCCGCCGAGGAGGACGAAGAGCCAGAAGACATACAGGCCGAACATCAGGATCGGCAGGATGCCCAGGGAGCCGTAGAGGCTCTTCGAAAGGATGACGCGGCGGAAATAAAGGAAGGCGAGGAAGTTGTTCAACACGAGCAGCACCGCCACGACCACGGCGCCGATGAAGGCCGCCTGCCAGTAGACGTGGGTGTTGGGAATGTGGCGGTAGAAGAGGGTGAGCACCACCACCAGCATCACGATGGAGAGGGAGGGGATGAGCAGTTGCAGAATGTGCACGAGCTCCCGGCCCATGGGGATGTTCTCGGCAAAGGCGTTGAAAAAGGCGCCGGCAGACAACCCCGTGACCGCGGCGAAGAACAGGACGGCGCCCAGCGTCAGGATCGTCCAATAGAAGACGATGCGCATAAGCCAGGAGCGGCCGCGGTGCACGCCCCAGATTTCGTTGAAGGCATTCTCGATCGACGTGAAGAGCTGCAGCACGATGACGATCAGCGTGATGGCGCCGACCGCACCCGCGGCGCCGTTGCGCGAGCCGGCCACGAATCCGTCGATCAACTCAACCAGCTCGGGGTTGACCTCGACGTCATCGTCGGCGGCGGCTTGCAGGCCGGCCGGCGGCGGAGGCGTCTTGAGGGTGGCGGCCGTGACCACGTCGCTCTTTACGACCTGACCCGGCGCGGAGGGCTGGGTGATTTTCTCGTATTGTGCGATCTGGGGGGCGACAAACTTGATCAGCCGGTTGAGGGAATTGGCGGCCAGGTGGGGATCGTTCTGGTCGACCACGAAGCCCGCGACCAGCACGGCGATGGCGACCAGCGGACCAAGGCCCAGGAGCGAGCTGAAGCTGAGGGCGGCGGCCCGGCTGAAGGCCTTGTTGTCCTCGATGCCGGTGAGGGTGATGGAAATCACCCGCAGCAGGGCGTAGAAACGTCCGCGCAGCGAGTTGTCCTTCAGGTGGTCGGGGTGCCAAATCCCCTTGGTGCAGAGTTGGACCAGCTTATGCCAGCGTTCGACCAAACCGGACATAAGGCGGCAGGATCAGCGGGTCAGCAGGAAGTAGGTTGCCCCTGCCATGCCGGCCAGACCCAGGAGGGCGGCGAGTATGACCGGGATCAGGCTGACCGTGACGGTGCACAGGTAGAGGCCGGCCGATCCGGCGCAGACCGCCAGGAGGGGCAGGTTCATACCCTGGGTGTAGAAGAGAAAACCGAGGAAACCCAGGCCAAGGGCGGCGCGAAATCTCACCACGGGGTAGATCGTGACCATGCCCAGGCCGAGCAGGATCGCGAGCACGAGGTCGATGGTGCCGATGATAAGAAGCGGGTGTTCCAGCAGCTTGGCCGCATCGAAGGCCAGGACGAAATCAATGGAGGGCAGGATCTCGCCGGCCGCGGCGATGATCATCATCCCGATTGCGCTCCAGGTGCCAATGGCGGCGGCGCGAGCCATGGCAATGACCGGGTCACGCTTGTCACCGGTGTCATTGGTGCGGCCCTCCGCGGCGGCCAGCATGTCGTCAACGGTGATCGGCGGCCGGCTGTCGCTGGCGGTGTTGAGGGTCTTGAGATTTTCCTTGGCCTTGACGACGAGCTTTTTCTTCTCGGGAAAGAGTGCGGCCTTCATTTCGGCGCTGGCGCCGATTGCGATCCATTTTTCAGTCGTGGCCTCGTAATAAAGGGTCTCAAGGTTGAGCTGGCCCGAGTCGAGGAGCGAGGTGAGCTGTTCGATATTGAAAGGCCCGCGGGCCTCGGTCTCGTTTTCGTTGCGGATGTAGTATTCCTGCGTGGCCATGGGGATGTAGGAGGGTGGCGGCAGGGCCGGGGAGCGGCAAGAGTATTGTCGCAGCGCAACCCGCCCCGGGGCCGGTGCAAATCAAGGGATTACATGCGGGCCAGCGTGCGCAGGCCGAGCAGTTGCAGGCCGGTTTCCAGAACGAGCAGCGTGCGGGCGCAGAGCAGCAGCCGGCGGGCCTTCACGGCCGGGTCATCCACGATGACCTTGTCGGCCGCATAGAAGGTGCTGAACTCGCCGGCCAGCTCGTACAGGTAGGTGCAGAGAAAATGCGGCCGGAGCTGCGCCGTGGTGAGGTTGAGCACCGTGGCAAAGCCCACGAGCTTGCGGGCCAAGGCCGTTTCGCCGAGGGTCTCGGGCGCGGTGGCTCCCGCCGTGGCCGCGGCGTCAGCGGGATCGAGGCTGGCCTTGCGGAAGATCGAGCGGATCCGGGTGACCGCATAGAGCAGGTAGGGGGCGGTGTTGCCCTCGAAGGCGAGGATCTTTTCCCAGGAGAAAATGTAGTCGCTGCTGCGATTCTGCGCCAGGTCGGCATAGCGCACCGCGCCGATGCCGACGGCGTTGGCGATGTCGCGGCGCTCGGCTTCCGGCAGCTCGGGCGACTTTTCCGTGACCAGGGCGAAGGCGCGTTCCACCGCCTCGTCCAGGAGGGCATGGAGTTTGATCGGGTCGCCGGAGCGGGTCTTGATGGCCTTGCCGTCCTCGCCGAGGATGGAGCCGAAGGAGACATGCTCGAAGCGCGGCAGGCGGCGGCCGGTGTGCTCGAACCATTTGCGCGTGGTGAGCCACAACTGTTCAAAGTGATCGGCCTGACGGGCGTCGGTGAGCACCGCGATGGCGTCGGCCTTGAAGTGCTCGGCGCGGTACAGCATCGTCGCGAGATCGGTCGAGGCGTAGTTGGAGGCGCCGTCGGACTTGCGGATGATGAAGGGCTGGGTCTTGAAGCGCGGGTGCTCGGGATGAAAGACCACCAGGGCGCCCTGCGACTCGCCGGCCAGGCCGGCGGCGGTCAGTTCGTCGTAAACCTGCTGCAGCTTGTCGTTGTAGAAGCTTTCGCCGAGTTGGTGGTCAAAGTGGATGCCAAGCTCCCGGTAGATCGAGGCGAAGGCGTGGGCGCTGAGGTCGTTGATTTTGTGCCAGAGCGCGAGGTTCTCGGCGTTGCCGGACTGGAGTTGCACGAGTTCGGCGCGCACCGCGTCCAGCACCGCGGGATCGGTCTTGGTGGCGGCATCGGCCGCCTTGTAGATGCGCTCGAGTTCCTCCAGGGGATCGGCGGCCAGCGCGGCGTCATTGCGGAGGTGCTTGTAGCCCCAGATCAGCTTGCCGAACTGGGTTCCCCAGTCGCCGATGTGGTTGTCGCGGATCACCTCGGCGCCGCAGAACGCGAGCAGCCGGCAGATGGCCTCGCCGATGACCATGCCGCGGATGTGGCCGACGTGGAGTTGTTTTGCCGTGTTGGGGGAACTGAAGTCCACGACGTAGCGCTGGCCGCTGTAGAACGCGGCGGCGCCGGATTTGAGATGCTCGGCGGAATCGTATTCACCGAGCCAGGCCAGCAGGGTGGAGGGCTTCAGGCGGAAATTGATGAAACCGGGACCGGCGATGCCGACCTCAAAGGTGTCGCGCAGCGTGGCGGGCAGGGCGGCGAGGATCTGCTCGGCGACGGCCCGCGGGTTCAGTTTGCGGGCCTTGGCATAACCCAGCACGCCGTTCGCCTGGAAATCGCCATGACGCGGGTCGGCGGCACGCAGCTCAGGGGCAAATGCGCCCGATTCCAACCCGGCGGTCTCGGCGGCGGTTTGCACCGCCGCTTCCAGATCGGCGGCAATGTTGAATGAAACGTGCATCCATCCACTCAACCGCCCGTCGACGTCAGCGCGCAAGCGTGGAGTTTGGGGCCGGGCCGGACGGACCAGGAGATGGCGCCGGAGGCGCTGACCTTGGTATGTAGCTCTTCGGTCACCGGTTAGCGAATACGCGCAATTTCCCGTGTAAAATCGCGATTTTTGCGGCCAGTTCCGGGCCTTTTGGCTCGACAAATCCAAGGGAGCTTGTTCTATCGCAAACTTTTACGCCCTGCGGTTGAGCCGCAGTTATTCACAACTAACCCACATGAGCAGCAAACGCACCATTCCCGCCCGTCGTTTCATCAAACCGACCTTCAATTTCCTCATCGAAAAGAAGCGTGACGGAGGTGAGTTTTCGCAGGAAGAAATCCGCTATATCATTGACAGCACACTGGATGGGGAAATGCCCCAGCACCAGTTGGCGGCTCTGGCCATGGCCATCTACTTCTCCGGCATGTCGGCGCAGGAGACGGCTGATCTGACCGAGGAAATGATGCTGTCCGGCGAAGTAATCGACCTTTCCCACATCGCCAAACCGAAGATCGACAAGTATTCCACCGGCGGCGTGGGCGACAAGACCTCGCTGGTGCTGGTCCCTCTCGCCATGGCTTCCGGCGTGGTGGTGCCGATGATGTGCGGCGTGGAGCATGATTACATCATCAATCCCCTCGACAAGCTGGGCTGCTTCCCGGGCTTCAAGCCCCGTCTCACCATCGAAGGTTTCACTTCCCAGCTCGCCCGCATCGGCGGTGCGATCGTTGGTCAGGATGAGAAGCTCGCTCCGGCCGACGCCAAGTTCTACGACCTGCGCAAGGAGACCGGCACGATCCCGAGCCTGCCGCTCATCACGGGCTCCGTGCTCTCCCGCAAACTCGCGGAGGGTTCCGAAGGCCTCGTGATCGATGTGAAGTGGGGCAACGGCTCCTTCATCCGTGATCTCGAACAGGCCAAGCAACTGGCGCGTTCCATGACCCGCGTCGGCCGCTCGATGAAGCGCCGCTGCGTCGCCCTGGTGACGGACATGAACCAGCCGCTCGGCGACACCGTCGGCACCTCGCTGGAAGTCAAGGAAGCCATCGCTCTCCTGAAGGGTGAAGGTCCCGAGGACATGAAGGAACTCGTGCTCAAGCTCGGCATGGAAATCGTGCGCCTGGCCGGCGTCGCGGGTTCAACCCTTTCGGCCAAGCAGACCGTGCAGCGTCATCTCACCGACGGTTCCGCGCTCCAGAAGTTCAAGGATCTGGTCAAGGCGCAGGGTGGCGACACCCTGTTCATCGACCATCCGGAGAAATTCCCGGCGGCCCGCCACATCCGCAAGCTGCCCGCCCCGAAGCGCGGCTATGTGCACACCATCAACGCTGCCTTCATCGCGCAGGGCGTTTCGATTCTCGGCGCCGGCAAGGATTCGCACGGCCGGATCGACCACGCCGTGGGAGTGTCCGAGATCAAGAAGGTCGGCACCCAGGTGAAGCAGGGCGAGCCGCTGATGATGATCCATTACAACGACGAGTCGAAGCTCGAGCAGGCGTTGAACCTTTTCAAGGACGCCTACCGCCTCGCCCCGAAGCGCCCGACGCCCCCGCCGCTCATCGTCGAGCGCGTGGCCTGAGCGCAGGTCACTGTTTTTGCAAAAGCCCCGGCCGTTGCGCCGGGGCTTTTTTGTGGCAGCACGTGCGCGCCCCGGATCAGAGCCGCTGAAAACGGTACTTGGCCCAGGCCCACAACCAGCCGGGCGGATCGCGAAACATGGAGACTTTCTTGCCCTCCTTGAAGGAGCGGGAGACGTAGCGCACGGGTATCTCGATCGGAATATGACCGGTGCGGACCAGCTTGATCAGCAGCTCCCAATCGAAGTCGAAACGGTTGCTCTCGAAGGATAGGCCGGCGAGACATTCGCGCCGGAAGACTTTGTACATCGTGAATGGGTCGCGCAGCGCCAGTCCCAGCGACACGTCGACCAGCGCGGTGAAGAACCAGTGCCCCGCATTCAGGGCGAAGGCGTGGAAGACCTGTTCGTCGAACTGGCGGATGAACCAGCGCCGGCCGCCGTGCCTCGATCCGAGCACGAAGCTGTGGGTGCCGGCGCGCAGGGGGGCGAGCAGGGCTTCATAGTCGCCCAGATTGTATTCCAGGTCGGCATCCTGGATCAAAACCACATCGCCGGTAATGTGCCTGAAGCCATGGCGGACCGCGTGGCCCTTGCCCCGGGCCCGCTCCTCTAGCACGACCTTCACATGGGGAAGATGCGCATAGCCGAGCACGATCTCGCGACTGCCATCGGTTGAATTGCTCTCCACGATGATGATCTCGATCTCCCAGCCGTCGATCCGCTTGGCGGTGATGGCATCGAGGGCGGCCCGCGCCGTGCCCCGTTCATTGAAAACCGGGACGACAACGGACAGCTTGGGGATGGCAGGCAGCGCGGACAGGGCCGGTCGGGGGTGTTTCATGCAGGACCTTCCGCGTTGCGGGTGCGTGTAAGCCGCCACAAACCGGCGGCGGCCAGCAACAGGCCGGCCCCGCTCAGCCAGAGCGAGAGGGTAAAATGCTCCGGCCAGTACGCATAGCTGATCCGGTAGGTGCCCGCGGCCGGCAGCCAGATGCCCCGGAAAGCATGATTAACGCGGAAGCAAGGCTGAGGCTGGCCGTTGACTGTGACACGGAAATCGTCCGCGTAATAGGTTTCGGTCAGCACGGCCACGCCCGGACCGGACGCGGTGACGGTGAAGGCCGTGCCGTTGGGGGTGAGCCGGTACTCGCGGGCCGGCGTGACGGTCTCGCCGCTGCCGACGGGCCAACCGGCCAGCGCAGGATCATTGGCCGGGATGGCGGCGAAAGGCCGGCCGTCGCCGGACCGGACCAGCGCGGCAAATTCGTCCGGCGTGGTGCTGGCTCGCAGGCGGTCGGTGAAGAAGGCCCGGGGCCACGCGGCCGGCCGGGCGTAAAGCTCAAGGTCCTGGCGGTCGATCAGGTCGATGCCGGGAATGAGCAGCGGCGGTTCGCGGCGGGTGCCGAGGTAATGGGTGACATTCAACACATCGTGGGCGGGGAAAAGCTGGGCGGCATGGGACTCCCGGTTGAGTGCGTCCCAGATCCAGACTCGTTCGAGTCCGAAGGCCTGCGCAAATTCGTGGTAATACTGGCTCCGGACCGCATCGACGCCGTAGAGGCCTTCCCAGCGCAGGGCGGTATTGTAGGAAGGGAAAAGGTTGTTGCCCCAACCGACCACGCGGCCGGGCTCGGTGCGCAGCCGGTCCAGGGAGGAAGCCGTTGCCGATGGGGCGTGCAGGTCGGCGCGCTTTCCCGGCGAAAAGGCATAGCGGGAGAGCTCGGTCTCGGCGAAGAGCGTGTGCCGCCAGAGCAGCAGCGGCAGGCCGATCAGCATGGCGACCCAAAGCAGGCCGGGTCGGCGGGTGTCCGCGCAGCGCGGGCCAAGCAGCAAGGCCAGCAGACCGAGCAGCGAGGCGATCACGTAGGCGGTGAAAAACTGGCTTTTGGGAAACTGGGTGGATGTGGCGAAGTACAGTGACAGCAAGATGGCGAGCGCGACCGTGAGGCGGACGCCACCGTTCCACCAGCCGGCCTCACGCAGCCGCGGCAGTGCGGCGGCGAAGCCGCAGCCGGCCAGCACGGCAGCCAGCGGCAGCAGCACGCTGGAGAAGGTATTGCCCAGGTGCCCGATGTTATTGATGAACGGGATTTTCAGGATGAACGGGATGGGGATGATCGCGAAGGCGAGGCACAGTGGCGGCACCGCCGCGAGGGCGAGGGCGGTTCCCGCTCGGTCCCTGAGCCACCGGCCCGGATGGGTGAGCCACCAGAGGATGCCGGACATCAGGAAAAAATTCAGCGAGGGGGCGAGGATGTTTTCATCCTTCACCGTCTGCCGGTAGAACATGTCGTCAAAGAAGCCGATGGCATGCGAAAGGGTGAGCGCATAGGCGTGCGGCTGGTCGTAGCTGGTGAAGGAGTGCTTCCATGTGGTCAGGAACGTCAGCCAGACCGGCGTGCTGATCAGGAGAAACGCCGCGCCGGTCGCACTGGCGAGGCCGAGCAGGCGCCACCGCCGGCCGGCGGTTTCAGGCAGCAGGGTCAGGAGCGCGATGCCGGCCAGGTCCATTCCCGCCATCATCATGTATGCTTCCTTGACCGTGCCACTGGTCAGGACGAGCCAGTGCGCGGCCATCAGGCCGAGCAGGCCGAACGCCTGCGGGCGCGGATTCGGGGCCTGCAGAAATACGATCCACGCCAGCAGCAGCAGCCCGGCATAGCACACGCTGAAGTTGGAGGGATGGATGATGCGGTAGGTATAGAAACCGATGAGCGCGCACGAGAGCGTGACCAGCAGGGCGGCGCCGATGTGGCGGGTGAGGCGCCAGACGCAGACCCCGAGGGCGAAGGCGAAGAGCCAGCGCGCCAGCAGGAAGCGGGCATCCCACGACCAGGCGGCACTGTCCGCCGCGATGGTGAGAAAGTTGAACGGATCGCCAAACATGGACTGTCCCTGGCCGAGGAGCGGCTCGCCGCAGAGGGAGAAACGGTTCCACAGCGGCCATTCGCCGTGGCTGAGCGCGTCCCGCTGCACCATCGGATAATAGAGGTGCTGGAAGAGGAGCGCCCCGGTGTCCGACGCCATCGTATCGGAAAACTGAGTACTGGTGTCCCGGGGCAGGGTGGGCAGGTCGCCGTACAGCATCAGCGACCCGTTGGCCGGGGAGACGTAGCTGCGGCCCTGGAACAGCACCGGGTGGGCATGGATGGCGATGGCAATAGCACCCGTGAGAGCGAGGGCGGTGATCGGACGGGCGGTCGCAAGTGCGGCCAGTTGGAGTGCGATGGCCTGGAGCCGGCGGCCAACGACAGGCAGGCTGACGATGGCGCCGATCAGGAGCACGGTCAGGAAGGTCCGGCCGGCAAGCTCCCAGCGCACGGCGAACGAAGGTTGCAGGACCAGGGGCGGGCTCAACCGCAGGGCGAAGACCGGATCCGTGGCGCCCTGTGCGGCCTCGACCTCGAGCGTGTCACCGCGGATGAGGGTGCGGGCGATCTGCTGCTCGGGCACGAAATCGGCCGGCGAAAATTCGCGCACGACCCGGCCCTTGTGATCGACGATGCGCGCGTTGGTGAGGGTGAATTTCCCCATGCCATCCACGGGATCAAAGCGAAGCGCGCGCATCGGCCCCATCGGCATCATATAGCGATAGACCACCGGTTTCGGCTCGATCCGGAGCGGCTGGCGCGAGGAGTCGGTCTCGTTGAAGCCGTTGCCGATATCCCAGAAGAGCTGCGTGGACCCGATCGCCGAAGACGTCAGGGTGATGTCGAAGAAAAAGTACTCCCGATGCGGGTTGGTATTGAGGAACTGCGGCAAGGCCGCCGCCATCGCGAGGAGCACGGCGAGTCCGAGGGCCCGGAGATCGAACCAAGACCGCATCATGCGGAGCCGGCCGTGCGTTTTTTCCAGGCTTCGACGATCTGGCGGATGGTTTCCTCGAGGCTGACGGAGATATCCCACGCCGGGTAGTGGGCGCGCATCTTCCGCAGGTCGGAATAATAGCAGATGTGGTCACCGATCCGGTTCTGGTCGACGTAGGTGTGGATTTGCGGCTTGCCGGTGAATTTTTCCGTGAGCGCAAAGGCTTCCAGGATCGAGCAGGAGTTGGCCTTGCCGCCGCCGAGATTGTAGACCTCGCCGGCGCGGGGGGCATTGACGAAGGCCGCCATGAAACTGGCGACATCGCGGGAGTGGATGTTGTCGCGGACCTGCTTGCCCTTGTAGCCGAAGACCTTGTATTCGCGGCCCTCGAGATTGCATTTCACGAGGTAGGACAGGAACCCGTGGAGTTCCACGCCGGTGTGGTTGGGGCAGGTGAG
>CAZFHG010000011.1:31267-32672 GCA_964518665.1 uncultured Opitutaceae bacterium | reverse complement strand
GACGTCATCTGCCTGCAGGAGGTCAAGGCCACCATGGGAGACGTGCAGCACGTCGCCTGGCCGAAGGGTTACGAGGTCGTCTGGAACGCCGCGGAAAAAAAGGGTTACAGCGGCACGGCGCTGTTCACGCGGCGCAAGCCGCTGGCGGTCACCACGGGCCTCGGCTCGGCGGCGCACGATGCGGAAGGACGTTCTATCACGGCGGAGTTCGACGACTGCTATGTCGTCGGCGTGTATGTGCCCAACGCCCAGCCCGAGCTGGCGCGACTCGGTTTCCGGCAGGAGTGGGACCGCGCCCTGCTGGCGCATGCCCGCAAGCTGGAGAAAAAGAAGCCGGTGCTTTTCTGCGGCGACCTCAATGTGGCGCATGAGGAGATCGATCTCGCCCGGCCGAAGGAGAACGTGGGCAATCCCGGGTTTTCCGACGAGGAGCGCGCGGGCTTCCGCGACTATCTCAAGGCCGGATTCGTGGACACGTTCCGCCATTTTGAAAAGGGGCCGGGCCACTACAGCTGGTGGACCTACCGGGCGGGCGCGCGGCAGCGCAACATCGGGTGGCGGATCGACTACGTGATGGCCTCGGCGGCACTGCAGCCGCGGCTGAAGCGCGCGTGGATCGAATCGCAGGTCATGGGCAGCGACCATTGCCCCGTGGGAGTGGAATTGAAATGAAGACCGCGGCGAGAGAGCTAAAGGATCTCATGCTGCAAAAGCCGCGGCTCACCCTGGCCGTGGCCGAGAGCCTGACGGCGGGACACGTGCAGTCGCGGATCGCGGCGGTCTCCGGCGCATCGGAATTTTTCCTCGGCGGTCTTACCGCCTACAGTTTGGAACAGAAAGTTAAGCACCTGGGCGTGAACCGGGCGGAGGCCAGCGCGGTGAACTGCGTCTCGGCGCAGGTGGCGGAGCAGATGGCGCGCGGGGCACTCAAGCTGTTCGGCAGCGATCTCGCCGTGGCGACGACGGGATATGCGGAACCGTCACCCAAGGACGGAGCCGAGGCTCCCTTTGCCTGGTGGGCACTGGCCTGGCGGCAGAAGAAGGGTAAGCCATGGCTGCGGCATGGGTGCGTGGAGTGCTACGGATCGAAGCGCGTGGAGGTGCAGTCGATCGTGGCGGAGGCGGCGCTGGCGGAGTTGATCGCGTGGCTGCGCGAAGTGCGCGGGTGAGGTTGGCGCGATCCATGGAGCGGGCTTGGAGCCCCTGCCAGCCGTACCGCCGACCTCGTGGCGCGGTGCTTCAGCCCGCGCCTGGACTGTACGCCATGGCCGAACCAGTGCCGGCTGAAGCTCGGCACTACGTCAGGCCGGCAGCGCATCCAAAAATGCGCCGAGCATTGAAGGTGCGGTCCATCTTCGCGCTCCCAAGAGCTCCACTACACCAACCGCCGCAGCCACAGCCCGCC
>CAZFHG010000011.1:22470-31257 GCA_964518665.1 uncultured Opitutaceae bacterium | reverse complement strand
CTTGCGGACGCGGCTTGGGCGCGAGCAAGCTCGCTGGCCTACGGATTCAGAATCTTGCGAAGAAGGCGGGATTCGTGAACCCCTCCCTACACCAACCGCCGCAGCCACAGCCCGCCGGCGAGTGTGCAGAGAAATCCGGCGGTGGCGACCTGCCAGGCGGCGCAGCCCAGCACGATGGCGGCGCGGGCCGGTCCATCGGTGCGCAGGCCGGCGATCATGCCGGTGGCGAACAGGACAAAGCCGAGCAGCACCAGCAGGACGGCGGCGACGAGAACGCCCCGGCCCGGCTTGGGCGGAGGAGTGGCGGGGGCCGGATTCACGTCAGCGTGTTTTGCAGCAGCTCGACACTCTCGCCATTTGGTCCGGTGCAGAAGGCGATGCGCACGGGGACCGGACCGACCCCGTTGGTCGTCGCGATGGTCACATCGCGCGGCTCCACGGTGATGGGCACGCCCATGGCGCGCAGGTGGCTCACCGCGGCGTCGAGACGCGTGGTGCGAAGCGCAAAATGGGCGACAGGGCCTTCCGGCGGTGGTGCCCAGGCCAGGTCCTCGAAGACCTCGATGTAGTTGCCGTCGCCGGCGTCGAGCATCACGGCGCGCTTCGGGGCCGCACTCCAGGCGATCTTCTCGGTGCAGCCGAGGCCGGTGCAAAAGAACCGCATGGTGGCGGCCCAGTCGCGCGTTTTCACGCAGACATGGTGAAAGCCACCGCCGCCGAGGATCGGATTGGACGGCATGTCAACTGGCAGCGATCAGGGCGCGAGCGACTTGACCAGATTCATCAACGGCACGACGTCTTCGGGCGCCTGCAGCCAGTCGCTGTAGAGAATCTCGGGCAGGGTGAAGGTCGTGTTGTACAGGGCGTCGGTGGCGTCGTCGTTGCGCGCGAACCAGCCGCCCTTCACGGACAGCCCGGCGTAAAGGCCCTTGTTGCGGGTGTAAACGAGGACGGGATTCGACAGCACCTTGTCGTCAATATGTTCGCGCTCGGCGAACTTCGGACCGGCCACGGCCTTGGCGTCGACGCCGACGTGGAAGCGGTTGCGGAAGAACATGCGCGGAGTCGCGTCGTCAGTGAGGATGTAGATGGTCTCGATCTTGGTGAAGCCGAGCTGGAAGCCCAGGCTGCCTTCACCGGAGGAGAGGATCACGGGCAGGCTCCAGGTATTGTCGGAACGCCGGACCATCATGGCGGCGTAGCCGTCCTTCACGCCGATGACAAAACCGCCGCGAGCCTGGTTGGCGATGACGATGCCACGGGCCTTGCGGAACACTTCGGGCGGGATCGCCAGGGCGGGATCGGCCATGAACTCCTGCAGGATGGCCTCGCAGGACTCGATTTTCTCGATGGAGTCACCGCGGGAGGCGGCATGCACCGGTACGGCCGCGCAGAACGAGGCGAAAAGGGACAGAAGGAAAAGTTTCTTCATGAGTGGGAGCGATAGACTTGAACCTGACACTAAGCAGGGCGGTGGTGGCTTGGAAAGCGCGGATTGCAGGTGGTTCCCGTAGACGGGGCTGAATGGGAGCGCGACCGCCCTCGGTCGCAATCGACCGCCGGCCGGGCATTTAACAGGAATCAGTAGCAAGGAAGGCAGGACTTTGATCGTTCGGGGGCCAGTTCCTCTTCGGGTTCATTGCGACCGAGGGCGGTCGTGCTCCCGGGGCTCCCTCACTCCAATCCCCGTGCCTCGAGTTCGTCCTCATCCCAGCCAAAATAGTGCCCGAGTTCGTGCAGGTAGGTCAGGCGCACCTCCTCGCGAAAAATCTCGGGTTCGCCCTCGGCGTAGTCCCAGAGGTTGTCGATATAGAGCAGGATGCGGGGCGGGGCCGGCGGGGAACCGTCGAACTCGGTGCCATGGGCGCTGCCGCTGAAGAGACCGAGGATGTCGGGCTCAAAACCTTCGGCCAGCACGTCGTCCTTGGGGGTCTTTTCATACAGGACCGGCACGGCGCGGGCCAGGGGCCGCAGATCGGCCGGCAACCGGCGCACGGTGGCGGCGACGGTCTTTTCCGCGAGCAAAATGCGGTCGGCCTGGGTCATGGGAGGGCGCCCCCACCTTTTGTCATTCTGAGCGTTAGCGAAGAATCGAGCGGGAGTACCCCTGCGGATGTCGCTCTGTATTCCTCGCTAACGCTCAGAATGACAACCCAAGGCATGTGGTTTGGGTCCTCCCGCTCAGCGGATGTCGAGCACTTCGACTTCGAAGACCAGGGTGGCGCGCGGCGGGATCTTGGGCGGGCGACCGTTGACGCCGTAGGCGAGCCAGTGGGGAATGATCAGGGTGCGTTTCTCGCCCTTGCGCATGAGCTGGAAGGCCTCGTCCCAGCCGGGAATGACCTGGCCCGCACCCACGCGGAAGGTGAACGGCACGCCGCTTTCATAGGAGCTGTCGAAGCGCCGGCCGTCGAGCAGGCGGCCGTCATAGTGGACAATGATTTCCTGGCCGACGCGGGCAGTTTCGCCGGTGCCGGCGACGCGGCGCACGAAGAGCAGTCCGGAGGGCAGGCGCGAGGCCGTGCCATACTGGCGGGCGATCAGCATGGCGTCCTCGCTGGAGACTTCCGGGATGCCCCGGTTCTCCATGGATTGACGCATCACGCTGTTAATGGGCCGGCCCGGATTGCTCCGGGCAAAGATGCCGGAGCGGGCAACCAGCGCGAGGGTCAGCAGGCCGAGGCCGATAAGCAGGATGATGATGAAGGTGCGCATTGGGCGGGGAGGGTAGGGTGGCGCGATCCGAGATCCAGCGCAAGCTGGCGACTAAAGTCGGATCAGGGACATTTAACCACAAAGAACACAAAGGGCTGGTCCTGTTACGATTCTCGCCCGCGCGCCTATAGGCGCCTCGGACGCTTCATCCGCGTCAGGATTTTGTGTTCTCTGTGGTTAATTCTGGGTTGGCTCAGTTGCCGTGGCTGTGGATTTCGAATTTCTCTATCAGCCCGTCGAGCATTGCATCCACGTGCAGCTTCAACTTCTGCGCGTCGGTCAACGGTTTCTCGGGCGTCGCGGTCTTGGCGGCTTCGGCGATGAACTGCTCGCCCTGGGCGTTGGCGGCGGCCACGAAAGCCATCTTGGCTTCCTTGATCGCGCTTTCGCGCGCAGCGGTGTCGGCTGGAACCTGGCCGCCGAGCAGGGTGGGAATCAGACGGTCGGCAATCCAAAGGCTCCACTTGCCTGTGTCGGAGAACCGCACGGCGAGGATGCCCTCGTCGCGCACGCCGAGCTGGCGGGCGAGGTCGCTCACGGCGTCGATCGGCCGCTGCCCCGGCGTCTCAGGTTCGTATTTGCTGAAGACGCGCGCGTAGATCTTCACGCCGGTGGCGCGCTCGAAGTTGGTGAGCTTGAAATTGAAGTAGCGGGCCCGGGGCGGCTCGGCGGGCAGAAGATTTTCCGGGTCGTCGAAATAGGGGTGGGGATATTTCCGCGCCTTCGCGGCCAAAGCATCGAACGCGGCCTGATCGGCCCGGAACGCCAGCGCGGCCGAGCCCACGCGGATGATGTTCACGGCGGTGATGACGTCGCCCTGCTGGATGAGCGGAAGCAACTCCCGGCCGTGGATTGTGCGGCCGAAGACGCTGTGGAGGTAATTGAGGCGGTTGACCGGTTTCAGGGTCAGGAAGAACTGCGAGCCGTTGGTGTCGGGTCCGGCGTTGGCCATGGAGAGGATGCCAATGTCGTCGTGGCGCAGGCCGGGCACGAATTCATCGGCGAACTGGTAGCCGGGTCCGCCCTCGCCGGTGCCGAGCGGATCGCCGCCCTGCACGACGAAGTCGGGTACGACGCGATGGAATTTCAGGCCGTTGAAATAGGGTGTGCCGGGTTTCGGGCCGAGCGTGCCTTCCGCCAGGCCGACAAAGCTGGTGACCGTGAGCGGGATTTTTTGGAAAAACAATTCGCAGGTGATCGTCCCACGTGGCGTGACGAACTCGGCGTAGAGTCCGTTGGCTAATGGAGGTCGGGAGGCGAGGACAGGGGCGGCGGAGGCAGCCAAGGCGATGGGGGTGTCAGCAGCCGCGAGCGTCGCCGTGAGGCTGAGAAAAAGCGCGAATAGAAGCGGGGTCTTCAGCATGGCGGCCACGGTGGAGGGATTTTCTTCGCGGCTCAATGACGGAGGTCTGCTTGGGAGCGCGACCGCCCTCGGTCGCAATCAGGCGCAGGCCGAGAAATCCCTTGAGAGCAAAAACGTCTAAAAAGACGAGAATGCTGAATGCAGGCCTGGGAGCGCGGGCGGCTCGCCCGCATTTTCTTCGGAGCGGGCGAGCCGCCCGCGCTCCCAGCGAAAAAATATGGGTTGGAAACGCCCGCCCACCCGGCAATCTCCCGCGCATGAAAATCCTGCGGATCGTCCTCAACTTGGGTGCGGCGTTGGTGCTGGCGGGGACGATCGTCGCGGCGGGGTTGCCCTTGGAGACCACGCTCACCCAGGCGACAAAATTTGAAATCATGCGCAACGGGCAGGCCAGCGGCTCGGTTGGGCTCGCGAAGGGTGCGCAGCTGGAAGTGATCGCGCTGGACGGCACCTACGTGCAGGTGCGCTATCGCAATCTCACGGGCCGCGTGCCGGCCGCTCACACGGAGCTGGCGGCGCTGGCCCTCGCCATGAACCAGGCCCCGGCGGCTCCCGCGGCCCAGCCGGCCGCCCCGGCGGCGCCGGCGGTCGAAACCGCCGCCGCATCCGCCCCGGCCCCGGAAGCCCCGTCGGTGATGGCGCGCCGGCTGCAGGGCAAGCTGGTTCGCCTGCAGGGCAACTCCCTGCAGCCGCACGAAGCGGGACGTCTCAATGGCGTGAAATTCTACGCGCTTTATTACTCCGCGAGCTGGTGCGGACCCTGCCGGCAGTTCACGCCGCGGCTGGTTGACGCCTATCAGAACCTGCGGGCCGAGTATCCCGAGTTCGAGGTCGTCTTCGTCAGCGCCGACAACTCGGCCGGTGACATGAAGGACTACATGAAGGGCGATCGCATGGCATGGCCGGCCCTTCGTTATGAGACGGTCCAGACTTCGGCCGACATAATGCGCTATTGCGGTGACGGCATCCCGTGCCTCGTGCTGGTGGATGACAAAGGCAAGGTGCTGTCCGACACCAATCGTGGCGGCGACTACGTGGGTCCGCAGGTGGTGCTCGAGGACACGCGCAAGCTCCTGCAGAAATACCGGCAAAAGAACCCGCGCCAGAAAACATGAGGACCTGCGTGAGCCGGTCCTAACTGCATGCAATCCGTCCCGAACAAACCTTCACAGGAGGAAACCGAGGTAATGGAGATCCTCGATACATGAGAAAACATGAAGCGGGTACGCGGGATCGGACTCCTCCGTGCCCTCAGTTTCCTCCTGTAAGTTGCCTTGAAGGATTGTGCCATGGGTGCGTCCGGAGGAACCTCGCGTGCTGATCTTCAATACCCTTGCCCCGGTTTTCCTCGTGATCGCGCTCGGCGCGGCGCTGCAGCGCGTCGGCTTCATCTCGTCCACCTTCCTGAAGGAGGCCAACCGCCTCATCTACTGGGTCGGCCTGCCTGCGCTGCTTTTTGTGCAGCTCGCGGGCACACCGCCCTCCATTCACGCCGCCGCGCCGCTGCTGACCGTGCTGTCCGGCACCGTCGTGGTGATTGGGCTGGCCTACGCCACGGCGTATTTCCTGCGCCTCCCCGGACCCGTGCAGGGCACCTTCGTGCAGGGTTCCTTCCGTGGCAACCTGGCCTTCGCCGGCCTGCCGATTGTGTTCTCGCTCCCCGACACGCCGCTCGCCGGTGGACTCACGGTGCGCAGCACGGCCGTCATCGTGGTGGCGCCGGCCATGGTGCTCTACAACCTGATGGGCGTGGGCGTGCTGCTGCTCAGCCAGCACTCGTGGGGCCCGGCGATGTTCAAGCCCCTGCTGCGCCAGCTCGTGACCACTCCACCCCTGCTCGCGACCCTCGCCGGCCTGGGCTTCGCGGCGGCAGGGCTGCACCTGCCTTCCGCCGTGGCGCGCGCCCTTGGCGGGCTGGGCGAGATGGCGCTGCCCCTCGGCCTGCTGGCGGTGGGCGGTTCGCTCATGGCCCTCAAGCCAGGGCATGACTGGCGCGCATCGGGTCTCGCCGTGCTGATCAAGACCGTGCTTTCCCCCGCCATTGGCTGGGCCATCGGCCGCTGGTGGGGCCTTGAGCCTGCCGCGTTGCAAGTGGTGATGATCCTTATGGCCTGCCCGACCGCCATCGTCTCCTACACCATGGTCTTGGAACTCAAGGGCGACGAGGCCATGGCCTCGTCTGTGATCGTCGGCACGGTGTGCGGCTCGCTCGTGACCCTCGCGTTGATCGTGGGTTTGTTCTGAGGGGTAGTCCGAGAAGACAAGTCCGGGACCTGACCGAGAGACCTGAAAGCTGAAACCTGAGACCTGAGTTTTCCAAACTTCCGATTCAGGTCTCAGGTTTCAAGACCTCAGGTTTTCACCTGTCAGCAGACCGAGTTACTCCGCGGGGATCTCGAGTTTCATGCCCGGTTTGAGCGGGCGGCCGTCGCGGAGGAGGTCGATGTTGGCGGCGTAGATGGCGCGCCAGCGTTCGGGTTTGCCGTAGAACTTGCGGGCGATGCTCTCGAGCGTGTCGCCCTCGGCCACTTCGTGCTGGCGAACGTTGGCGGCGGCCCGGAGGCGCTCGGGACTGGTGCGCAGCATCGCATCGGTGGGCGCGGCCGCGGGTTCCGCGACTTCGACGCGAAGGGTGGCAGGGGTGAGATCGTTGGTGCTACCGGCGGCGCCGGAGCGGGTGTCGGCGAGTGCGACCGGCTCGACGGTGCGGCCGGTGCGGGCGACGACGAGTTGGAGCTGGGCTTGCGCCGCGCGGGCATCGGCTTCGGCCTGATTGCGGGCCTCGCGCTGGGCGAGCAGTTCGGAGTTGAGCTGCGCGAGGGCGGCAACGGCCTGCTCGTTCTGGGCGGTGAGCCCGGTCACCTGCTGCGTGAGGCGGATGTTTTCGGTGCGCTCGCGATCCACCTGCTGCCGGAGACCGACGATCTCCTTTTGCAGCTTGGTGTACGTGCGCAGGGCGGCGGACAGTTTTTCCTCGCTGGCGCCCAGCGCCGCCTTGAGGTCGCCGATCTGCTCGGCAGCGGCAATGCTGCTCATGCCGGCGCCGGGTGTCAGTTGGCGGGTGCGTTCCTTTTCCAGACGCGCGTAATTGGCCCGGAGGTTGATGAGTTCCTCGGTCGTTTCCTTGAGCCGGGCGGCCAGCACACTTTGGGAACCAGCCGGGATTCCGCTGGCGGCCGTCGTGGCGGTGGGACGCTTTTCGAGGGCGTCACGCAGGGCGATGCCTTCCTTTCGGGCCAGCGCGAGTTCCCGCTGGAGCATGATTTTCTCCGCGCGGAGGCTGGCGTTTTCCGAGGCGAGGGCGGCATCCGGGGCCGGGGCGGGTTGGATGCGTCCGAAATGCACGTAACCGCATCCGGAGAGCAGGAGACCAGTAAGAGCTATGGCTACCTTGGCCGTCAGACGCAGGAGGGGCATTGGCCGGAGCAAGACAGGTTGACCGCCCGGTGGCAATCCCGCTGGAGGCGGGGAAATTGAAACCTGAGAACTATCTGAAACCTGAGACTTGAAACCTTAAACCTGAGTTTACCGAAATTCGGTCCGCAAATTCAGGTCTCAGATCTCTGCCTTGCTTACGGGATGCGCAGTTTGATGCCGAAGCGCATGCTGCGTTCGTCAGCGAGCTGGTCGCGGTTGGCCTCGAGGATTTCGGGCCAGCGCTTGCTGTCGCCGTAATACTGGCGGGCGATCTTGGAAAGGGTATCCCCCTCGACCACGGTGTGGAAACGCGTTTCCGGAGTTTGGAGGTCCGCCACCGCGGGTGCGGCCGGGGCGGCCGGACTGGCGGCGACCGCGGCGGAGCCGGGCCGGGTGGGGACCCCCAGAGCGCTGCCGGGGGGAGCGGACGTGATAGCCAGGCGGGTGCGAAGCTCGGTGTTCTCCGCGGTGAGGGCGTTGATCTGGTCCTGAGTCTGGCGCAACTGGGTGCGGAGAATTTCGACCTGGGCGGCGGTGGCGGAAACCGTGGCCAGTTGTTCCTGCAGGGCGGTGATCTGGGCGCGGGCCTCGGCGAGCTGGGCCGTGAGCGAGGTGTTGACGTCGGTCAGGCGGCGGGTGTCGGCGACCAGCCGGTCGTTTTCCTTTTGCATCAGGCTGAAACTGCGCAGGGCGGTGGAAAGCTTATCCTCGGTGTCGGCCAGACGGGCGGACTCGGCGGGAACTTCTGTGGTGGCTGGAGTCGGAGCCGGGGCGGGAGCGGTTGTATCCGTGGCGGGTGTCTGGGCGGTCAGGGAAGCCGCGGCGCACAGGAAAACGAGATGGCGGGTCGCATTCATGGGGGTAATGGACACGAAGAACGAGCCGGAGGCAATGCCGGCGGGAACTACGCGAATACCGGATAGCGGAGACCGGAAACCGGATTGAAGAAACCTGAGACCTGAGTTTCCCGAACTTCCAATTCAGGTCTCAGGTTTCAAGTTTCAGGTTTTCGTGATCCTCACGGAATCCGCAACTGCATGCCGACGCGGAGGCTGCGTTCGTCGGGGAGTTCGGTGCGGTTGGCCTCGAAGATTTCGGGCCAGCGCCGGCTGTCGCCGTAGTACTGACGGGCGATGCGGGTAAGCGTATCGCCGGAGACGACCGTATGCGTGCGCGGCGCGGGGGCGGCGACCGGGGCGGGTGGGGGTGTGGCGGCAGCGGCGGCCGCAGTTGTGCCGGGCCGGGTGGGCGTGCCGAGCGTGGTGCCGGGGACCGGGGCGGTGATGGCCAGC
>CAZFHG010000011.1:0-22460 GCA_964518665.1 uncultured Opitutaceae bacterium | reverse complement strand
GAGCTGGTCCTGGATCTGGCGGAGCTGGGTGCGTAGAATTTCTACCTGTCCGGCCGTGGCGGAGGTGGTGGCGAGCTGCTCCTGCAGGTTGGAAACCTGCGCATTCGCCGTCGTGCGGCTGCCGGCGAGCTCGGCTTCGAGCTCGGCTTTCCGGGCGGCGAGCTGCCCGGCCTCGGTCTTGGTGCGCTCGTGTTCGTTCTGCAGAAGGCTGAAGCTACGCAGGGCGGTGGCCAGCTTGGCTTCGACATCCGCCAAACGTGCCGGATCAGCCGCGGCGGTCGGAGCGGGCTGGTTGGCGAGGTCCGCGAGTTGCTGGCGCAGGGTGTTGCGTTCGCCTTCCAGGTTGCGGGCGGCCTGTTCGGCGGCGGCGAGTTTCTCCGTCAGCACGGTTTGCGCGGTGGCGAGTTCGGAAGCCTGGGCGGCACTGGCCTTGAGCGCGGCGTTCTCACGTTCGAGCTGGCTGAAGCTGTTCAAGGCGGTGGCCAGCTTGGCCTTGGTGTCGTCGAGTTCAGGCTGGAGCGAAGGTGCGGCGGCGGCTGCCGGGACTGCCTGGGCGGCGGCCAGGGCCTGCTCCGTGGCGGTCAACCGGCGGGCGAGCTCATCGCTCCGGGAGGTCGCCTGCTCGAGATTGTGGGCGAGGTTGGCGCGTTCGGCGGTGAGTTGCTCGATGGTCAGGGCGCGGGCGGCGGCTTCCTGGCGCGCGGCTTCGGCGGCGGCCTGCGCGGCACTGAGCGCGCGGGGATCGATGGCGGGTGCGGCGGTCTGCGCCGGGACGGCGGCTTTGAGCGCGGTCTGTTCGTCGGTCAGCTCATTGATCCGGCGCTGGGCGCTGACCAGGGCGGTCTGGGCCTCGGCGAGACTGCGACCGCGTTCGGCGGCGGTGTCCTCCAGGGCTTGGTTACGGGTGGCGAGATCGGTGGCCGCAGTCTGGGCGGCGGCCAATTCACGCTGCAGTTCATCGACGCGGCCGGTGTTGGCGGTGGCGGCGCCACTTTGTTCGCTTTGCAGGCGGGAAACGCTGACCCGCAACGTGGCGAGTTCGGCGGCGCCTGCGGCGAGGGAACGTTGGGCCTCGGTCTTTTCGTTCTGGGCGGCGGTGAGCTGGGTGGCGAGGGCAGTGCTTTCGTCGACGGACTTTTGCACGGCGGACTGCGCGGTGGTGAGTTCCGCGCGAGCGGCGGCCAATTGCGATTCCAAGGCCTGGACTTGGGTGCGCTGGTCGGGGTAGGCGGTCGCGGCCGTGCTTAGCTCGCGATGCTTGGTCTCAAGGCCGGCGAGGGCGGTCTGCGTTTCGGCGAGCTGGCGGGCCAGCGTGTCCTTTTCCGCCGTCAATTCAGCCAGCCGGCTGTTGGCGGCGCCGGCCTCGCTCTGCGCCTGGGCGGCGCTGCCGCGGAGGGCCGCGACTTCCTGCGCGAGGCGGGCCGCCTCGTCACCGGACTGGGCGCGGGCATTAAGCTGGGTCTCTAGCGCAGCCTGACTGGCGGAGAGTTCCTTGATGCGGTCGTTGGCTTGGGCCAGGGCGGTGGCCGATGCGGTCCGCTGATTTTCAAGCGTGGCGAGTTCGGCGCGGGTGCTGGCGAGCTGTGTCTCCAGTGCCTGGGTCTGCTCGCGCAGGTCGGGATAAGCGGGCGCGGCATTGGCGAGCTCGCTATTTTTCTTCTCAAGGGCGGCGAGGGCGGACTGGGTTTCGGCCAGTTGACGGGCAAGCGAGTCCTTCGCGGTCCCGAGTTCCGCGAGCTGGGTGTTGAGCCCAACCACCGTGCGACGCAGGTCGGCGGATTCGGGCTGCAAGGCGGTGAGGGCGGCGATGCGCTCATTGGCTGCGGCCGCGGCGGTCTGCGCCTCGGCGAGGGCCTGGTCACGCGCGGCGATGCTGTCAGTCAGCTCACGCTGTCTGGCGGTGAAGGCGGAGGTGGCCGACTGGGCCTCGGTCAGTTGCGTGCGCAGGCTGGCGAGCTCGGCGGCGGCAGTCTTGGCGGCGGTGGCGGAGTTGTCGGCCTCGGTCCTGACGCCGGCCAGTTCCTGTGCGAGGGCGGAGTTGCCGGCGGTCAGGCTGGAGATTTTTTCCGTGAACTCGGACCGGGTGGTCTCAAGCGCGGTGCGGGTGGCAGCCAATTCCCGGTTGGCGGCCTCGAGTTGGCCCTGCAGACCGGCGACTTCAGACTGGGCGACTTGGGCGGCGGTGGCGGAGGCTTGGGCCGCTTGGAGTTGCTTGGTGAGGGTTACCTGCTGGTCGGAAAGGGCGGCGAGCTGGCGTTCGGTATCGGCGCGTGCCTGCTCGGCCAGCTTGGTGGCAGCCTGGGCAGTGGCCAGTTCCTGGGCGAGACGGGCGGCCTGGTCGCCGGTTTCGGCGCGAGAATTCAGCCGGGCTTCAAGCGAGGCCTGACTGGTGGAAAGCTCTTTGATGCGTTCGGTGGCGCGGCTGAGCGATTGTTCGGCACCGGCCAGAGCGGTCGCAGTGTCGCTGTGCTGGCGGCTGAGTCCGGCCAGCTCGGCTCGGGCAGACTCGAGTTGTGATTCCAACGCCTGGGTCTTTTCGCGCAGGTCGGGCCAGGCCGGGGCCGCGCTGGCGAGGGCGAGGTTTTTCGCCTCCAGGGCGGCTTGGGCGGATTTGGCCTCGTCGAGTTGCTGGCGAAGCGTGGCCAGGGCGGAGGCGCTGTCGGACTGGGCGGCGGCCAACTGCTGGCGCAGGCTGGCAAGTTCCGCCGCAGCGGCGTCCCGGGCCTGGCGTGAGGCGTTCTTTTCGGCTTCGAGTGCGGTTTCGGCGCTGGCGATTTTTCCGGCAAACGCAGCCGTGAGCTGCGCGGTGAGCGCAACCTTTTCCGCGGCGAACCCGGCGGTGCGGGAATTGAGTGCGCCAGCCTCGCGGCGGGCTTCCGCTGCGGCGGCTTCCGCCTGGGCGATTTGGGTGGTCAGGGTGGAGCGCTCCTGCGCGGCCTTTTCCACACCCGCCCGGGCCTGGGCCAGTTCGGTGGTGGTTTCCTCGAGCTGTGACTTCAGGGAGCTGAGCTGCGCGCCGGCGGCTTGGGCGTCGGCCAGCTGCCGGGCCAGGGCCTCATTTTCGGCAGCGACTTGGGAAAGCTGGGTCTTAAGCGCGGCAGCCTCGGTCTGAGCCTGGGCGAGGGCGGCGGGTTCCACGACGGGCGTGGCGGGCCGGGCTGCGAGGGTGGATTCCAGTTGCGTCTGCCGGGCGGTGAGTTCGGTGATGCGCTGATTGGCGGTGGCGATCGCGGCCTGTGATTCGACGAGCGCGCGTTCCCGGGCGGCGGCGAGATCGGCCATTTCGCGTTCATTGGCGCTCAAGGTGGCGGCGGCTTTTTGCGCTTCAGCCAACTGGGCGCCGAGGGTTTCCTTTTCGGCGACGGCGGCGGCGAGCCGGGTGTTGAGCGCGGCGGACTCGGCCCTGACTTCGTCGGCTTGTCTGGCCACGGTGTCGGCGGTGGCGGCCTGCTTCTCAACGGCTTCAAGCCGGGACTTCGTGGCGGAGAGTTCCTCGGCGAGCCGGACGGCTTCCTCGCCCATGGCGGACAGGGTTTTGAGCCGGGTTTCGATGGCGGACTGGGCGGTGGTGAGGGCGGCGATGCGCTCGTTGGCGGCGGCGAGGGCCTGCCGGGCCTCGGCAAGTTCCTGTTCGCGCTGGGCCACCGCGGTTTCAAAGGTCTGGATCCGGGCGTTGAGTGCCGTGGCGGCGGCCTGGGCCTGACCGAGCTGCTGCTGCAATTGGGCTTCGGCACTGCTGGAGCTGGCTCCCTGACTGGCGCGCAGAGCGGCGAGTTCGGCCTTGGCCGCGGCGAGGGCCTGATTGGACTCGTTCCTGGCGGATTCAGCGGCCGAGAGCGCGGACTTGAGGGTGTCGGCTTCCTTCCAGGCCGCGGCAAGTTCGACGCTGAGGTTGCTGGCTTGTTCGCTTTCGGTCCTGGCCTCCGTGGGGGCGACCGGGCCGGAATAATTGCGGGTGGCGCCCGGCGCGGTGCGGGCGGTGTCGGTTGGGGCCGGACCGGTCCCCGCGCCGATCGTCGGGCCAGAGGTCGTGGACTGGGTGCGGGCGGTTACGGCGGAAGCGGTGGTAGTTACGGTGCGGCCCGGGCGCTGGCTCTGGCTGCGACGCAATTCCAGGCGGCGCTGGCCCTCGGCCAATTCCGCGGAGCTCATGTCGGCCAGCAGGGTACGGACGGCCTTGCCCGTCGTGCCATTTTCCTCGGCAAGGGTGAGCCAGACATAGGCTTCGGCCAGATCGCGGGTGGTCTCCCGGCCGGTGGCGTAGGCGAGTCCCAGGTTGTATTGGGCGATGGCGTTGCCCCGTTCAGCCTTGGCGCGAAGGGAGGTGATCTCGGAGGAGTCAGCCGCGACCAGGGAAATGGCGAGAAGACTGCCGATCAGGGGTAGGGAAAAGACGCGACGGCGGAGCTTAGAGTGCGACATCGGGTAAATCATGAAGTAAACCGGGGGCGGACACAATCCGAAGTATGACGGCGGTTTTGACCGGATTTAGATCATCCGGTGAAAACAGGACCGCGGGTCGCCGCATTGTCAGGGCAGGCACTTGGCCCGATTCACCGCCCGGTGCCAGTCGGCCTGCATCCGGCGCATGACGGCGGGGGCGGCCTTGGGGCGGAAGGTGCGGTCGGCAACCCAGAAACGGGCGATTTCGGCCCGGCTTTTCCAGAAGCCGACAGCGAGACCGGCCAGGTAGGCGGCGCCGAGGGCGGTGGTCTCGGTGGTGCGCGGGCGGACGACGGGGACGCGCAGGAGATCGGACTGGAATTGCAGGAGGGCGTTGTTCGCGGTGGCACCGCCGTCCACGCGCAGTTCATGCAGGCGGAGTCCCGCATCGGCCTGCATGGCACCAATGAGGTCGGCGCTTTGGAAGGCGATGCTTTCGACCGCGGCGCGGGCCAGGTGGGCGGCCGTGGTGCCGCGGGTGAGACCGGTGATGAGGCCGCGCGCGGCCGGGTCCCAGTGCGGAGCGCCGAGGCCGGCAAAGGCCGGGACCAGGCAGACGCCGCCGCTGTCGGGCACGCGGGCGGCGAGTGGTTCGATGTCGGCGGAGCGCGCGATAAGGCCCAGGCCGTCGCGCAACCACTGCACCACCGCGCCGCCGATGAACACGGAGCCCTCAAGGGCGTACTCCGTCCTGCCGCCGATGCGCCAGGCGATGGTGGTGAGGAGCTGGTGTTTCGAGGCAACGGGCGTTTCGCCGGTGTTGAGCAGCAGGAAGCAGCCGGTGCCGTAGGTGTTCTTCGCCATGCCCGGAGACCAGCAGGCCTGGCCGAAGAGCGCGGCCTGCTGATCGCCCGCGATGCCCGCGATGGGTACGCCGCGGAGGGCGGGGACGCCGGTCACTTCACCCAGGATGCCGCTGCTGTCACACACGGCGGGGAGCAGTTCGCGCGGGATACGGAGGGTCTTGAGCAGTGTGTCGTCCCAATCGCCGGTGCGGAGGTTGAGCAGCAGGGTGCGCGAGGCATTGGAGACATCGGTGGCGTGCACGCGGCCGCCGGTGAGTTGCCAGAGCAGCCATGTGTCCACGGTGCCGAAGGCGAGTTCGCCGCGGCCGGCGCGCCGGCGGGCGCCGGGAATGTGGTCGAGGAGCCAGGCGAGCTTGGTGCCGGAGAAGTAGGGATCGAGCAGCAGGCCGGTTTTGCGGCGGAAGAGCGGCTCGAGGCCTTGCCGTTTCAACCGGGCGCACATGGCCGTGGTCCGCCGGTCCTGCCAGACAATGGCCCGGTGCAGCGGCCGGCCGGTGCGGCGGTCCCAGAGCAGGGTGGTTTCGCGCTGGTTGGTGAGGCCGATGGCGGCAAGGTCGCGGCCCGTGAGATTGGCCTGGGCGAGGGCGGCGAGGGCGGTGAGCCGCGAGGTTTCCCAGAGGTCGGCGGGGTCGTGTTCGACCCACCCGGGCTGCGGGTAGTGCTGGGGAAATTCCTGCCGGGCGGTGGCCCGCGGGCGGCCGCGCCGGTCGAAAACGATGGCCCGCGAGGAGGTGGTGCCTTGGTCGAGCGCGAGGACGTAGCGGGGCATGGCGGCAGACTGGCCGTGGACGGCGCGCAGGCCAAGCCTGCAGCGAGTTGCGCTCAAGGCTTGGCTCGGTTCACTTGGAGCGCACAATGACTGAACCAATCCGCCTGTCGCGGGTCCGAGCTTCCCCCACACCTGACATGAACACCAAGCAACTGTCCCTCGCCGCCGTGACCGCGGTGTTCCTCTTTCTGGCCGGCTGCGCCACCGAACCGGCGCGACCGCAGGATTCCACCAAGTACTCCATCGAGGACACGGGGAAGTTCACGCATCTCGACAAGGTCACGCAGGCGGCGGTGAACTGCACGAACCTCCAGGAACGCCGGCTGCCCGACGGCCGGCTCGAGGTCGTCGCCAGTCTGCGCAATCGCGAGAATCATGACCTCAAGGTGCAGATCAATTGTGTGTTCAAGGACGAACAGGGCTTCAGCACGGGTGATGAGACGCCGTTCCGGGCGGTGGCCATCGCCGGTGAGGCGACCGAGGCGGTGCGCTTCACGTCGGCAAATCCGGCGGCCAGCAAATACACCCTGCGCGTGCGGCTGGCCCGTTAAACAGTGGGGTTGATTGCCTATCCGGCGCGGGAAACTTGATGCCGGCTCACAGAAGACATAGTGCTTGAACATGCGGGCGGCTGTCATCGAAGACCAAACCCTGATGCGCGACTATTTCAGTGCGCTGCTGCGCAAGCACTGCGGGGCCGCCGAGATCATCGGCATCGGTTCGATGGCCGAGCTGACGCAGCGGACGGCCGAGCTGGAGCAGGCGCAACTGATCCTCTTCGACATTGATTTGGGCGACGGCAGCACGCTGGACTGGGCGATGGAGCGGGCCGGCCGGGGCGGAAACACGGTACTCGTGGCGGTGAGTTCCATCGGCGCGCAGTTCCCGTTCAAACGGCTGCAAGGCGCCGGGATCAGTCTTGCGCACAAGAACGACAGCGAAAAGGAGCTCGTGGACCTCATCCGCAAGGCGATGGCCGGCGCGATGGTCATCTCCCGTCATGTGATGGAACTGATCAGCGCCGGCGCACGCGATCCGCAGTCACCGCTGAAGTTTCTCGGGCCGCGGGAGCAGCAGATCTTGGGCTTGCTGGGCCAGCGGCTCGCCAACGAGGAAATCGCCGCCCTGCTGGGCTGCACCGCGACCAATGTCGCGGATCACCGCAAGCGCATCATGCGCAAGCTCGACCTGCACAACATCGAGCAACTGATCGATTGTGCGATCCGGCACGGGTTGGTGTTTGATTCCAAGGCGGCCGCGGCCAAAAACCGGCTCACATCCTGAGCCGCGTCTGCGTCAGGGCGATCTCCTCCCCGGCAAACGGGAGCAGGCGCTGCACAGCGGACCAATCGGCCTCGTCCGCTGCCTGTTCCAGCAGGGCGACTTGTTCGGCTGCGGATTCTTCGGTGGCCAGGAGGAGCAGGGAGCGCAGGGCATGGGCCTCGTTTCCCGTGCGCGGATCCTTCAGCCGGGCCATGGCGGCCACCGCCTGCCACTTCTGCGCGATCCCTGCGGACAGTTGCTCGGCCGAGGGCGCGAGGTCCCCCAGCGAGGCCAGCGGATTGCCGGCCAGGGCGCCGGCGGTATGCGTGTCGAGCGAACGCTTCGGCCGCAGGCCCTCGGAAAGTCCGATGATGACGCGCTCGAGTTTTTCCCGCGTCACCGGTTTGGTGACGAAACCAGTCATGCCCGCAACGCGCGCCTCCTCGAGTTTTTCCTGGGTGGTGTAGGCGGTGACCGCGATAATGGGCGGGGTGGGGCGGGGCAGGAGATTGACGAGCTGCCGGCAAAGTGTGCCGCCGTCGGTGTCGGGCAGGCGCCAGTCGGTGAGGACCAGGTCGTATTGGTTGGCGGCGGCGAGCTTGAGGGCGCTGGCCCCGTCGGCGGCCCAGTGAACCTCATAGCCGAGCTGGCTCAGCACGTGGCCGAGGGCGATGCGGTTGTAGTCCTCGTCCTCGATGGCGAGGGCCCGGGAGACGGGGACCGGCACCCCGGCCTTGGGGGCCGGCGGCTGGGCGCTGGCGAGAACGAGTTCGAGGGCGAATTCGGTGACCCCGTCCTGGCTGGCGGCGGTGATGCGGCCGCCCATGGCCTGGGCCAAGCGGCGGCAGACCGCGAGGCCGAGGCCGGAGCCGGGGATGTTGGCGGTGTTGGACCCGCGCTGGAATGATTCGAAGAGACGGTTGAGTTCCTCGGGCGGGATGGTGGGCCCGCTGTTGCGGACCGCGAGACGCAGGCGCGAGCGGCCGCTGCCGGCGGAGGCCAGTCGCACTTCCACGCCGGCCTCGCGCGGAACGCCGTACTTCAGCGCGTTGGAAATCAGGTTGCAGACGATCTGGCGGAGCTTGCCCGAGTCGCCGTGGAGCCAGGCGGGTTGCTCCGGGAGCATCAGCGCGCAGGCCGCGAGGTCGGGATCCATGGCCCGGGCGGCCTCCTCGACGAGCGCGCCGACCTCGAAGTCCACGTTGGTCATGGTGACCTGGTTGCGGTCAAGGCGCGAGAAATCGAGGATGTCATCCAGCATTGAGCGGAGCTGGTCGGCGCAGCCGCCGAGCGTGCGCACGAGCACGCGTTCGCGCGGACCGACCTCGCGGTCGGCGAGCATGGCGCAGATGCCGACGACGCCGTTGAGCGGGTTGCGGATTTCGTGGCTGATGCTGGCCAGAAACTCCTCCTTCGCGGCGCTGGCCTTGCGCAGTTGCGCGGTGCGCTCGTTGACGTGGGCTTCCAACTCGAGGTTGCGCCGCCGCAACGCGTGCGTGCGCCAGCGCACGAGGCCGAAGACCAGTCCGCCCAAGGCCAGCGCGTGGAGCGGCCAGGCCCAGGTGCGCAGCCACCACGGCCAGGGGCGCACGATGGTGAAGGCGGATTCGGTGAGGAGACCGTTGCGTTCGGCCTGCAACTTGACGTCGGTCTCACCCCAACCGACCGGCAGTTGAAAATCAGTCCCGGCGCGCAGGGTTTCCCAACCGCCTTCGGACTTGCGCACGCGCAGGAAGGTGGCCGGAGCCGGCGCGAGATCGCGGGTCTGGGCCCGGACCGTGACGCGGTCCTGGGCGGAGTCCGGCAAGCGGACCTGGCCGGCGGACGCCGGCGCGGACCAGACCCAGTCGGCGGCGGGCGGGATGGACTTGGCCAGGGGCAGGCGCACGCGGATGACGCCGCGGGGTCCGGCAGCGAAGAGATATTCGTGGGTGGCGGCAATTTTCTCCGCACCGATTTCGGCCAGCCCGGGTATTTCGAGCGGTTGCCAGTTTTCGCCCTCGAGCAGGCCCACCACAGGGTCACGGTCCGGCCTCGTCACCAGGACGGCCAGGCGATCCTGCACGAACGCTGCATCGCGGGGATTGCCCCAGGTGATGCGGCCCAGGGTGTTGGCGTCGGAGTCGAGGATGGTGCCGTCCCAGAAGAGCAGGGCGGTCTTGCCCGGGCGCACGGTACGGACGGTGGCGCGCCCGGTGCCTAGTTGTCCGGTGATCCGGCCGTCGGCGGCCAAGACCTGCACGCCCTGCGTGGCGGTACCGACAAGGAAATGCCGACCATCGGCAGCGAGTGAACCGGCGATGGCCGGAATGGCGGTGAAGCGGTTCGCGCCATTGCGGTCGAGCATCGTGATGCCCTGGTCCTGCGCGACGGCCGCAGTGTCGCCGGCCACGGCGAGACCGTTGACGAAACGGGAGAGGAGGGAGACTTGCTTCTCGCCAAATTGCAGACGAGATCGCCGAACTTCGGCCCCGGCGAATTTGGGCCACTGGATTAATGCGTCAGGTGCAGTCTCTTGCTCCGCCAGGGCGTGGGTGCTCGCCGTCGTTATGATTTTGGCCTCTTGGGTTTCGTCCACAACGAGTCCAAGAACGACCTTTCCATCCACACTGGAATACAGCACATGCGAAGGATCGCTTACGGAATAAAGGCCCTTGGACGTCCCGAAGAGAAGGTTCCCGGCGTTTCGATTGACGTGATAGATGCCGCCTAATTTCAGGGTGTTCCAAGCGGTCATGCCACTGGTCCGGTCAATTGCGAACAGTCCATTCTCGAAGGTTGGGACCAAGACCCAAGGACCAGTTGTAACAAGGCCCACAATACCGGATTTTAGCAGGGACTTATTGATTTCATGGGGTAGCAGGCCGTGGTTGGCTTCATCCCGAATGCCCAGGTTGGTCAGTCGCAGATCGTCGACGGCATCGACGATTTCCTGATTCTCTAGGGGCGATTGGTGCATCAATGGGGTCAACTTACCCTTGCTCCACGTCAGTGGTGCCATGGCGATGGCACTGACGATCAAATCACCTTGCACGCGGCACAAACGAAACGGGCTTTTTGCATTGGCGACTGGCTGAAGCAGGCAAACGGCGCGGCCCGTGAGATCCGCGAGCCATACTCCACCACCTCCGGCCAACAGCCAGCCTTCAGGCACGGCTTCAATTGAGAGGATCTCGGAATCCAGGCCGGCAACAGGATGAAGCTGATTTTTTTCTAAAAATGCGGCAAAGCCATGTCCCGCCACCAGCAGCCGACCGTGCGCTTCATTGATCGCACGCACCACTTGACCGTTAGGCGTGGCGGCGATTTGCCAATTACCTCCGGAATTCCCTATCGCCACGCCGCCTTCGAAGCCAACAGCCAGACGGTCTGAGGACAGTTGGTCCGATACCCATATGGGTTTGCCGCGAATCGCGTCCGGCAGGGGTATTTCCACCACCAAGGGCTCAAAGGCCAGCGCGCGCAGGGATAAAATTCCGTACGCAAGCCAAAAAAACACCCTGTTTGGGGGGTAAGGGACCATCTGGAAAGGGGGTGTTTTTTGCACCGCAAACGAGCATAGGGCAACGCGATACTACAGGGGTATGAAAAAGCTAACTTCCCTGGCAGTTCTACTCGGCAGCGCAGTGGCGACACTGTTGCTGGCTGTGGGCCTTTCCGAAGCCGCCCAAAAACTGGATCCGGTCACCCAAAAATCCGTTCCGATCTCAACCATGCAAACCGGCGATATCGCCGCGCTACCCTGCGCCTCATGCACTGGCGATGACGAACCGCCGCCGCCCCCGCCGCCCGAGGGTGGTGGTCTGACCGAGCAGGGCGATGGCACTTATATTGCCTGAGCGGAAAGCCAGCCATGCTCTCACTTGCCGCATTGCGCTATCGCGATGTGTTCGCCGAGGACGGCGGTCCGATCGAGCGGGTTCTGACCGGGGATTTCAATATCCTCGGTCAGCCCTACAAGCAGGCCAATGCCTTCCTCCGGCCCGAACTCACGGCCGGCAAGTCCACGTATGCGATCTATGGTCAGGCCGATGGCACGGGCTCCGCGGGGTCCGGGGCCATCGCCTGTCACATGGCGATTTCGGAAGCCCTCGAGCGCTGGGCCTTCCTCGCGGTGCACAACCGGCCGGAGGGCCGAAATTATGGGTTTGATGTGGACCGCAGTTCCAACGGCATGGCGGCCTTCCCGGGCATGTTCCGCACGCAAGCGGCGATTCGGGCCCGGCTGGAGGCGTTGGAGCGCTTTGCCCTGATCTCCTGGTGGGACGGGCGGCTGCCGGCTCAAAAAATGGGTTCGCCGTTTCCGGGGGTTGATCTCGTGCGCATCCACCATGATGCCGGCGAGGGTGAGGTGGTCATCCTCGTGCAGCATTCAAGGGCCGGCGTCTCCTACGGCCATGCCGCCGGGCGCACGATCAAGTCCGCCGCCTTCAAGGCCGCGGTCGAGCTGGCACGGTCGGACTTCGTGCTGGTGGCGCACAAGGCGCGGGGGGCGCTGGTGCAGGCGGCGAATTTCTTTGAGCGGCGGGCGCTCCATTTCGCGACCGACGAAGGTTACGCCGAGTTCGAGGAACGGCTGCAATCCGGTCCTTGCCGGCCGGCTCCGCGCTGGGTGTCCGCCTTCGATGGCGAGATTCCCGGCCCGTGGTCGCGCTGGGCCACGGTCTGGCGGCACGCCGTGGTCATGCCCACCGACGAATATCTCAACCCGCACAGCAACTTCTTCTTCTGGTAAACCTATGAACGCTATGAATCCCGTCCGTGCGCAAACCCTCCTGCATATCCGCGATGTCCTGATCGGTTCGGGGCCCGCCGCCGCGGTGCAAGCCACCCGTACCGCCTATGAGTCGGGGCGCATCGATGCCCTCGACGTGCCCGAAGTGTATCTGGCCCTGCGGGCGCAATCCCGGAGTTTTTTTGAGGTATTGAGCAAGCACGCCCCGGGCGACTCGCGGTTTCCCTTTGCGTCGGCATGAACGACGGCCTGACCAAGACCGAGACGGCCCTGCTGGAGGCCCTGCAACGGGAGCGTCTCCTGCTGCAGCAGCGCGATTGGGTGAGTGGCATCATTTTGCACGAACTCTCGAATGCGGTGACGGTCCTTGGCGGGAGCGCGGACCTGTTGAGCACCTCTTCGCCCGGCTCGATGGCGCACAACCTCGCCCTGCTCAAACTGCAGCAGGGTTCGGGCACGCTGGGCCAGTTGATCGCCGGGCTCCGCGAACTGATCGACAGCACCGGGGCACCACCGGAATACAGCGAGGTGGATATGCCCGCCTACGTGCGGGGCCTGGTCGCCGATCCGCTGCTGCTGGAAAGCAACAGTGCGCGGCGCATCAATATCGTGGTCCGTGAGCGGGAGACGAAATGGCGGATATCGACCCGGCTGATGCGCCATGCCCTGGGCAACATCCTGCGCAATGCGCTGCGTTACAGCCCGCCGGTGCAGTCCATCACCGTGACCATTGGCGGCCGCCGGTCCCGGCGCTGGATCCATGTGCTGAATCGCGGTCCGAAGATTCCCGAGGTGGTTTTGGCGCGGTTGTTCATCCCCGGCAAGAAACACGCGACCGGAGGGATGGGACTGGGACTTTACATCGTGCAAACCTGCGCTGAGCGCATGGGCGGCCGGCTGGTGTTTGGCACCACCAAGCGGGCCACGGTTTTCTCCATCCTCATGGAAGAGCCGGTTGAAACGAACCTGACCGTCATGACGACGACGGGCCTCGCTTCATAGGCCGGCGGAGGCCGCGCCGCGGCGGGGCAGGAGTGCTTCTTGGAAAGGTTAGTCACCCTAATATGCACGCGGCTCCGCGGGCTGTCCGGGACGCGACCTTTACATTCTTGCGGCGATTTGACTTACAACTGCGCGGCGGCATTACCCCAACCGCCAAACTCCATCCTGTCTAAATGAGTCTCCTCGCGAACTTCTTCTGTTCTTCCATTGGCCGGAAAATCCTCATGGCGCTCACCGGCCTCATCCTGGTGGGGTTCGCCTTCGGCCACTTGGTCGGCAATCTCCAGATCTTTTCCCATCCCGACAAGATTAACGGGTACGCGGTGTTCCTGCACCAGACCGGACCGCTGCTTTGGGTGGCCCGGATCGGCCTGCTGGCCGCCGTGGGCATCCACATCTGGGCGGCGACGATGCTGACCCTGGAGAACAAGCGCGCCCGCGGCCCCGAGGCCTACGCGGTGAAGACTTGGATTCGCGCTTCGGTGGCCTCGCGCTACATCCGGTGGACGGGATACGTGGTGCTGGCTTTCATCATCTATCACCTGGCGCATTTCACCCTCGGGTCGACTCATCCGAGTGACTTCAAGGACCAGTATCCGTACGTGCTGACCCAAGATTACTCGGTCATGGGTTTCAAGGCCGTGGCCGCGGGCACGGAGGTTCCGAATGTTTACCTCATGGTTTACCGCGGGTTTGAAAGCGCACCGGTCGCGATCTTCTACATGATCGCCGTCGGGCTCCTGTCGCTGCATCTCCTCCACGGCGTGGACAGCCTGTTCCAGACGCTGGGCCTGCGATCCGCGACCTGGTCCAACTGCCTGCGCCGCATCGTGGCGCTGCTCTGTATCGCCTACTTTCTGGGCAACCTCGCCATCCCCGGTGCGATCCTGACCGGTGTGCTCAAGCCCCATCCGGCGGCCCAGGTGCATCAAACCGCGAACGTGCAAAACTGATTTTCCGCCATGGCCAATCTCGATTCCAAGGTTCCCTCCGGTCCGCTCGCCGACAAATGGCGCAAGCACAAGACCGAGATCAAGCTCGTCAACCCGGCCAACAAGCGGAAGTACGAGGTAATTGTGGTGGGAGCCGGCCTCGCCGGTTCGTCCGCCGCCGCCACGCTCGCGGAGCTGGGGTACAAGGTGAAGTGCTTTGTCTTCCACGACAGCCCGCGCCGGGCCCACTCCATCGCCGCGCAGGGCGGCATCAATGCCGCCAAGAATTACCAGAACGACGGTGATTCGGTGCACCGCCTTTTCTACGACACCATCAAGGGTGGCGACTATCGCGCCCGTGAGGCCAACGTCCACCGTCTCGCCGAGGTCTCGGTCAACATCATTGATCAGTGCGCCGCCCAGGGCGTGCCCTTTGCCCGCGAATACGGCGGTCTCCTCGCCAACCGCTCCTTTGGCGGCGCGCAGGTTTCCCGCACCTTCTACGCGCGCGGCCAGACGGGCCAGCAACTGCTCCTTGGGGCCTATTCCGCCCTGTCCCGCATGATTGGCGCCGGCGGCGTCGAGATGCACGCCAACTCCGAGATGCTCGACCTCGTCGTCGTCGATGGCCACGCGAAGGGCGTCATCATCCGCAATCTCAACACCGGTGCCATCTCCCGGCATTCGGCCGACGCCGTCATCCTCGCCACCGGCGGTTACGGCAACGTCTTCAACCTCTCGACCTACGCCCGCCAGTCCAACGCCACCGCCATCTGGCGCGCCTACAAGCGTGGCGCCTGCTTCGCCAATCCCTGCTACACGCAGATCCATCCGACCTGCATCCCGGTGAGCGGCGACTACCAGTCGAAGCTCACGCTGATGTCCGAGTCGCTCCGCAACGACGGCCGCATCTGGGTGCCGAAGAAGAAGGAGGATGCGAAGAAGAATCCCGCCGACATTCCCGAGGCGGATCGCGATTATTACCTCGAGCGCATTTATCCCAGCTTCGGCAACCTTGCCCCACGCGACGTTTCCTCCCGGGCAGCCATGCGCATGTGCGAGGAAGGTCGCGGGGTCGGCGAGACCGGACTCGGCGTGTACCTGGATTTCGCGGACGCCATCAAGCGCCTCGGCGAACCCGCGGTGCGCGAACGCTACGGCAACCTCTTCGACATCTATCACGAGATCACGGCCGAGAACGCCTACAAGACGCCGATGCGCATCTTCCCCGCCGTCCATTACACGATGGGCGGCCTCTGGGTGGACTATAACCTGATGTCCAACGTTCCCGGGCTCTTCGTGCTCGGCGAGGCCAACTTCTCCGACCACGGCGCCAACCGGCTCGGCGCCTCCGCGCTGATGCAGGGCTTGGCGGACGGTTACTTCGTCATCCCGTACACCATCGGCGACTACCTCGCACAGCAGAAGCCCGGCTCGCGCCCGGCGACCGACCGCGCCGAGTTCAAGTCGGCCGAGGATAACATCAACGGTCTCACCCGCCGCCTGCTCGACAACAAGGGCAAGGAACCGGTCAGCCATTTCCACAAGCGCCTCGGCAAGATGCTGTGGGAACACTGCGGCATGGCCCGCAACAAGGCCGGCCTCGAGAAGGCCCTGCAATTGATTCCCTCCCTGCGCGAGGAGTTCTGGGCCGGGGTCAACGTCCCCGGTTCCGCGGAGACGCTCAACCAGTCGCTTGAGCAGGCCGGCCGCGTGGCCGACTTCCTCGAACTCGGCGAACTCCTGTGCCGCGACGCCCTCACCCGCGAGGAAAGCTGCGGCGGCCATTTCCGCGAGGAACACCAGTATCCCGACGGCGAATGCAAACGCGACGATGCGAACTACGGCCATGCCGCCGCCTGGGAGTACCAGGGCGAGGGCAAGACACCGCTGCGCAATGTCGAGCCGCTCAACTACGAGTTCACCAAGATGAGCGTGCGCTCCTACAAGTAAGCCCGAGGAATCCACCATGGTTGCTGAAAACACCTCCAAGAAATCCTTCTCCGTCACGCTCCGCGTCTGGCGCCAGGCCGGGCCGGCCGCCCCGGGCAAGTTCGTCGATTACCCGGCCTCCAATGTGAGCCCGGACATGTCGTTCCTCGAGTTGCTCGATGTCGTGAACGACAAGCTCACCATTGAGGGCGGGGAGCCGATCGCCTTTGCGCACGACTGCCGCGAGGGCATCTGCGGCACCTGTTCCTGCACCATCAACGGCAAGCCGCACGGCCCGGGCGAAGGCATCGCCACCTGCCAGCTCTACATGCGCACGTTTGCGGACGGCGATGTCATCATCGTCGAGCCGTTCCGCGCGCGGGCGTTCCCGCTGGTGAAGGACCTCATCATCGACCGCAGCGCCTTCGACAAAATCCAGCAGGCCGGCGGCTTCATCTCCGTGCGCACCGGCGCGGCGCCCGACGCCAATTCGATTCCCGTGCCGAAGGGCGACGCCGATCTCGCCATGGATGCGGCGGCCTGCATCGGCTGCGGCGCCTGCGTGGCGGCCTGCAAGAACTCGAGCGCGATGCTGTTCGTCGCGGCCAAGGTTTCGCAATTCGCCCTGCTCCCGCAGGGCCAGCCCGAGCGCGACACCCGCGTGCTCAGCATGGTGGCGAAGATGGATGAACTCGGATTCGGCAGCTGCACCAACCAGTATGAATGCAGCGCGGCCTGCCCGAAGCTCATCAGCCATGATTTCATCGCGCGGATGAACCGCGACTATCTTGTGGCGAGCCTGAAATCGGCCTTCGCGCCCGCCTCCAACGCGAGCGGCGGCGGGGCCGGCTGAGGCCCGATCATCTCACGGTTTTCCAGGCGCGGTCGCGAGACCGCGCCTTTTTTTTGGCGATGCTGTAACTAATCACGGCACGGGGGGTATTCATGCCAACAACAACTTCACCCCCATGAAAACACTCATCAATTCGATCCTCGGTCTCACGCTCTGCGTCCTGACCTCCGCGACCTTCATCAACGCCGAGGTGGCCTGTGCCATCATGGCGGCCTCCGGCATCCTTACCATCGCAGTGAACGACTACTCCGCCCGGCGCGACACCGTCACCGGGCTGGTGGCTTAAGCTCCTTCAACCTTCACTCAAAGCGGCCCCTGCCTCGCGGCGGGGGTCGCTTTTTGTTTCATTGGACGGCGGCGCCGAGGGCCTGCAGGTCGAGCGTGCCCTGGGTCTTGACGGGCATCTTGAGGTCGTTGTCGCCCTCGCGGGTGATGATGACGCTGTCGAGGCGGTAGGAAATGGTCGTCTTGCCACGCATGGCGATCACCTGCTGGACGAGGGCCAGGTTCTCCAGCATCAGGGTGACATCGCGCGTGGTCGTGCTGAGCGGCGGCAAGCCGAAGGCCTGGTTGTTCACGGCTTTGCCGACGTAGGTGCCGTTGAGGTAAAGCTTGTGCGTCGTGCCGGAGAAGCCGAAGGGCATGATGTTCTCGTTCACGAACCGCAGCGTCAGCACCGCCTGCGATTCGAGCAGGGTGCCCCCGGCGGGCTTCAAGTCCACGACGGTGACGGTGATTTCACCCAGTTTCGACTGCAGGTTCTGGCAGCCGGTGAAAAGGAGAATGCAGGCGCACAGCAAAGGGAGCAGGCGGGATAATTTCATGGGCGGCAGCATGAGCAGGGCCCGACCGGGACCGCAAGGCCGGCGGTGAAATATCGTTTTGTCAGTACGCGCCGCGACGCGACGAGCGGGCAAGGGGCAGCGGTGAGGCGCCAGCCGCACCGGCCAGGCTCAGAACGTGGAAAGGGCGCGGGCGCTTTCGACCACCACCCACGTGCAACCGGCACCGATGAGCAGGTAGAGGGCCTGACGAACCACGCGACGTCCACGCAGCACGGTGTCGTGGAAATCGGTGTCCAGCGTCTTGCGGTTGGTTTGCGCCAAAAAGCTCACAAATCGCGGATTGCGGATCTGTCCCTGCGCACCGCGGGACAGTCCGGAACGGACGGCGGGACGATGCAGGAGGTTGAGCAGGGCGCGAAACACAGTGGGGTCATATCGCAAATTTGGGGTGGTTTTTTCAAGGGGAAACTCGCTACGTAGGGCGGTTTCACGTTTTTTTCCCCAAGCCTATCATGCACCATTTTCATTACACCGGGCCCGATCTGCACTGTGAATCCGTTGATCTGGCGGCGGTCGCCAAGCTCTACGGTACGCCGACCTATGTCTACAGTGCGGGGACGATGGCGGACAATTTCCACCGGCTGCAGCGCGGTTTCGAAGGGATAGATCTGCAGATTTGCTATGCGGTGAAGGCCAATTCCAACCTGGCCGTATTGCGCCACTTCGCGAATCTCGGCGCCGGCTTTGACCTGGTCAGCGGCGGGGAGATCAGGCGGGTGCTGGCGGCCGGCGGTGATGTGAAATCCAGCGTCTTCGCCGGGGTGGGAAAGACCGAGGATGAAGTCCGGCTGGCCCTGGAAAGTGAAATTTACGCGCTGCATGTTGAAAGCGAACCCGAGCTGGCGCGCATCAATCATGTCGCCGGCCAGTTGGGAGTCCGGGCGCCCATCGCCATCCGCATCAATCCCGACGTGGATGCGCTCACCCACGCCAAGATCACCACCGGCCGGAGCGACAACAAGTTCGGCATCCCGCTGCGGCAAGCCGCGGCCGCTTACGAAGCCGCGGCCAAGCTCAAGAACATCCGAATCAAGGGTGTGCAGATGCACATCGGTTCGCAACTGACCGAGGCCGGTCCGTTCAAGGAAGCCGTGGAAAAGATCGCACCCCTGGCGATGCAGTTGAAGGCGACCTATGGCATCACGTATTTTTCCATCGGTGGCGGCCTCGGCATCGTCTACCAGGATGCGCTCGCCAGCGGTCAGCCGGCCTGGTGGGACGCGTTGCCGGCCGACCGCCAGCCTCTCACGCCCGAGACCTATGGCGCCGTGCTGACTCCTTTGCTCGCCCCCCTCGGCCTCAAGGTGATGCTGGAGCACGGCCGGTTCATGGTCGGCAACGCCGGTGTGTTGCTGACCCGGGTGGAACACCTCAAGCGCGGCGCGGGCCGGAATTTTCTCATCGTGGACGCTGCCATGAACGACCTGGTGCGGCCGGCCATGTATGACAGCTACCACGAAATCGTGCCGCTGCACCGCGATTCGTCCCGGCGGGCGCTGACCGCCGACATTGTCGGCCCCGTGTGCGAGAGCGGAGACTGCTTTGCGCAGGGCCGCCAGATTCAGGAGGTGGGCGAGGGCGAGCTCATCGCCCTCATGAGCGCCGGTGCCTATGGGTACGTGATGGCCAGCCGCTACAACACCCGGGGGCTGCCCGCCGAGGTGCTGGTGCAGGGCAGCATGTTCGAACTCGTCAACGCCCGTGAATCCTTCGCCCAGGTTATCGCGCAGGAAAAGGTCCCGGCATTTCTCCAGTAGGCTGTGACCCGGGTGAAAAATTGCCGTGCCCAATAGGGAAATCCATGGTTAACACGCTGCCATGAACTTCGTGGTCATCGGCGCCGGAGCCTGGGGCACTGCCTTTGCCGTGCACCTCGCCCGCAACGGGCGGGTGGTTGCGCTCCTGCCGCGCCGGCCGGAGCAGGTGGCGGCCATGAACTCGACCCGGGAGAACGCCGAGTACCTGCCGGGGATCACCTTGCCGGACAATCTGCGCATCGGGGCGGAACTCGCACCGGCCCTGGCGGACGCCGAGGTGGTGTTGCTGGCCTGCCCCTCGCAGGTGCTGCGGGAGACCTGCCTCCGACTGAAGGCGGCGCTGCCCGCAAAGCCGCGGCTGCAGTTTGTGATCAGCCTGGCCAAGGGGCTTGAGCTTGGCACCCACCTGCGACCTTCCCAAGTGATGGCCGAGGTCCTGCCCGATGTGCTGGTGGGCTCGATCACCGGTCCGACCAATGCCGCCGAAGTGGCGCGCGGCCTGCCGGCGGCGATGGTGCTCGCCGCGGTGCGTGAAAGCGCCTGCGTCGCCGAGGTGCAGACCGCCCTGAGCGGCACGACCCTGCGGGTTTACACGAGCACCGACCTCGCGGGGGTCGAGATCGGCGGCTGCCTGAAAAACATTTACGCCATCGCGGCCGGGTGCTGCGACGGATTGAAACTGGGGGACAACTCGAAGGCGGCGCTGCTCACGCGGGCCCTCACCGAGATGGTGCGGGTGGGCACGGCGCTCGGCGCCCGCGCCGAGACGTTTTACGGCCTCAGCGGGTTTGGCGATCTGGTGGCCACCTGCCATGGGGCGTGGAGCCGCAATCGTGAATTCGGCCAGCGCCTCGGCGAGGGCGCGAACGCGGCCGAACTCATTGCCCACCGCAAGACTGTGGTCGAGGGCTACAAGACCGCCGCGGCCTTCGCGGATCTCTGCGTCGAACGGGGCATCGAGGCGCCGATTCTGCGCGAGGTGCACGCCATCCTGTACAAGGGCAAGGCGCCGGCCGCCGTCATCGCGGCGCTCATGACCCGCGGGCTCAAGAGCGAGTAGCGGACCACAGGCGGGAGGACAGTCGCCGGGCTTGCACTGCCCGGACTTTTGCCTTTCAGGTCTCCCCGCCCCATGAGTTCACCCCAAGACGCCGCGGCCCTGGACCGCAAACACAAGCTGGTCATCTTTGCTTCATCCCTCGGTACGGTCTTCGAGTGGTATGACTTTTATATCTACGGCACCCTGGCCGTGTTTTTCGGGAAACTGTTCTTCCCCCCGGGCAATGAGACCGCCGGATTTCTCGCCAGCCTCGCGCTGTTCGGCGTGGGCTTTTCGGTGCGGCCTTTCGGTGCGCTCGTGTTCGGCCGCATCGGCGACCTCGTCGGCCGCAAATACACTTTTCTCGTCACGATCCTCGTGATGGGCCTTTCAACGGCGCTCGTCGGTGTGCTGCCAACCTATGAGAAGATCGGTTTTCTCGCCCCGATTATCCTCGTCGTGTTGCGGCTCGCGCAGGGGCTCGCCCTTGGCGGCGAATACGGTGGCGCCGCCACCTATGTGGCCGAGCACGCCCCGCACGGGAAGCGCGGGGCCTACACGAGCTGGATCCAGACGACGGCCACCCTGGGCTTCTTTCTCTCGCTCGCGGTGATCCTCGGCCTCCGGCAGATCATGAGTCCCGAGAGTTTTGCGAGCTGGGGCTGGCGCATTCCGTTCCTGGTCTCGATCATTCTCCTCGGGATCTCGGTCTTCATCCGCCTGAAGTTGGAGGAGTCGCCCGTTTTCGCCGAGATGAAGGCGCAGGGGAAGCACTCGACCGCGCCGCTCACCGAGAGCTTTGCCCGCTGGCCCAATGCCCAGCTGGTGCTGCGCGCGATCTTCGGTGCCACCGCCGGACAGGGCGTAGTGTGGTATGCCGGCCAGTTTTACGTGCTCTATTTCCTCAGCTCCACGCTCAAGGTGGATTACGTCAACACGTACCTCCTGGTGGCCGCCTCGCTCCTGATCGGCACCCCTTTCTTCATCGTGTTCGGCCGTCTTTCCGACCGCATCGGCCGCAAGAAGATCATGCTCACCGGCTGCCTGCTGGCCGCGCTCACCTATGTGCCGATTTTCCGCGGCCTCACGCGCGCCGCCAATCCCGCACTGGCCGAGGCCATGTATCGCACGCCCGTCGTCCTGCATACGACCGAGTATCGCAACACCGTCGAGCTCGCCGTCGCCGCGATGGGTGACGCCGCCCGCAAGATCATCCTGCCGAGCAAGGTGGTCACGGAGACCGACCAGGCCCGCAATTTCCTCAATGCCCGCGGCGTGCCTTTCACGCTCGCCCCCACGCGGCCCGAGGCCCCGTTGGTCCTCGATGTCGGCGGGTTGACCACCGTGAAGGGCTTCGACGCCAAGGCCTACGACGCCGCGCTGCTGCCCGCCGGCTATCCCAAGTCCGCCGATCCCGCCGCCATCAACAAGCCCGCGGTGATCGGGTTGCTTTCCATCCTGATGATCTACGTCACCATGGTCTATGGGCCGATCGCGGCGTTTCTGGTCGAGCTGTTTCCCACCCGCATCCGCTACACCTCCATGTCGCTGCCCTACCACATCGGTAACGGCTGGTTCGGCGGTTTCCTGCCGCTGATCGCGGCGTCGATCGTGGTCTTCACCGGCGACATCTACGCGGGTCTCTGGTATCCCATCGGCATTGCGCTGATGACCTTCATCGTCGGCGCCTTGGTGCTGCCGGAGACGAAGGACAACGACATCGACGGCTGAGTCCGGCCGGGTGTCGCCGCCCGCCGGCGGTGAATGAACACTCGATTTTTCGAGAATTGAACTGGCATGGCCGTGTTCGCTTCACTCACCATGCCTGACGCTGCCGGACTGATGGCACGGGGATAGTCTCCGCGCCCAGCCGCGCATTTTTCCGTCCCCATGACCTTCTTCGGCCTCCACTGGATTGATGCTTCGATACTCTTTGCCTACATCATCGCGGTTCTCGTGATCGGCAAGGCTCTCGCCCACGGGGTGAAGGGCGAGAGCGACTTCTTCCTCGGCGGCCGGTCCCTCGGCAAGTGGTTCCAGTTCTTCCTGAGCTTCGGCAACATGACCGATCCCGGCCAGGCCAC
>CAZFHG010000010.1:29665-33305 GCA_964518665.1 uncultured Opitutaceae bacterium | reverse complement strand
AGCTTGCTCCCGCTCTGAAAGCGCCAGCAAGCTGGCGGCCTACCGGAAGCACTTTTCGGTTTCGCAATCCTCGAGGCAGTTCAACGTCGAATGAATCGTTCCGGCTATGGCTTATTGGTTATGTCCGGACCCGGCTCCAGTAGGTAGCCACGAGCGTAAGCGAGTGGAGTCTCGCGGACGCAGCGTTAAATCCACTCGCTCACGCTCGTAGCTACGACCAAGCTGGGCCGATCCGCGGGTTCGGAAATAACCAATAAGCCATAGCCAATAACCCATAAGCCATTCCCCCTCCCCTTTCCCCATGAAGATCATCGCGGTTCATGCCTACACTCTCAGTCACCGGACGAAGCACATGTTCGTCTGGCGCCAAGGCCTGCTGGGGAGCGATCCCACGTCGGAGGAAACCTGGCTGCGGCTCGTGACCGACGAGGGCGTCGAGGGCTGGAGCCGCACGCCGCGGGGCGGGATTGCGATGGACCTCGCCGTGCGCCGGCTCAAGCCGTGGCTGCTCGGGAAGGATCCGCTGATGAAGGAACGCCTCTGGCACGAGCTGTGGGAGATCGACCGCATCGAGGAGTTCCCGATGTACATCATGGGCTGGGTGGACACCGCGCTGTGGGACATCACGGCGAAAGTCGCCAAGCTCCCGCTTTACCAGCTCCTCGGCGGCTACCGCCATGAGATCGAGGCCTATGCGAGCACGGTCACCTACCCGACGACCGAGGAATACCTCGACGTGGCCGACCAGTGCCTCGCCCGCGGCTTCCGCGCCATCAAGCTCCACGCCTGGGGCGACGCCCGCAAGGACGCCGCGCTCTGCACCGCGCTGCGCCAGCATGTCGGGCCGGACATCGCGCTGATGTACGACGGCTCCGCAGGCTTCGACCCCTACGAGTCGCTCTACCTCGGCCGCGCGCTCGAAGCCGCGGACTACCTCTGGTACGAGGAGCCGATGCGCGAGTTTAGCATCAACGCCTACCAGCGCCTGTGCGAGCAGCTCGACATTCCCGTGCTCGCCGCGGAGACCTCCGACGGCTGCCATTACAACGTGGCCGACTTCATCGCGCAGGGCGCGGCCGACATGGTGCGCACGAGTTATTTCTACAAGGGCGGCATCACCGGCGCGCTGCGCGTGGCGCACCTGGCGGACTCGTTCCAGCTCAGCGCGGAGGTGCACGGCATGGGCGAAGAGAACACCCACCTTTGCCTCGCGATCCGGAACAACCATTATTACGAGAGCCTCGTGATGGCCAACCCCATCGTCGTCGAGACCTGCATCGGCCCCAAGGGCATGGTCAAAGCCCCGGCCGGCCCGGGCATCGGCTACGACATCAATCTGAAGGCGATGCAAAAAACCGCCGTGGCGAAGATGTGAGCTGCGGACTAGGGAATGGCTTATTGGTTATGGCTTATTGGTTATTGGTTATGGTCGATCCCCGTAGAAATGACCAAGATAGAGCATTGTTCCCCATGAGGCCTATCGGTGTATCAGCTTTGAAAATAGGCCATAAGCAATAAGCCATAACCAATAAGCCATTCCCCCATGCCCAAGAAAACCGCCGAGCAGTGGTTCGCCGAGTACGGCGAAAGCCACCAAGATCACACCAACGAACTGATTCACTGGATCTGTGTGCCGGTGATTTATTTTTGTGTGATGGGATTGATCTGGTCGATCCCGGTGCCGGAGCAATGGCAGGTGCAAGCGCCGTGGTTTGACTGGCTGCTGCCGATCGCCCCGCTGGTGATGATCTTCTACCTGCGGCTGTCGCCGCTCCTGAGCCTGGGAATGTTCGCCTTCATGACCTTTTGCTACGCCGGCGTGCTGGGGCTGGCCATGTACGCACCCTGGCCGGTGTGGGCGATCTGCCTGACGCTGTTCGTGGTCGCCTGGATCGGCCAGTTCATCGGCCACAAGATCGAGGGCAAGAAGCCGTCATTCTTCAAGGACGTGCAGTTCCTCCTGATCGGCCCGGCGTGGCTGCTGAGCAAGGTGTACCGCAAGGCCGGGCAGCGGTTCTAGGAAGATGCAGTGTTAGGTGTTAAGTGTTAGGTCTTAAGTTCGAAGCTAACACCTCGCACCTAAAACTTAACACCGCGGCGGCGCTGCCGCCGCTACATCGCCATGCGGGCCCAGCCGGTGCGGGAGGGGTCGAGCGGGGGGAGGCCGAGCATTTCGCGGCCGAGGGCCACGTAATAGCGGTAGTTCTCAATGGAGGTGCCGTTGGGGATGCGGTGATCGAGACTGAAGACACAGCCGCCGGCGCGCAGCGACGGATCGAGTTTGTACTCAAGTTCGCGGCGGATGGCGGCGCGGTCCTGCCGGATCACGTGCTTGTCGATGCCACCGCGCATCGCGAGGCGCTTTCCGTAGATTTTGCGGAGTTCAACAATGTCCATGCCGGCCGCGGGCTCCATCGGGTAGATGCTGTTGAGCCCGGCATCGAGGAGCGCCGGGATGACGGGGTTGATGTTGCCGTCGGTGTCCTGCTCGAACATCCGCGTGCCACGGGACGCGAGCATGTCCCAAACCTTGCGGTAAAGGGGCTGGAAATAGTCGCGGATCTGCACGGGGCCGACCATCGGACCAGATTTGCCGGCAAAGTCCTCGTGCACCATGAGCTGGTCAATGTGGAGCTTCTCGCTGAGCGGCTCGAGCACGCGCATGCAGGTGTCCGTGATCGTGGCGAGGATGTCGGCCATGAGCTCGGGCTGCTCGTAGTAGGCGAGGCACGCGATCTCCTCGCCCATCAGCTCGCGCGGAATATCAAAGGCGCCGGGAATGTGCGCGACCACGAGACTGCCCTCGGCCTGCGCCTTCCGGGCCTTCTCGACCTCGTCCCACTTGATGCGGTCGGGGGTGAAGGTGAAGAAGGGCTTCACCTTCAGCCAGTCCTCCATCGTCTGCACCGGGAAATTCATCGGCAGCGGGATGGTCGCGGTTTTTTTGAGCAGGAGCATCTCGCGTCCAAGACAGTCGCGCTCGCGGCGGATTTCCGGGGTGTCCTCCAGAACGACGGAGGCCGGACCGCGCATGCCGGTGTAGCCGCCGCAGAAAACCGTGGGCACGTAATCCCAGTCGAAGGCGGTCATGTTGATCTCGGGCTCCGTGGCGCCCTGGGCGCGCCATTCGGCATCGAGGCCGACGAGGGGCCCAAAGAGTTCAGTGAACATGGGCCGCTCGGCGTGGCCGAAGGTCATGAGGTCGAGATACTGTTCGCGATTCCAGCGCATGGGGAAATGGGTTTTAGGTGTTAGGTTTTAAGTGTTAGGGATTCGGTTTTCCCTCAGGTCTCAGGTCTCAGGTCTCAGGTCTCAGGTCTCAGGTTTTCAGTCACCGGTTGCGGTTCGCCTGCAGGTAGGCGCGATACTGTTCGAGCATCGGCGCGGGGATGTTCGCGGGAAGGTGGTTGCCGGTGGCGAGGATCACGCCGCGGCAGGTGCGCGCGAGGGCGAGGGAACGGTCGATGGCGGCCTTCACGGTATCCCAGGTGCCGAAGGTGAGGTCGCGGCAGTCCACGGCGCTGCCGACGAGGACGGTGGACTGGCCGAACTTCTCCACCATCTCGCCGAACTCCATCACGGGCTCGAAGATGAGCCCGTCGGCGCCGGCGGCGACGATGTCGGCGGCAAACTCGCGGAA
>CAZFHG010000010.1:8456-29565 GCA_964518665.1 uncultured Opitutaceae bacterium | reverse complement strand
ACGGCGTCGAAGGCCCAGACCTCCTCGACCGTGTCGAAGGGACAGTGGTTGGGCTTGCGCAGGTCGCTGCCGTCGGACGCGTACTCGGCGTGCCCCATGTCGGTCGCCCGGCCCCATTGCAGCCAGTCGGTGCGCAGGCCGTCCTGCACGGTCCAGAGGAAGTCGAGATCCCAGCGGGCATAGAGGTCGCGCAGCTTGGCATTGGTGTCCGGCTCGGGGCCGGCGGTGCGTTTCAGGCCGGGTTGCTGGTATTCCAGGCTGTATTCCGTGCGCGCAAAGCGGGGCACGGATTTCAGGGCGAGTGTATCGAGGGCAAGTTGGCGGCTCATGGGGAAGGGATTGGTTTAACCACAAAGAACACAAAGGGCAGATCTCCACGTGATGGTCCCCCGTGCGCCTATAGGCGCCTCGCACGCTTCATCCGCGTGCGGAAATTTGTGTTCTTTGTGGTTAACTTCAGGTCGGGGATTGGGAAACAGGCGCGAAGGACGCAAGGCGGGGATCGAAATCCCCGCCCTACATTCGTGTGCCTTCGTGTCCATTTGTGGTTTTATATCCTAAATATTATCAGAACGCTTCGCCGCGCAGGAGTTGGTGTTTGCGGCGCATGTAGTGCTCGAAGTTGGCCAGCGACACGTCGGGCGGGACGAGGTGGTCAACGGAGGGAATGAAACCGCCGTCGGCAATCAGCGGCTGCAGCGTGCGCAGGTGCGTGTCGATGGCCGCAAAATCCTTCGCGAGCTCGCGCTTGTCCACGCCGCCCCAGAGGCGGAGTTCGCGGCCGAACTTCTTCCGGAGGGCGAGTGGGTCCATGTCGGAGGCGCGCTCCATCGGCCAGATGGCGTCCACGCCGGCCTCCATGAAGTACGGGATGACGAGCTCGCAGTTGCCGTCGCTGTCGATGATGACCCATTTCACGCCGTTGGCCTTGAAGAAGGCGACGAGGCGCTTGAGCTCCGGGAGGATGAAGGTGCGGTAGGTGTCGGGACTGAGCAGCGGGCCGTTCTTCATGCTCAGGTCCTCGTTGATGAAGACGTAGTCGGGCTTCACGCCGCTGGCGAGGATCGGACGCGCAGTCTCGATGGTGAAATCGGTGATGAACTCCATCATCTCGTGCATCATCGCGGGCTCGTCATACCAGGCGTAGCTGAGGTTCTCGGTGCCCATCCACTCGCGGGCACGCCAGTAGTAGCCGAGCGTGCTGCAGTTGCGGCCGAGGATGAGCGGGTGCTGGCGCAGACCCCAGCCGGGCAGGAGGAACTGCTGCCAGTAGGCGGGGTAGCGGACCGGGCTCGGGCCGCGGAAACGTTTTTTCAGCTCCTGGAAATCCGCCGGAGTCGTAACCGGAAAGCTGATGTACTCATCCATGCTCATGCGCATGCCCTCGGCGGCACCGGTGATGAGCGCCTTGGAGATGACGCCGTTGGCGCGCTGGATGATCTCGGTGTCGCCTTCCTTGCTGAGGACCTTCTCCTCGTAGGGCGGCACCATGCCGAAGTTGATGTCGATGTATTCGCGGGGATCGAGATCCCAACGCGGTTCGCCAGTGAACCAGTCCCAGTGCATGTCGTCAGTCGCGAGGCCTTCCTCGCGCCAGCGCTGCTTGGTCTGGACCCAGACGCCGACCTCGTGGTTCGGCACCCGGTCCGCAGACTGGTAGTTCATACAGGCGTGGAAACGTTCCAGTGGTGTCATTTGAAAACGGTGGAAATTAGGGTTTTAACAGGAGGAAACAGAGGGAACGGAGGCTTGGTTCGGAGACTCTCCGTTATCTCTGTTCCCTCCTGTAAAATGGTTTGGTCAGGTCTGATTCAGTTGTACGTGCATTTCCGGGCCTCGTCGGCGAAGGCGTGCAGGAGCTCGGGCTTGGCCTCGAAGAAGTGGTCGGACGGGCTGAGGATGAAGCCGCCGCCCTGCCCCGCTTCGTTGAAGCAGCGGCGCACCTCGGCGCGGGTCTCCTCGGGGGTGGCGGTGGTGAAGAAGCGGTTCTGGTCGAAGCCGCCGATGAAGCAGACCTTGTCGCCGATGCGGCGCTTGGCCTCGGCGAGGTTCATGTCTCCGCCCATGGCGGGCGGGGTGAAGGTCTCGAGGGCGTTGGAGCCGAGGGTGACGAGCCGCTCGAGGATGGGCATCATGCCGCCGCAGGTGTGGTACACGATGCGCTGGCCGGCGGCGCGGGCGTGGGCGATGACCTCGCGGTCGTAAGGGGCCACGAACTCCTCGAAGACCTTCGGCGAGATGACGGTGGACGAGGCGTCGCCGCCGCCGTGCTCGAGCAGGTCGTAGTTGGCGCCCTTGAGGGAGTCGGCGTACTTCACCTTGCGGTCGCAGATGATGCGGAGGAAGGCGTGCACCCACTCCGGATCGTCGTAGGTGGCGAGGATCATCTCCTCGACGCCGTAGAGCACGCACGCGTCCTGCCAGCAGCCGGGCTGGCCGTAGAGGTCGAAGCAGTTGATGTGACCGCGCATGAGCGCGCGGTCGCCGTACTTGGCGGCGTGGCGGTTGACGGCGTCGACGTCGCACAGCGGCTGCGGCGCGAACTCCGCGATGAGGTCGATGTCGGACTTCTCCTTGATGAGCCGCTCAGACAGCCAGCCGGTGTACACATTGCTCTGGAGCTCGAGCGTGAGGGTCTTGCGCGGGGTGACGATGGAATGGCGCGTGGTCGCGTACTCGCGGCCGGGCACGTCCTGGTGCTCGAAGCGCCACGTGTCGGAGACCAGACGGCGGGCCTCCATGAACCCCACCGGCGTATGGGTCGGCTCAAACGTGCAACCCGAGCCCGGGGCCGGTTTGTGCGCCACGAACCATGTGATGGGGTCGAGCCCGAAGACTTCGAAGAACTCGTCGTCGGTTTTGCCCGGGAGGTATTTATCCATGTAATAACGCATGATGTGATGCGTCGTCGCGGGCAGATGATCGGTGGGCCGGTGGTCGAGGGCGGCGCACAGGCGTTGTTTGGGTGTCATGGGCTTCATGGCAAAATATGCGGAGTGTTTTCGGGAAAATTCATGGCCGCGGCGGCAGCGCGGGATTGATTTTGGCGCCGCGGCCCAGCATCACGCTGGGATGACCTCGATTGACCGTGTCCGCCGCACCATTCGCGGCGAAGCCGTGGACCACCTGCCGTTCCAGCCGATGGCGATGATGTTTTCCGCCAAGCATGCGGGCATCCCCTTCATCGACTACACCAAGGACGGCCGGAAGATGGCCGAGGCGCAGCTCAAGCTCGTGGCCGACTTCGGCCTCGACTGCCTGCTGACCTGCTCCGACCCGGCGCGCGAGGTCATCGACATCGCCGGAGAAGGCAGCGTGGACTGGTTCACCGACCAGGGTCCGGCCATCAACGAGGACCGCGCAGCGCTGGCCGACAAGCTGCGGCTGCGCACGTTCAAGGTGCCCGACCCGCTGAACGGCGGCCGCATGCACGACCGCGTGAAGAGCATCGAGATCATGCGCCGCGAGGCCGGCCCGGGCATGTCCATCGTCGGCTGGATCGAGGGTCCGCTCGCCCTTGCCGCCGAGTTGCGCGGCCTGAACACGATCATGCTGGATTTCGGCGACGACCCGGACTTCGCGCATGACCTGCTGCGGTTCTGCGCCGATGTCGCGATCGCCTACGCGCCCGCACAGATCGCGGCCGGCGCCGACACCATCGGCATGAGCGACGCCGCCGCGGGCCTGATCGGACCGGTGCTGTACGAGGAATTCCTGTGGGCGGAACAGAAGCGCGTCTTCGACACCATCAAGCGCAACCACCCCGGCGTCCTGTTGCGGCAGCACATGTGCGGGCGCATCGACAAGCTCCTGCCCAAGGCGGCCCAACTGCCGGTGGACATTTACGAAATCGATTTCCCGGCCAACCTCGCCCTCGCGCGCGAGCAGCTTGGGCCGACCCGCACGCTGGCGGGCAATGTCTCCACCATCACCGACCTGCTCGAGGGTACCCCGGAGAAGGTCTACGAGGCCTGCCGGCGCTGCCACGAGACCTGTGGCAAACATTTCATCGTGGGTGCGGGCTGCGAAATTTCGCCGCTCACGCCCCCGGAAAACCTGCGCGCGATGCTGGCCTACGCCCGGGACCACAAGCCCGAGGACTTCCGGAAGTAAGGCAAGTCTTTGACCTGCCATAGGGAGACGCGGCGCAGAGGCTGGGGGTTCCGTTTCTCCGCGGGTCGGCGTCAACAAGGGCAGGTCGGAGACCTGCCCTACTGTTTTCCATCTCCTCATCCGCGGCCCTCCACCATTTCCATGGCGATCTTCGCCCATTCCCACAGGCGGTCGGGGCGGTTGGCCACGGTGGAGATGTCCTTCAGGACGAGTTCAACGTGGCCGCCGCGGGTGCACGCAAGTACGCGGCTCAATTCGGCCCGCACCTTTTCGGGGCTCCAGGAATCGACGGCAAAGCACGCGGGATTGGGCTTGTAGCTGAAAACATAATCCCCGCCGCAGGCCGCCGCCGCGCGCTCCGGGTTGATCCGGTAATTCATCGAGATCTTCCGCAGGTTCGGGATGCGACGCAGGATCTCCATCTTGGTGTCGAGCACCTCGCAGCAACCGTAGTAGATGAGTCCCCACCGCGCGAGCCACGGCAGGTCGTGCTGGAGCGCGAAGTCCCAGTGCATCTCGGGCGAGACCTCGGTGAAGATCTGCGCGTTGGAACAGCCCCACATTTGCGCGGGGGTGACGGGGCCGGTTTCCTGTCCCGGCGCCGGCAGGTCCGAGCAATGGCAGTAGGCGCCCGAGCCGACCCGGTTGTTGCTGCTGTTCAGCATGAGCAGGCCCTCCGCCTGCATCTGGTCCAGCTCCTTGAGGTAGGCCACGACGAGGCGCTTGATGGCAGCGTGAATGACCTCGGGCTGCTCGATGAGATCCAGCAGGGCCTCCTGCACGCCATACCACATCACCAGCTGGTCCCACGGGGTGTACCAGTTGTTTTTGATGCCCTCCTCGCGCACGGGCATGATGCCGGCGAAGATTTCCTGCATCGCGGCAAAACGGGCGGCGGTGTCCGCGCGGTCCACGGTCACCACGGGGTCCTTGATCTTCGCCACGTCCGCCATGCAGGAGATCTGCGGCTCGTAGTGCTGCGAGGAGATGCCGCCGTTGGTGATGTTGAGCAGGTCGCCCTGGCGCACGAGGCCGAAGCCCGTGGTTCGCCAGGCGATCGGGCACGGGATGTAATCGCTGACGATCATGTCCACCGGCATGTGCTTCCACTGGTAGAGCGTGCGCCGCAGGTCGACCTCGACCTTGCGCGTCCATTCCGCCCGGCAGCGCAAAACGAGTTCGGGCGAGTCCGCGCTGAACTCGTGCCACGGGATCTCGGTGATCCACACCATTGGCCGCTCGCTGCGCAGGTCGTTGAGCTTGCCCCAGAGCCGCGCCTTCTCCCGTTGCACCGGCAGGGCCGCGATGACGGCGACCTGTTCGGCGAGCCCGCGCAGGATGTCGCGGTCGTCAGGGTGAACGGTGGGAGCGGCGGCGAGGGTGGGGTTCATGATTCAGGCGTGCAATTTCAGGGTGGTGAGCTCGTTCCAGGCGGCAAAGACCTCGCGGACATTTTCCGGACGGGCGGCGGGGCCGAACTCGCATTGCGCAATGCAGCCGCCGTCGCGCCAGAGGTGGTGGTGCACGTGGCGCACCGCGCGGTCGATGTCGGACGGCGTGCCCTCGGGCAGGAGGTGCTGGCGGTCGATCTCGCCCCAGAAGGTGATCTGGCCCGCATGCGGGGCGAGGGTCGCCGCATCCATGCAGAAGAGCTGGGAGTTCACCGCATCGATGCCGATCTCCACGAGGTCGGGGTAGATGGCGGCGATGTAGCCGTCGGAGTGCATGAAGAGCTTCTTGCCGTGGCTGTGCGCGATCTGGGCGTAGTCGCGGTACATGGGCTTGAAGAGCTCGCGCCAGAGCTTCGGGGCGATGAGGAGGGCGCGCTGGGAGCCCCAATCGTCCATGAAGCGGAGCGCGTCGACATCGGTGCGCGCCCAGACGGTCAGGACCTCACAATAAAACGCATGCAGCTCGCGCATGAAGCCGAGGAACTCGGGCGTCGGGTCGGCGAGGTCGCAGTACAGCTCCTCGGAGCCGCGCAGGAACTGCGTCTGCTCGAAGGGCCGCGGGCAGGCCATGGCGAAGGCGAAGCGGTCGGTGGCCGCGCAGTCGCGGTTGACGGCATCACGGTCGAGGGTGAGCCACTCGCGGGGCACGTGGATGCGGCCGCGGTCGGCGGTCCAATCGCGCACGAGCGGGTGCTTCACCTCGCCGATGACGCCGCGCTGGATGTTGACGAAGGTGCAGCCCCATTCGTCGGTGAATTCGCCGATGGCGTGGGGGTTGCCCTTGGTCCGCGCAACCTCGCGCTCATGGCCGGAGATGGCCGTGAAATCGGAGGGAAACTCGCGCTCGATGGCCGCGAGCTCGGCCGGGTAGCGCTCCGTCGCAATGGGCAGGGCCCACAGGTCGCGGGCCGCGCGGGGCGGTCCGGCGAAATCGAGAGTCTGGTGGACGATTTCTCGAGGCGTTGCGTTCATGGTGGAAATGCGGTTCAGGCGGCGGTCCAGCCGGCGCGGCGGTAGGCGTGGACGGCGTCAAAGAGGGCGACGGTGTTGGCGGGCGGCACGTCGGGCTTGATGTGGTGGTCGGGACCGCAGATGTAGCCGCCGCCCTCGCCGAGGGCGTCAATGCAGTGGTTCACCTCGGCCCGCACCTGCTCCGGCGTGGCGAAGGGCAGGCGCTGCGTGCTGATGCCGCCAAAGAAGGTGAGGTGCCGGCCGTATTCGCGCTTCAGCGTGCGGGCATCAATGGGCAGCGTGTGCAGTTGCACGGTTTCCCAGACGTCCATGCCCATATCAATGAGGTCGGGCAGGACGGCGGTGATGTCGCCGCAGGAGTGGAACCATACGTATTTGCCCCGGCTTTTCCCGAGTGCGAACAGACGGGCGAGGTGGGGCTTGAGGAAACGGCGCCACAGGGCGGGCGAGATCATCAGGCCGCGCTGGGTCGCAAAATCGTCCGCCAGGCAGAGGATGGGCAGGTCGTCGCCGCAGGCATCGAGCAGCCGCACGCAATAATCGTAGGTGAACCGGGCGGCCCGCTCGAGCACGGCCTCGAACAGCACGGTGTCATCGAGCATGTGCATCAGCGCGGTCTCCATGCCAAAGAGATCACAGGCGCGGCAGAACACCGGCTGCCAGTAGGGGCCGCGGCACGCGTAGTCGCGCAGGCGGCGGGCATTGGCCGCGGCAACCGAGTAGTCGTAGAGCGCCGGATCGGGCCACGGGTAGCGCTCGATGACGGCGAGGCTCGTGACGTCGGCGAGCGGGTTGAACCGCGCCGTGCCATAGTCGCCGGTGTTGGGAGTACCCCACTCCGTGTAGAGCCCCTGCAAGACCTCGGGACGCTTCTCGCCGGCGTAGGTCGCGTAGACCTCCCGGCCGTCAATGCCCAGCCGCTCCATGACCGCGTCCTCGGGGATGCGCAGGTACGCCGCAATTTCCGGCAGGTTCTCGATGCAGATGACTGCAGTCGGGATCCGGTCCACCGGCTCGCGCCGGAGAGTGGCCAGAAGGCGTGCGCGCGGGGTCATGGCAGCATAAGCTCGTCGATGTAGGCGTCTTCGAAACCGGGTTGCAGGTTGAGCTCGATGGATTCCATGCGCGTGCAGGCGGACTTCATCTCCTCAAGGAGACTGCGGTCCTGCAGCGCGAGGAAGGCGCCGCCGAGCGAAGTGTTGCCGACGACCTGGATCTGGTCCGGCGTGAAGCCGGGCAGCAGGCCGCAGCCGATGGCGTGGCCGAGGGAAAGGTGCATGCCGAAGCCGCCGGCGAGGTAGAGCTTCTTCACGTCCGCCGCCTTCACGCCCAGGATGCCGAGCAGGGTGTTGATGCCGGCGGCGATGGCGGCCTTCGCCTGGAGCAGGCGCGCGACGTCCACCTCGGAAATCCAGACCGGTCCGTTGGCACCGCGGGCGTGGAGCTGCAGTTTCCGGCCATACTCGTCGGCCTGCACGAGCGGGCCCGCACTCTTGGCAAAATCATCCGCGATACGGCCGTTGCCCTGCAAAATCCCGGTGCGGCGCGCCTCCCAGAGGAAGTCCACGTAGGCGGAGCCGCAGATGCCGATGGGCTTGGCCACGTCGCCGATGATGCCGAGATCGACCGTATAGGGATCCTTGCGCAGCGTGATGCGCTCGATCGCGCCCTTGACGCCGCGGGTGCCGCTGGTGAGTCCCGCGCCCTCGAAAGCCGGGCCGGCGGCGGTCGCGCAACCGACGAGCTTGTCCCCCACCTTGGCGATGATCTCGCCGTTGGTGCCGACATCCACGAGGAGCACCGGACCCTCGTCGTAGAGCATGCCGGTGGCCACGAGGCCGGCGGACAGGTCGGCGCCGACGTAGGCCGCGGGGCCGGGCAGCAGGTGCACCTTCGCGTTGGGACCGCCGAAATTGAGGCCGAGATCGGCAGGAGAATAGATGCGGTGGTCGAGGAAAACGGCGGTGAACGGATGCACGCCGAGCGGACTCGGGTCCACGCCCGCCAGCAGGTGCTGCATCGTGGTGTTGGCCGCGACGGTCATGACGCCGACATCCGCCAAAGTGACGCCAGCCTCGGCACATGCCTCGACGAGCAGGGGCTGCATGGTCTCGACCGTGACGGCGCGCTGCAATTCGCGCACACCGGCGGGATTCTGGTAGCACATCTGGATGCGCGTGAGCACGTCCTCGCCGAAACGGATCTGCGCGTTGAAGGCCGAGGCCTCCCCCAGCACCTTGCCGGTCGCGACATCCGTGAGCATGAGCGCCACCGTGGTCGTGCCGATGTCCACCGCGGCGCCGATGCGGGCGGCGGGGTCGAGCGGATCGCTGGCCCAGGGGACGTTGATCTTGAACTCCGCCACAACCGCCGGCTCGTGTTTCAGCAGGGAGCGCGCGGGCACGGTCACCGTCGCCTCGCCGCCCTCGGGCACGCGCAACTGGCAGGAGCGGAGCCGGTCATCGGCGGAGGGTCCGACGCGGGCGCCGTCCGTGGTGCGCTCGAGCGCGCCGGCCCGCAGTCCGACCTCGCAGCCGCCGCAGAGGCCGCGGCCACCGCAGCGGGTGTTGAGCGGATGACTGCGATGGGCCAGCAGTTCGGACAGCGGCAGCCTGGCATCGGCAGCATTCAGGCCGAGCGTGGTGTGACCGTCGGGGGTATCGAGGTGCAGGCAGGTGTTCATCAATTATTGGAGGGAGCAGGTTCGGCGCGGATGATGTCGGCGTCGGCCGTGAGGCGGATGACGTGCCGGGGCGGCACGGTGAGAAAGCGTTTTTCGTCCCAATCGCAGAACAGCAGCGCCTTGAGCAGCGCGGGGTCGCCGGGGACGCGGTCGAAGCCCCAGCCGAGGCAGGCGGCGCAGGTCTTGGTGTAGTCCGCCTCGCGCTGCGGATCGCCGAGGCCCAGGCCGACGTAGGCCGCGCGTTTGTAATGCGCCAGCGACTCCCGGTCGGTCTCGATCAGGTAATCAACATCGTCCTCGCCGAATTTCTCCGCGTATTCCTTGCGCAGGCGCGCCTCGCGGTCGGGGCCGGGGGAGGCGCCGCCGCGGATCCAGCCCGGGTTGTACCAATAGGTGCCGGGGTTGGCCTGCTGGTAGGCCGTGTAGCGGTCCTTGTCGCCGAGGAAGAGCGTCACGCAGTCGTGCGCGCGCGTGATGACGAGCGGGCAGCGGTCGTGGCGGAGGTTTTCGATGCCGCGGCTGCACAGGCCGTAGACGAGCACGATGGCTTCGACCTTGGGATTGGCCTCGGCGCGATCGATCGCCGCCTGCAGCTCCCGCTGCATCCGCGCCGGGTCGTCATGGAGCCCCTGCGGCAGAAAAACCAGCTCCATGATGTGCATGGCGCCATTAACGAAATGCCGGACCTCGGGCTCAATCACCCCGCAGGCGATCACGGCGATATTAGACAAATTGGACATGGGGATTAAAAGTCCGGTGCGGTTGGGTCGACCGATTCACGACTGTACACCAGCCCCCCAAGGCACTGACAACGCATGCCCCATGCAATAATTGGGAATAGTTGTGTGCACAACGGGACAAACGCGGTGTTCGCGTTTTACAACTCTGTCCCGGGGCACCTATAAGCACAGGTATGCGGAGACTCACCGGTCTGAATAGTTGCTCCACAACCGGATGACAGGTGGTCTTCGCATTTACTTCGGTCCCCCCCTCGTTAATAAGGAACTGTATGCCCCTCCTCACTGATCTGACTGCCGCCGTGGCCGCTGGTAAGCGGACCGACACTGTGCGGCTCACCCAAGAGCTTCTCGCGGCCGGTCACGGCCCGGGCACAATTGTCGAACAGGGCCTCGTGCCCGGTATGGCGATTGTGGGCGAGCAATTCAAAAAGAACGAAATCTTCGTCCCGGAGATGCTCGTCGCCGCCCGCGCCATGAAGGAAGCGCTCAAGCTGCTCGAGCCGTTGCTCGCGGCCGCCGGCATCAAGCCGAAGTACACCGTCGTCGTCGGCACGGTCCAGGGTGACCTCCACGACATCGGCAAGAACCTCATTTCCATGATGTGGCGCGGCGCCGGTTTCGCCGTCGTCGATCTGGGCACGAACGTGGCGCCCGAGAAATACCTCGCCGCCGCCCAGGAGCACAAGGCCCACCTCGTCGGCCTCTCCGCGCTGCTCACGACCACCATGCCCGCCATGAAGGAGACCGTGCGCATCCTCAAGGCCGCCGGCCTGCCCAACACCAAGATCATGATCGGCGGCGCGCCGATCACCCAGGCTTTCGCGGACGATATCGGAGCCGACGGCTATGCCGCCGACGCCGGCACGGCCGTGGACGTCGCCAAGAAACTGGTGGGCGAGGCGGCCTGAGCCGCCCCCCTGCCCCGGGTTAGTTCGGGGTGCCATCATGAGCGCCACCGCTTTGACCGGTCGCGAGCGCGTGAACCGTATGTTCGCGCGCCAGGACCAGGACCGTGTGCCCCGCCAGGACACGTTCTGGCCCGAAACCATCGCCCGCTGGCAGAAAGAGGGGCTCCAGTGGGACCACCACGACGTGCTGCGTCTGCTGGACGCGGATTTCGCCGTGCTGTGCTGGTCGTGGCCGCCGATTTTCCCGGGCCAGCGCGAAGTCCTGAAGCAGGACGCCGAGACGGAAACGATCCGCGATGCCTGGGGCGGCATCGCCCGTTTCTGGAAGGGCCGTTCCGGCACGCCCGAGCACATCGGTTTCGGCTGCGACAGCCGCGAGATTTGGGAAAAGACCTACCGGCCCGCCATGCTGGCGGCACCCAACCAGGTGGACACCAAGATGGCCCTGGCCCGCTACCGCGTGGCGCGCAAACTGGGCCAGTGGACCCACCTCTCCGGCGTCGAGGGCTTTGAGGCGCTGCGCAAGATCCTCGGCGACGAGGTGTGCCTGATGGCGATGATCGAGGACCCGGAATGGGTCCGCGACGTCGTCGCCGTGCACACCGAGGTCGTCCTGCGCTCATGGCAGGCCGTCATCGACGCGGGCGCGCAGCCCGACGGGCTCTGGATCTACGGCGACATGGCGTTCAACCACGCCACCATGTGCTCGCCGGCGATGTACCGGGACCTGGTCTGGCCCTTCCACAAGCAGATGGCCGACTGGGCGCACCAGCGCGGCATGAAGGTCATCTACCATACCGACGGCCGCGTGAGCGGCGTGCTCGACATGTATATCGAGGCCGGTTTCGACTGCCTCCAGCCCATCGAGGCCAAGGCCGGCATGGACATCCGCAAGTTCGCCCCCACGCACGGCGACCGGCTCGCGATGTTCGGCAACATCGACGTGATGAAGATGGCCACGAACGACCTCGACCTCCTAGAGGAGGAGATCCGCACCAAGTTCGCGGCCGGCATGGCCACACGCGGCTACGCCTACCATTCCGACCACTCGGTCCCGCCGCAAGTGAGCTGGGACACGTACAAGGCCATCATCGGCTTTGTGGAGAAATACGGAAATTATTAATGCCCGGTTTGAGTCACAGCTTCCGATGGGTAGGGCCCGGCCTCCGGACGGGCCGGTTCGACATGCGCACGCCCATTTGCCCGTCCACAGGCCGGGCGCTACCCAAAAGCCAATAGGTCCTTTCCCGTGAAACCGTCTCCCATCAAGCCCTTCCGCCCCAAGTGGCGCGGCACCATGACCGAGCGCGAGCGCTTCCGCCGCCAGATGCACCACCAGCCCGTCGACCGGTGCTTCAACATGGAATTCGGGTACTGGGACGACAACTTCAAGCTGTGGCCGATGTTCCGCGACCACGGCATCACCAACAACAACGACGCGGACGTCTTCCTGAACTTCGACCGCACCGGTACGGTATACGGACGGTGGATGCATCCGGTGTTCCCGCCGGAAGAGATCCGCCGCACCGCCACCACGCGCGTCCTGCGCAACGGCGACGGCCTGATCGCCGAGGTGCCGCTCGACGGCCACGACACGATCCCGCACTACCTCGACTCCACGGTGAAGACACCCGACGACTGGGCGAAGGTGAAGGCCGAGCGCTTCGACCGGAACCATCCCGACCGCAAGATCGACATCGCCGCCATCCTCGCCGAGCACCCGAATGACCGCGACTATCCGCTCGGCGTCTGGTCCGGCTCGATGATCGGCAAGGTGCGCGACATGCTCACCGTCGAGGGCCTCGCCTACTCGGTGTTCGACTATCCCGAGATGGTCGAGGACATCGTCGAGACCTCGTGCGTGCTCGTGGAGGACTTCCTCGACCAGGTGCTGCCCCACGTGCAGTTCGACTACGCCGCCGGCTGGGAGGACATCTGCTACAAGAGCGGTCCCCTCGTCTCGGTGAATTTCTTCCGCGACATCGTCGTGCCCCGGTACAAGCGCATCAGCCAGAAGCTCCGCGCCCACGGCGTGGACATCTGGTGGATCGACTGCGACGGCGACGTGCGCCCGCTCATCCCCCACTTCCTCGCCGGCGGCGTGAACACCATGTTCCCCTGGGAGGTCAACGGCTCCGGGCATCCCGGCGAGTCCCTCGACAAGTGGGGCCCGGAACTCCGCATCATGGGCGGCATGGACAAGATGGTGCTCGGCCACAATCGCGCGGAAATCCGCCAGTGGCTCGAGTCGCTCGTGCCCTACGTGGCGAAGGGCGGCTTCATTCCGTTCTGCGACCATCGCTGCCCGCCGAACGTCAATCCCGACGACTACCTTTACTACCTCGACCTCAAGGAAAAGCTGCTCGGCCTGAAGGGCTGAGCCCGGCGTATGATCTCCCGCGAAAACGCCCCCGCTTTTCGACCGGACATCATCTGTAGGGGCGCAGCTTGTCTGCGCCCGTTCGCCTCCCGCAACGCACTTGTTGCCCAAACGGGCGCACACGAGGTGCGCCCCTACAATTAACCCCCGCCCCGCCATGACCTCGCGCGAAAAAGTCCTCCGCTCCCTCAACCATCAGCCGGGTCCCGTGCCGGTTGATATCGGCAGCACCGGCCTGACGAGCATGCACGTGAGCTGCGTCGCCGCGCTGCGCCAGCACTACGGCCTGCCCAATCACCCGGTGAAGGTCGTCGAGCCCTACCAGATGCTCGGCGAAGTAGAGGACGATCTCGCCCGCGCCCTCGGCTCGGACTGCGTGGGCATGAAAGCCCGCAGCACGATGTTCGGCTTCAAGAACGAGGGTTGGCGCGAATGGCGCGCCCCGTGGGGCCAGGTCATGCTCGTGCCGGCGGGCTTCGGTCCGCGCGAGGACCCGTCGGGCGACGTCTACGTCTTCCCCGAGGGTGACACCTCCGTGCCGCCCAGCGGACACATGCCGGCCGGCGGTTATTTCTTCGATGCCATCGTGCGCCAGGAGCCGATCGACGAGGACAAGCTCAACCCCGCTGACAACTGCGAGGAATTCAAGCCGGTGGACGCCGCCGAGATCGCCCACTGGAAGGCCGAGCTCACGCGCCTGAAGGGTGAGAACCGCGCCATCGTCGGCGGCGTCGGCGGCACGGGTTTCGGCGACATCGCCCTCGTGCCTGCGGCCTTCCTCAAGCACCCCAAGGGCATCCGCGATGTCAGCGAGTGGTATGTCTCCCTCGTCGAGCGCCGCGATTACGTGCACAAGATCTTCGACTACCAGTGCGACATCGCGCTGAAGAACCTGGAAGTCTACGCCCAGACCGTCGGCGACCTGATCGACGTCGCCGTCATCTGCGGCACGGATTTCGGCACGCAGAGTTCGCAGTTCTGCTCGACCGCCACTTTCGCCGACCTCTACGCGCCCTACTACAAGCGCGTGAACGACTGGATTCACCGCCACACGAAGTGGAAGACCTTCAAGCATTCCTGCGGCGCGATCCGGCCCTTCATCAACCAGTTCATCGAGTGCGGCTTTGACATCCTCAATCCCGTGCAGTGCTCCGCCAAGGACATGGAGGCTCCGCGGCTCAAGGCCGACTTCGGCGACCGCGTCACTTTCTGGGGCGGCGGAGTGGACACGCAGCGCACCCTCCCCTTCGGCACGCCGGCGGAAGTGCGCGAGCAGGTCACCGACCGCCTGCGCACCTTCTCGGTGAACGGCGGCTTCGTCTTCAACACCATCCACAACATCCAGGCCCGCACCCCGGTGGCCAACATCGTCGCGATGATGGACGCCGTCCGCGACTTCAACGCCGGCAAATGACTTCCTTCATTGGGTAGGGCCCGACCTCCGGGCGGGCCGGTGCGATCACCGCACGCGTAAGACCAAATCGGCCCGGCCGGAGGCCGGGCCCTACCCTCAACCCCCATATCCCATCTTCGATCTCCCATCTCCGATCTGCGAACTCCGAAACACCGATGAACCCCCGCAACCACTACTTCACCCTCGCCGCCGCCAGTGCCCGCTTTGAAGCCTGGTGGCAGGGCGGCCGGCTCGACCGTCCGCCGGTCAGCCTGGCGGTGGAGCACAAGAATTCGCTGCGCACCCCGCGGTCCAACCACGCCGACCTGCGCGCCCGCTGGCTCGACGTGGAATTCCAGGTTGAATCCGCCATCGCCCGCCTCGAGGCCAGTCCCTGCCTGGGCGACAGCGTGCCGTCCTGGACCCCCAACGTGGGGCCCGACCTGACCTCCACGCTCTTCGGCGCCGAACTCGTCTTCGGCGAGAGCACGAGCTGGTGCCAGCACACCCTGCACGAAACCGCCGACTGGGAACGCTTCATCGCGACGCCACCCGACTTCGATAACCTCTACTGGAAGACGATCGACGAAATGATCACGCTCGCGGCCGAGCGCTTCGCCGGCCGCTACTACGTCGCCATGCCCGACCTGCACGGGAGTTTTGACATGCTCTCCGGCCTGCGCGGACCCGAGGACGTCTGCCTCGATCTCGTGGACGCACCCGACCTCGTCTACCAGGCCAGCCTGCACGCCTCCCGCGCCTACGTGGAAGGTTACCGCCGCCTCTACCAGCGCCTCACCGCCCTGGGCCAGCCGAGCACGACCTGGTGCTCCTATCTCCACAACGGCCCGGCCTACATTCCGAGCTGCGATTTCTGGTGCCTGGTCTCCAAGGAAATCGGCCAGGATATCATCCGGCCGTCCATCGAGATGGAAATGGCCCCGCTGGAGCGGACCATCTTCCACCTCGACGGCCCGCAGGCGCTGCAGCACCTCGACACGATGCTGGCGCTGCCCAACCTGAACGCCGTGCAATGGGTCTATGGCGCCGGCCAGGGCAACGCCATGAAGTGGCTCGACGTCTACCGCCGCTGCCGCAAGGCCGGCAAGGCCCTGCAAATCATCGCCGAGGATGGCAACGACGCTCTCAACGTGCTGCGCGAACTCGGACCCGACGGCCTGTGGCTGCTGGTCTGCACACCATTCCGCAACGCCGACCGCGCCACGGAATTCCTCGACGAGGTTCACCGGCTTTCCTCATGAACGCCCGCGTCGCCAGTTTCCGCTCCGCCCTCGCTCTCCGGCCGCTGCTCGGCGACGGCGCCACCGGCACGCAATTGCAACGAATCGGCCTGGCGCCCGGGGCCTGCGGCGAACTCTGGAACACCACCCAGCCCGACCGCGTGCAGCTGGTGCACAGCGCCTATCTGGTCGCCGGTGCCGATCTGCTCACGACCAACACCTTTGGTGGCACTTCCTACGTGCTGGCCGGCCACGGTGCCGGCGCCCGCGTCCATGAACTCAACCTGGCCGGCGCAAGGCTCGCCCGCGAAATCGCCGGCGACCGTGCCTGGGTGCTCGGTGACATCGGACCCTTCGGCGGCATGCTCGAACCGCTGGGCGAGGCCACGGCGGATGAAGTGGCGGTCGCCTTTCGCCAGCAGGCGGCGGCGCTGCTCGAAGGCGGTGCCGACATCATCCTGGTTGAAACCATGTCCGATCCCGCCGAGGCCGCCCTCGCCGTGCAGGCGGCCAGAGCCGCCGGGGCGGAGTGCGTCATCGCCACCTACACTTACCAAAAGGCCGCCGCCGGCTACCGCACCATGATGGGCAACACCGTGGCGGACACCCTGTCGGCCGCGATTGCCGCGGGCGCCGACATCGTGGGGGCCAACTGCGGCACGGAGCTCTCGCTCGACGACTACGTGAAGCTCACCGCCGAGCTCGCCGCCCATGCCGCCGGCCGGCCCGTGATCGTGCAGCCCAACGCCGGCTCGCCGCGTCTCGTGAACGGCAAAATCCTCTACGACGAATCCGCCGCGCAGTTCGCGACCGCCGTGCCGCGTTTCCTCGCCGCCGGTGCCCGCATTGTCGGCGGCTGCTGCGGCAGCACGCCCGAGCACATCGTGGCGATGAAGAAGAAGTTTCCGAAAGCATGACGACTGACTTGCCGCTGTAGGGGCGCAGCTCGTCTGCGCCCGGATCGGCACCCAACTCTCATCGACTCCCAAAAGGCGCACACCAGGTGCGCCCCTACATTCAGACAATTATCCCCCCATGAACGCCCGCGAAAATTTCCACGCCATGATGTCCGGCGGCCGCCCGGAATGGCTGCCGCTCAACGTGCCCGTGACGCCACCCGTCGCCGACCTCATCGAGGAGAAGACCGGCGTGCGCAGTCCCGAGTTGTCGTTTGAGACGGACTTCGGCTTCGAATGGGTCGGCTACAACGAGAACCCGCAGCACTGGCGTGACGCGCTGGCCGAGATCGGCTGCGTCCTGCCCGCCAACGCCGAGGTCGGACCGTTCTGCATCGCGCACGTCGAACCACCCGCCGGCACCGTGGGCAAGGCCTACCACTTCCGCGTCATGCTGCACCCGCTGGAAAAGATCACGAGTGTCGCGCAGCTGGAAAAGCTCCCCTGGCCCGACACCTCCGACCCGAAGCACTACGCCGCCCTGCAAAAGAAAATGCAGCAGGTGCACACGCGCGGAAAGGTCGCCTTCGCCGGCATGGAGTGCACCACCTTCGAGGTCTCGTGGTATGCGCGCGGCATGGACAACCTTTTCCAGGACCTCGCCGAGGGGAACGGCATCGCCGACTGGCTGCTCGACTGGTTCACCGAGCGCTCGTGCAACGTCGGCCGCGAGTTCGCCAAGGCCGGCATTGATATCATCGGGCTCGGCGACGACGTCGGCATGCAGACCGGCATGCTGCTGTCCGTGCCCATGTGGCGGAAGCACCTGAAGCCGCGCCTCGCCAAGGTCATCGCCGCCATCCGCGAGGCCTCGGGCGGACGCAAGGTCTGGGTGCATTATCACTCCGACGGCGACATCATGCCCATCGTGCCCGAGCTCATCGAGGTCGGCGTGGATATTCTCAATCCCGTGCAGCCCGAGTGCATGGACGCCGCCGAACTCGTGCGGCGTCACGGCAAGACCCTCGGCCTGAGCGGCATGGTCGGCACGCAGACCACGATGCCTTTCGGCACGCCGGATGACGTGCGGAGGCGCGTCCGCGAGATCGCCGCCTTGCATCGCGATCACGGTGCGCGGGTGATGATCGCCCCGACCCACGTATTGGAGCCCGATGTGCCGTTCGAGAATATCCTGGCGTTGGTCGAGGAGACAAAGGCGATCCGGTTTTAATTAAGCGCAAAGACGCGAAGTCGCTAAGACCGGAGCAAAGATGGGGCTGGGAGCGCGACCGCCCTCGGTCGCAATTCACCCGCATGCCGGCGACTTACAAATAGAAGGTCCTGATTTCCAAATAGCGTTGGTATTTTGAAATCTTGGGAGCGTTGGTTACTCGCCTGCTTTCGCACGATTGCGCCCGAGGGCGGTCGCGCTCCCACTAAAACCCTTTGCGCAACCTTAGCGCCTTCGCGTCTTTGCGCTTAACCAAAACCTACCTTCCCAACCCCGCCCGCAACACTTCCACGGTACCCAAACCCACCGCGGTGGACATGACGTACACGCCGGCCCAGCCGTCGCGCTTGAGGTCGCGGATCTGCTCGGCGGCCAGCTCCAGGCCGAGCTTCGCCTGATCCTTCACGTCGGGATACGCGGCGAAACGCTGCAGGAGCGCATCGGGCACGACCACGCCGGGCACCTGGGCCATGCGCTGCGCATGCTCGAAACCGGCCAGCACCATCACACCAATGAGAAACGCGGTGCGGCCACGGTACGGTTCGAGTACCGCCAGCGGCTCGGACCGGAACGCAGGCTGCGTCATGATGTAGTCCACGCCTTGGTCGATCTTCTGCCGGAGACGGTCGAGTTCGCGCTTCATGTCCTGCGCCTCGAGCTCCACGCCGCTGCCAATGGTAAAGTGCGTGCGCGGGTCGGCCTGTTTGCCGAGCGCCGCCCCGCCGAAATCAACCCCGGCATTGAGGCAGGAATGCGTCAGCCGGATCATCGCGATGGAATCGAGGTCGAACACCGCGGTCGAACGCGGATAAGTGGGCGACATCTTCGGCGGATCGCCGGTGATGAAGAGCACATTATGGATGCGGTTGGCGTGGTAGCCCACCAGCCGGCTCTGGATGCCCATGACGTTGAGATCACGGCCGGTAAAATGAGGAATGAGCTCGAGCTTGTCGCCCGTGGCCGCGGTCCAGCCGAGGCGCCCGCGCACAAGATGGATGAAGTCGCCCGGCGGAATGAGCGGGATGCCGCGTGAACCGTCGGTGAAATCCACCGCGTCCACGAGTCCGCTCTCCGCGAGCTTCGCCACGAAATCCACCTTGCGCTGGATGATCACGTCCTCGGTACCGCGCGGTGGCACGGCCTCGATGCTCACGACAAACTCATTCGCCTTCAGCTTGCGCGAGAGCCGGCCGTTGCCCGCTTTCTCGGCGTCGCCCACCGGCGGCAGCGTCGAGGCGTGGGCCACCGTCGTCGCCGTGATGCGCGCGCCCGCCGCCCGGGCCTGGAGGTAATTCTGCATCTCCTCGATGTGCGGCGGATGCATCTCGCAGCAGCCGCCGAGCAGGCGCACACCGCGGTCGGCGAGACTGCGGACGAGCTTGCCCGCCGACTCGGGGTTCACCGAGGTCATGAACCGGTTGCCGATGCGCTGGAAGCCGCCGGCGTTGGGCATCACGACCAGCTGCAGCGCGCCGGAGCGCACCGGATCCGTATCGGCAACGGCATCCACAAACGCGCTGGCATCCCACGGCGCGCAGCAATTGACGCCGGCCACGGCCACGCCCAGCGCCGCCATGCGGTTGACGAAGGTGACGGGATCGGGTTCGAGTGCGTGCTCCTTGTCGGCGGCGCGCAACGTCATCTCCGCAATCACCGGCGGCGTGCCGGGACGCGCCTGGATGAGGCTGATGAGAAGTTCCAGTTGCGTGAGCGAACCAAAGGTTTCCAACAGCAGGGCATCGGCGCCGGCTGCAATGAGCGCATCGATCTGCTCGTGGTAGCACTCCGCCACGTCGTACGCGGTGGTGAGGGGTTCGGCGGTCGGGCCGACCGAGGCCAGCACGAAGAACGGACCAGACACGCGGTTCTCCGCCTTGAACGCGGCGATGGCCTCGCACGCCACCTGCACGCCGGCCCGGTTGATGGCGGTCACGCGGTCCTGCAAACCGAACTGCCGCAGCTGGCGGCGGTTCGCGCCGAAGGTGTTGGTCTTCAGGCAGCGCGCGCCGGCGGCGAGGTAGGCGAGATGGACTTTCCGGATCAGGTCCGGCTGTTCCGCGTTGAAGGCTTCGTAAACATGGTTCGTCTCGGACAGCCGACCGGTGAGGCTGAACAGATAGGACCCCATCGCCCCGTCGGTCAGGAGCGTCTCGGATTTGAGGGTGGTCAGGAAATCAGCCATCGGGTCCGACCGTTGATAGCGGTGCGGAGGGCGATGTCAAAGACGGGGAGTGTCACTGGGGATCGACCCGCGAAAACCTAAACCAATCTTTCTCTTTCCTCTTTATCTTAATCTTTCTCCGGATCGTAAGCCTCGCCCAAACAGCGGGCGGGCCGCCCGCGCTCCCAGGGGGCCGCAGCCTTTTAAGTCATCAAACGGTCTTCCGTGGGTAGGGCCCGACCTCCGGGCGGGCCGATAGGTTGCACGCCTGCGGTCATCCTACCGCCCGTCCGGAGGCCGGGCGCTACCTAATCCGATCGTGTCGCAGTCCTTTACCGTGTGCGACGGATTCATCCCGAATCGGGAGAAAGATTGGATGGGGGCGCCAAAACAGAAAAGGGGCGCGGCCGGAACCGCGCCCCTCACAAACCATACCCACAAGCCAAAATCAGAACAGTCCGAGAATCTCGCCGTTGGCGTCGAGGTCGATGACCTCGGCGGCCGGGACCTTGGGCAGGCCCGGCATGGTCATGATCTCGCCGGTGAGGCAGACGATGAAACCGGCGCCGGCGGAGACGTTGACCTCGCGGATCTCGACGTCGAAACCGGTCGGACGGCCGCGCAGGTTCGGATCGGTCGAGAACGAGTACTGCGTCTTGGCCATGCACACGGGGAATTTCCCGTAGCCGGCCTTCTGCAGGTCGTCGAACTTCGTCTTCACGCGCTGGCTGGCGACGATGTCCTTCGCGCCGTAGATCTTCTGGGCGATGGTGCGGACCTTCTCCCAGAGCGGCATGTCGTCGGGATAGAGGTGGTGGAAGCCGTTCGTGTCTTTCTCCGCGACCTCGACCACGGCGCGGGCGAGGCCCTCGGCCCCGGCGCCGCCATGGGCCCAGTGCGTGGCGGTGACCGCCTTCACGCCGAGCCGGGTGCAGTGCTT
>CAZFHG010000010.1:3230-8356 GCA_964518665.1 uncultured Opitutaceae bacterium | reverse complement strand
CATGGGCCCAGTGCGTGGCGGTGACCGCCTTCACGCCGAGCCGGGTGCAGTGCTTGTGGACCACCTCGAACTCCTCCTCGGTGTCGCTAACGAAGTGGTTGATCGCCACGACGACGGGCAGGCCGAAGCTGGTGACGTTCTCCACGTGCTTCTCGAGGTTCACGATGCCGCGTTCAACGGCCGCGGCGTTGGGCGTCTTGAGTTCCTTCTTGTCGACGCCGCCGTGCATCTTGAGTGCGCGGATGGTGGCGACGATGACGACGGCGCTGGGCTTGAGGCCCGCGAAGCGGCACTTGATGTCGAGGAACTTCTCCGCGCCGAGGTCGGCGCCGAAGCCCGCCTCGGTGACGGTGTAGTCGCTGAGGCTCAGTGCGAGCTTGGTGGCGAGGACGCTGTTGCAGCCGTGGGCGATGTTGGCGAAGGGACCGCCGTGCACGAACGCGGGATTGTTCTCCAGCGTCTGCACGAGGTTGGGCGCGAGCGCATCGCGGAGGAGCACGGCCATGGCGCCGTGGGCCTTGAGCTCGGCGGCGGTGACCGGCTTTTTCTCGCGGGTGTAGCCGATGACGATGCGGCCGAGGCGTTCCTTCAGCTCGTCGAGGTTCTGCGAGAGGCAGAAGATGGCCATGACCTCGGAGGCCACGGTGATGTCGAAGCCGGACTGGCGGCAGACGCCGTTGGCCACACCGCCCATGCCCACGACGATCTCGCGGAGGGCGCGGTCGTTCATGTCCATGACGCGCTTCCACACGATGCGGTTCGGGTCGATCCCGAGCGCGTTGCCGTGCGTGAGATGGTTGTCGATCATCGCCGACAGCAGGTTGTGCGCGGAGGTGATGGCGTGAAAATCGCCGGTGAAGTGGAGGTTGATGTCCTCCATCGGCATGACCTGGGCGTAACCGCCGCCGGCCGCGCCGCCCTTGACGCCGAAGCTCGGCCCGAGGGAAGGCTCGCGCAGACAGATGGTGGCGCGTTTGCCGATGCGGTTGAGCGCGTCGCCGAGGCCGACGGTCGTCGTGGTCTTGCCCTCGCCGGCCGGGGTCGGCGAGATGGCGGTCACCAGCACGAGGCGGCCCGCGGGCTTCTTGATCTGCTCACGGTAGAAATCCAGCCCGACCTTGGCCTTGTACTTGCCGTAGTGCTCAAGGGCGTCCGCGGGAATGTTGAGTTTCGCCGCGATCTTGTCGATGGGCAGCATCTTCGCCTGGTGGGCGATATCGATGTCGGAGGGTACGGGTTTTTCAGCCATGGGAGGAGGTTGGGTTTGGGGAGGGGAAAGGGTTGCGGTAGGCTGCGAGCTTGCTCGCGCTTATCGGCCTTCGCGTGCCGAAAAAGCGCCCGCGAGCGGGCGGCCTGCTTGTTCACGCGTAATACTCCTGCACGCGCATGATGACGTCGAAGCCCTCGAGCTTCAGGCAGTCGGTGAGGCACTGCATGGCGGGGTGATCCGCGGGGAGGATGTCGTACTTGCGCTTCACCGAGCCGATGACGTGGTCCATGCCGAGCGGCACGGCCATGGTCAGGAAGGCGCTCTCGAGCGGGCCCTTGGTCGGGGAACCGTCGGCGCGCTTGGGGGGAAGCATGACGCTGAAGTTGGAGAGACCGACGGACATGTGCACGCCTTTCAGCGCGGGATCGGCGTGGATCAGGTTGATCGCGCCCATGAGGCACTGGAAGCGGCCGTCGGAGTCGGCGCCAATCGGCGAAATGGCGGGATCGATGATGCAGTGGTCCACCGGGATGCCGTGCTGGCCGGCCTCGGCCACCAGCTCCTTCGCGGTCTGGTAGACCTCCTGGGCGGTGTGGCAGGGCTGGCTGATGCCCTTGGCGTCCACGCGCTCGGAGGCGAGGAGGATGGGCATGAAGGGCATGATCTTGGTGAGCCCGAACATCGCGCGGCGGGTCTGGGCGATGGAATTCAGCACCGGGATGCGACCGCCGGCGCGGGCGCGGTCGTAGGCCTTGAGCCCGGCCTCGGCCATGACCGGGTCGGGCGTGTCGACGGAGATCGGCTTGGCGGTGACGCTCTGGACGTGGCGCACCATCTCGGCGAGGAAGTCGGCGGAGCGCGGGCCGACATTGACGTCAATGTAGCCGGCGCCGCCGGTGTCCTGCGAGACGGCCAGTTCCTTCAGGCCGACGAGGTCATTGGCCTCGAAAAGTTTGTGGGTGGACGGGACGGAATCGTTGATGGATTCGCCGATGATCGTGAGGTTGGGGATGGGCATGGGGAAATTGGTTATGGGTTATTGGTTAATGGTTATGGGTTATTGGTTTTAAAGTTGGGAAAATTAGACGGGTTTGGCGGGGGTGGGCTCGGGTTTGGTGCCGTTGGGGACGGCGACGTGGGCGTGGTCGCGGCCGCGGTAATTGTTCGCCCAGGCGGAGGTGCCGCTGAGGGATGGGTTCACGAAAACGGCGGGGCCGCTGAGCATGTCGCGCGATTCGCCGTAATATTTCAAGCGATCGTAGGCGCGCGACCAGATGCAGTCCTTGTCGTCGAGTTCGCAATGGCCGTTGGCGGATCCGCCGCAGGGGCCGTTGCGCTGGTTCTTGGAACAGGCATTGCGCGGGCAGAGATAGCCGCACTCGGGCAGCGAGCAGTCGCCGCAGTCCTTGCAGCCGTAGAGCGCGACCTTGGAGGCGTGCTCCACCGTGTGCAGCGCGCCGAGCGTGGTCGTGTGCTTGCCGGACTCGAGGCGGCCGAAGACCTTCTGCATCGCCGGGAACAGTCCGCGGCCGGGATTGAAGGCGAGGCTGTGGACGAACCGGGAGAGCTGGTAGTTGAAGCCGACCTCGGCGGGCTTTTCGGGATTCTGCAGGGACTTTTGATAGTCCTCGTTGAGCCGGGCGCCGTCGCCGAGCCCGGTCTGCTCGTCCTTTTCGAAAAGGTAGAACTCCTTCTCCTTCGGGAACTGGATCTCGCGGGCAAACTGCTTCCAGTCGTTTTCGCCGTAGCTTTCGGCGAGGTCGATGATCGCCGCGAAGGCGTCGGCCTTGTGCACGCCGCCCAGATAACCGGCGGCGAAGCCCATGCCCTTGAAAACCGCGAGTTGCTTGGCCGCGAGCTCAGTGAAGAAGGCCTTACCCTTGTCGGGACCGGCGGCGTACTTCTCGATCTGGGCGTAGAGCGCGTCGCTCACCACACAGCCGGGAATCTTGTTCTGGTTGAACATCCGGGCCACGACCTTGTTGAGCACGTAGACGTTGCCGACGATCGGGGCGGAGAGCTTGGCCCAGTCGAGGAAGAGTTTGATCTCATGGAACTTCCTCATGTCGTAGCCGAGCTGCGGCACGACCCACGACGCGCCGGCCTGGATCTTGCGGGCGAGCTTGAAGTACTGCGGCATCAGCTCGCGCTCCTGCTGCTTGAAGGGCGACACGGCGCAGCCGGTGAAAAAGTTGGTCTTGGTGAGCTTCTCGGTCTTGCCGTTGGGCTTAGTGATCTCGAGGCCCGCGTTCATCGTGCTGAGCATCGAGATGAGGCTCACGGAATCCAAATCGAACACCGGCTGCGCGAGACCCTTGAACCCCGCCGTCGGGTAGTCGCCGGTCAGCGCGAGGATGTTGTCGAAGCCCTCGGCGGCGTAGCGCCAGGCGGCGGACTCGAGGCCGTTGCGGTTGAGGTCCTTGCAGGTGAGATGGATGACGAGCTGCTTGCCGCGGGGCTTGAGCACGTTGGCGACCCAGTCGGCGGGGATCATCGGGTTGCCGCCGGGATTGTCGGTGATGGAAACCCACGCGATGCGGTTGTCCGCCGCGAGGCCTTCACCCAGCTCGATCAGCTTCGAGGGCTGGTCCGGCTCGGGCATGCCACGGGTGGTGACCAGTTCGGCGCCGTAGATGAAGCGGCCGGAGTTGAGCTGTTCGCGGAGGGTCAGATTGGCTTTGGGGTCCGACATAGGGTGTGCGTTTCCACCGGGTGTGCCTTCAGGAAGGGGGTGGTTATTCACGGCGTCAGGTTACACGAGGCCCTGCCGCGGGTCTTGTGTTCTGGGACGTTTCTTTGGTGATTGGGTGCAACCAAGTAGGGTTTGGCATCCGGCTAATACCACCAATCGCCCGCGATAATCCGGCCCGTACCGAGTGGAACCGGTCAGCCGCGCCGTTTTGCCGCTTTGTACTTTTTGGCCGGCCTTTGTCTGGGAGCGGGGGTATCGGGGATGTGTGGAAGGTGGGGCTGGCCCCGGGTGACGGCGCGGTACTGCCGCGGGGTGGTCCGCTTCAGCTTCTGGAAGACGTGGGTGAAGTAGCTTTGGTCACAAAAACCGGCCTCGTGGGCGATTTCGGCAACGGATCGCTCGGTTTTGGCGAGCATTTCGCAGGCCCGCTCGATCCGGGCCTCGCGCAGCAGGTCGGCAAAGGTCCGGCCGGTGCGCTCGCGGAGCAACTGGATGAGCTGGCGCTGGGAAACCCCCACCTGGCGCGCCACCTGTTCGCGGGCCTGCGCCACCTCCAGACCCAAGGCTCCGTTGCGGATGGCCTCGATGGCCCGGTGGACCACTTGCGGCACCTGGGCGGCGCGGACGCGTTCGACCGCATCAAAGATCCGGAGCACCGCCTCGCGCAGCCAGCGCGAGAGCTGTTCGTCATCTGTGACCGCGGTGAGCTCGGTGAGGTGGCGGTAGCAGAAGCCGATGACCTCGCTCTGCGGCGCACCCGCCTCGACCGCCGCCCGCGACATCATGACCACCAGCTCGAGCAGCAGGATCTTGAGCATTTCGCTCCGCTCGTGCCCGGCGCTGTAGATGTGGACCAGCACGAGATTGATGATCCGCGTGGCCTCCCGCCGGTCGCCCCGGTGGAGCGAGGCCAGCAGGGCCGGCTCCTCGCAAAGGTACAGTTCCCGGATGCTGTCGTAGGGCCGGTTGGGATTAACCGCCACCGCCGGAAAGTTGTTCTCAATCTTGGCCATGGATGAAGCGCGCATCATCGCCGTAATCCGGCGCGAGGCAATGGTTTGATGGCGGGGGATGGAGGGTTAAGCGCGAAGACGCCAAAGCCGGAGCAAAGGATTCGAGCCCAAGCCGGTTGGAACGCTAATCTTCGCTCATCTGCGCTAATAAAAACACTGGTTCAGAGATTAGCGTAGATCAGCGCTGATTAGCGTTCCCTTCCGGTTGGTG
>CAZFHG010000010.1:0-3130 GCA_964518665.1 uncultured Opitutaceae bacterium | reverse complement strand
TCTATTGGAACGGCCCCTTCACCCCCTGGTTCACCAAACGCTCCGAGGTGCACATACCAGTGCAGCCGCGACGGAAGCCTTGAAACCGCTGCCGGCTGGTGGCTCAGGGTTCGGGCTCGATCCGGTTTTAACCACTGATGGGCACGGATGAACACTGATGTCACAACCCAAAGACCGGGTTCGACGAGCTTTGATTCCGATTCGGCCGTCAGTGAAAATCAGTGTGCATCAGTGGTTAAAAGGGTTCGGAAATACCCAATCCATTTAACCGCAAAGAACGCAGAGAGCGCAAAGCGTTGGATGGGGTTTGGGCCCGAGTTGGTTGGAACGCTAATCTTCGCTCATCTGCGCTAATGGGGGTCGAACCAAAACACTGGTTCAGAGATTAGCGTAGATCAGCGAAGATTAGCGTTCCCTTCCGGTTGTTGGTTCCTGGGTTTCCGATCTCCCATCTCCGATATCCACTCTCCCATCTCCGCGCCCCTGCGCGGAGATCCTACCCGATGACGCCGATCATCCCAATAGTGGTGAGTGTGCCGCAGCCCTGCGGCAGAGGCAGGGGCTCAGCCAGGGTCTCGAGTTCGAACTCGTGGCGGCCGGCTTGAAGGGTGTCGGTGACGAGGAGCAGGCGCGGCCAGCCGTTGGTGTTGCACCACTCCGGGCGGTCGCGCTTGGTCACGGCCCACTCCCCGCCGTCCACGCGGTAGCGCACCTCGCTCGCGAGGCCGTGGAAGTGGAAGACCAGCGCCAAGCCGTAGCCGTCAAAGGCAAACTTGAGCGTCGCGCCGGGGGCAGTGGTGTGTAGCGCCCAATCGATCCCGGGGCAGGTGTACCAGCGGCGGACGGTCCACGGGCCGGAAGATTGGACCGCATCAAAGGGAATCCGGCGCACCTTCTCCCAGTTGCCCGCGTACAGCGCCGGAGGCAGGGCCGGGCGCGGCGCGGGGGCGGGTGACGCGGCCAGTTCCTTCTCGAGATAGGCGATGACACTCGTCGCGTAGCTGAGGCTGCCGCGGTTCTCGGGGTGGATGCCGTCGGGCAGCCACTCGGGCCAGGTCATGAGGCCGGCGTGGACCTCGTGCCAGGCGTGGAGGCCCATCCACACCGAGCCCAGGCCGTAGTGGTCGGCGAGGGTCTCAAACTCGGCGATGGACGGCGGCACGCGACCGGCCTCCATGTCGGGTTTCATGTCGTTGAAATAGGTGTAGGCGAGAACGACGTCGCAGCCCGTGGCGAGCAACTGCCGCAGCAGGCCCTCGCGCGTGCGATTGCGAAAGTCGGTGGCGGTGCCGTAGTCGTTGACCGCGTACTCGACGAACACGAGGTCGCACCGGGCCGGCAGCACCGTGTCGCTCGCACGGAAGGCAGCAAGATCACTACCCGTGGCGCCGATCGCGCCGTTCTCGACAGTCACGCGCACCTGCGGGAAGCGGTTCACCAGCCAGGCCAGCAGCGGCTCGGGCCAACTCTTGCCCGGATGCGGTGCCGTGATGGATCCGCCCAGGAAGCCGACCGTGAGCTTCCCGGCGGCGAGCGCGGCGCGGGTGCGCGGCAGCCCTTGGCGGTGACGGATGACAGGAGAGGGATGGGGGATGACGGGCATGAGGTTGGAAAGTGACGATGGGAATAAACCGCGAAGGGTCGCGAAGAAACGCGAATATCAGGTCCGGCGATGGCAGTACGAGAAATGATTTGTTGGATGAGAGTGGGCGATGGCGAACGTGGCATTGATTGGTTTGTAAGGTAGCCTTGGGAGCGCGGGCGGCTCGCCCGCTTCTCAGTCCATGCGGGCCAGCGGCCCGCGCTCCCAGGTCCCTTCGCAATTAACCAAAACTACTTCTCGATCGCGGCCTTGCGTACCTGCGCGGCGTGGACGCGCTTGAGGTCGTACTTGGTTTTTCGGTCGAAGGTGTAAATGCCGTTCTGCTCCTGGAACACGTCGGTGAGCTGCGTGTAGCAGTAGCCGAACATGCGCTTGTTATCGAGGAGCGCGGCGCACAGGCCCTCGAAGCGCTCGTAGAATTCCTTGAGCGTCTTTGGCCGATTGCCGTAGCCCCAGGCGGCGTCGCCGGGCTTGGCACCAGGACTCCATTGGATGCCGCCGAATTCGCTGACGAAGAACGGTTGTCCGCGGCGCCACGGGATGGACTTCATCCAGATCTCGTCGCGTTCGTAGGGCTGATCGCGGAGCAGGCCGTCGTGGCGCTTTTTGAATGTCTTCGGGTCCTGGTCGTAGTCGTGCGTGTCACAAATGTCGGCCTCCGGCACGACGTGCGTGTAACCCGAGACGTCGAGGACGGGGCGCGTGTTGTCGGCGAGCTTGGTCGCGAGGAACAGCGCGCGCATGATGTCGTCGTGGTGGGTGATGCGCTCGTCGAGCCGGCGGAGCGTTTCGTTGAGCGGACACCAGCCGACGATGCTCGGGTGGTTGTAATCGCGCTGCACGGCTTCGAGCCACTGGGCGACGATGGACGGCGGATGGTCCTGGCCGTTATGGTTGCCGGCGCGCACGACCTTGCCGTCGGGCTGCACGTGCCACTCGCGCACGGGCGCGCGGCCGTTGAGCCCCCAGTCGCTGAACTCGCCCCACACGAGGTAGCCGAGGCGGTCGGCGTGGTACAGGAAGCGCTCCTCAAAGACCTTCTGGTGCAGGCGCGCGCCGTTGAAACCCGCAGCGAGGGAAAGCTTGATGTCGCGCACGAGCGCGGCATCGGACGGCGCGGTGAGGATGCCGTCGGGATAATAACCCTGGTCGAGCACGAGTCGCTGGAACACGGCGCGGCCGTTGATCTTCACGGCATAGCCATCGATGAACACGCTGCGCAGACCGGCGTAGCTGCGCACCGCATCTACCACCGCGCCGGTCTTTTCGTCCACCAGTTCGAGCTCGAGATCGTAGAGGTGCGGATCCTCCGGCGACCACAGACACTGGCGCGACACCGGGACGGGCAGATCAAGTCGGGGATAGAAACCGTGTCCGCAAGCGCAGACCGCCTCGCTGACGATGCCCTTCCGGTCGAGGAGACGGGCACGGTAAACCAGCCCGGCTTGCGCGCCGGCGATAGGTTGCTCGAGGCAGAAGCGGCGATTGGCCAGATCGGGCGTGATTTTCGTCCGCAGCAAGTGGGCG
>CAZFHG010000009.1:0-33317 GCA_964518665.1 uncultured Opitutaceae bacterium | reverse complement strand
GCGCTTGGTGAATGGCGCGGCCGAGCCGGGGCGGGCGGGGGCGCCGTCCGCGGCCATCTCCTTGAGCAGGCTGGAGAGGTAGGGGATGAGCTGTTTCTTGCGGCTGACGATGCCGGGCAGGTCAAAGACCTCGTCCTGCTCCACGTGGGCGTAGGAGATGCGCTGGATGAGCCCGGGGTCGCCCTTGGCGATGAGCAGGGAGTTCTGCGTGTTGATGTCCGTGACCAGGAGGCAGGCAAAGGCGAGATGCTCGCTATCGCGCAGCTCCTGCAGGGCGGCGGCAATCTCCTTGGCATGCTGCCAGAAATTGCCGAAGCCAAGTTCCTCGACCTGGGAGACGGCAAAGCGGACGCCTTCCTCCTCGTAGATCTTGAAGTCGGAGCGGACGACGCGCTCGGGCGGGTTGGCCAGGATCACCGAGCCGGAGCTGAAAATCTCATCGGCGAGCTTGCGCGGGTCCACCCCGGCGATTTCCGAGAGCCAGTTGAGAATGACTCCGTCCTTCGGTGTGGTGGTGGGGCTGTTGAGCAGCAGCGTGTCGGAGATGAGGCCCGCCATCATGATGCCGGCGATTTCCGGGCTGGGCTTGAGGTGTTCGCGCCGGAAGAGATCGGCGACGATCGTGCAGGTCGAGCCGACCGGCTCGTTGATGAAGAGGATGGGCTGCTGGGTGTTGAGCGCACCCAGGCGGTGGTGATCGATGATCTCGGTGATGGTGACTTCCTCGGCGCCGCTGACCGCCTGGGTCATCTCATTGTGGTCCACCAGGACGAGGCGCGTGTTCACGGGCTTGAGGAGATCGCTCTTGGTGAGGATGCCCTGTAGCACCCCGTCCTCGCCGGCCACCAGCATGGCGTGGGTGGAGGCGACGCCGAATTTCTTCCGCAGGTCGGCCACCCGCGTGTCGGGGTTGATCGTGGTAAACTTGCGCTCGATCACCCGGTCCAGCGTCGCGGCGGTGCGCACCGCCCAGGCGGTGGTCGCGGTGTCGTGGGCACAGCCGAGGATGCTGACGCCGCGCTCGCGGGCCTGCGCGATGACGTCATCAGCCACCGGCAGGTTGCCGCTGATGACCAGGGCGCGGATGCCCAGCTCGATGCAGCGCAATTGGACGTCCCGCCGGTCGCCGACAATGATGAGGGATTGGGCCGGGGAGATTTTTTCGCGGGCGGAGATTTTCCAGAAGGTGCCGATGTCCATCGCCCCAATCCGGATGTAGAGTTCTTCCAGCCGATGCGCATCCACCGCGTGATGCACTTTGGCATCCAGGGCTCGGACAATGCGATCGAGGCTGGTGTGCACCTGACGGGTCTGGCGGGGTTCCTTGATGCGCGGGATGAAGAAACCGCCCATGTGCGCGAGCGACACGGTGCCGACCGCCCGGCGTTCGGCGGAGGTCACGGGGATGACGTTGACCCCATGACGGTCGATCAGTTCGAGGGCCTCGGCGCAGGTGGCGCTTTCCGGCACGGAGATGATGTCGGTCACCATGAGGTCGCGTACACGCGGGCTGACATCGCTCAGGTAATGCGGCAGGGGCTGGTTGAAGCGCTGCAGGATCGTGTCGATGCGGGCATTGGAGTTGCCGCAGCGCGCCGGGGCGTAGCCTTTTTCGCCGCGCTGTTCCTTGAAGGCGGCGTAGGCGATGGCCGAGCAGATGGCATCGGCATCGGGGTTGCGATGACCGACGATGTAGGTGGTGTTGGCGGCAGGCGCGACTGGGGCAGGCGTCATGGGTAGCAGAGCATGTTGCAGGGCGCGGGCGGGTGATGGAAGCGGGAAAACAAAAGCCTTTCGATGGCCCGCGGGTGGTCATATCCAAGCCGGATTACCGGCCCTGAATCGCGGGGGTGCCGGTGACAGTCCCGGTGCCGGCGCCCTCGGTGCCCCAGACCCGGGCCGAATTGCCTGGAGCGTTGGCGTTGTAGGGAATGGCCTCGAGGAGGTTGTCAGTCTGCCGGCTGGAGCGGTTGGAGGTGAATTTGCCCGTGGCGGAGCCGGGGTAGAACTGAACGCTGCCGCCCAGATAGGCCACGTAGCCGCCGGCATCCTTGTAGACGCCCGTGTTGGGATCCCAGGTGCCGTCGGGCCGGAGTCCGCGCGTGAATACCACCGGCGTGGTGGCGGGATCGCCAAGCCGCAGACCGCCGACAAATTCCACGCTGAGCGAACGCCCGGTGGTGAAACCGGGGTCAAGCGAGGTGCGCGATTGCGGGCTTAGGATCGTGGCAGGGTATTGGCCCGAGAAGAGGGGATCGTTCTTGGCATAATAAAAAGAGGGGTCGGTGAGCGCACCATGGCGGGCGAGAATGCCCGGCCAGAGGAAGGGCTTTTCGGCGGCGGACAGGACCGAGGGAGGAATCGAGGCGGGGTCGGGCAGCCGGTCGTTGTTGTCACCGGCGTAGATCATGGCGGCTTTCACGATTTCCCTTAGGTTGTTCGCATCAACGGCCCGCTGAGCCTTTTCACGGACCGTGCCGACAGTCGGTATGACGATCGCGGCGAGGATGCCGATGATGGCGATGACCGTGAGCAGCTCTATCAGGGTGAAACCTCGAAGCGGTTGGTGGGTTGTGGTATGCATAAGCCAAAGTGGGGCGGCTGATGCAGGCGTGGGCGAGTTGAAATCAGGACATGACGCAGTTCCGGGACTGGACAAACCTCCGAGCGGCCCTGTAACTTGACCAATCAATGAAAATCTACCTCGACGGAAAATATGTGGATGAAGCTGATGCCAAAGTGTCCGTGTTCGATCACGGTCTGCTTTACGGAGATGGAGTTTTCGAGGGGATCAGGCTCTACAACGGCAACATCTTCCGGCTGGAGGAGCACCTGGAGCGGCTGGAGTACTCGGCCAAGGCCATCATGCTGCAAATGCCGCTGAACCGGAAGGAATTGAGCGAGGTCACCTGTGAAACCTGCCGCCAGAACGGACTGAAGGACGGCTACATCCGCCTCGTGATCACCCGCGGCGTGGGCGACCTCGGCCTCGCCCCCTGGCTTTGCGCCAAGCCCTCGATTTTCGTGATCGCGAGCAAGATTTCCCTCTATCCGCAGGAGCACTACGACAACGGGCTGGCCATTGTCACCGTGCCCACGCGCCGCATCAACCCGGCGGCGTTGCCGGCGACGGTCAAGTCGCTCAACTACCTCAACAACATCCTCGGCAAGATCGAAGCGAAGCAGTTTGGCGCCCTCGAGGCCATCATGCTCAACGATCAGGGGTACGTGGCCGAGTGCACGGCGGACAACATCTTCATCGTGCACAAGGGTGCCATTATCACGCCGGCTGCCTCGCAGGGGGCGCTGAAGGGCGTCACGCGCGGCACCATCTTCGACATCGCCCAGGAACTCGGCCTGCCCCTCCGCGAAGCCGACATGACCCGCTACGATGTGTGGGTGGCCGACGAGTGCTTCCTCACCGGCTCCGGCGCCGAGGTAATCCCGGTCACGAAGCTGGACGGCCGGGTGATCGGCACCGGCAAGCCCGGTCCAATCACGCAAAAGATTCTCGCCTCCTTCCGCCGCCGCGTGCTCGTCGAGGGCACCCGGATTTGATGACGCCCACGGCCGGTCCGCGTCCGGGCTGGCGCGACACTCCGGCCCGTTGGCCCGTCGCTATAGCGCGGGGATGGCGCATATCGGCGAGTTTGCTTGCCGCACTTGCCAGAGTGGCACGGTGTGGCATCATACTTGCATAGGAATAAACCCACCCACATGGCCAATCCGCTCAAATGCGACCTTTGCTCCAAGCCCGCGACCGTGCACCTGACGCAGATCGTCAACAATAAGGTGCATAAGGTCGATTTGTGCGAGGAATGCGCCCAGGCCAAGGGGGTCACCGATCCCAGCGGCTTCTCACTCGCCGACCTGCTGTTGAAGGCCTCGCTCAATCCCGAGCCGGCCGTCAGCGGTGTGCGCTGCGAACAGTGCGGGTTCACCCAGGCCGACTTCAAGAAGCACGGCCGCATGGGCTGCCCGCATTGCTACGAAGTTTTCCAGAGCGTGATCGAGCCGATGCTCGACGGCATGCACAAGGGCCTCGTCCATCGCGGCAAGGTCCCCCAGAAGGCCCTGGCCCGCAAAACCCTCCACGACCGGCTGGCCAAGCTGGAACTCGACCTCTCCGATGCCATCAAGACCGAAAGATACGAAGACGCCGCCCGCTGCCGCGATGAAATCAACCAAGTCAAGCAGACCGTCGCGCCCAAGACCACGCCCTGATCCCATGACGATCGAATCGCTAATCGAGACTCCGTCAGAGCTGACCGACTCCTCGAACAGCAAGACGGCGATCGTGCTCATGACGCGCATCCGGCTGGCCCGCAATCTGGCCGACACGGTGTTCCCGGGCTGGGCCAAGCCGGCCCAACGCGAGGCCTCCCTGGCCATCTGCCGTGCGGCGGTCGCTGCCACCGGGCCGATGAAGCGCGGACTTGATGTCTCGGTCAGCGAACTCACCGAACTGGAGAAGCAGATCCTCGTGGAGCGGCATCTCATCAGCCGCGAACTCAGCGGCACGAAGGCCGGGGCGGGTGTCGTGATCAGCCGCGACCAGGCCCTGTCCGTGATGATCAACGAGGAGGATCACCTTCGCATCCAGGTCCTGCGCGCCGGATTCCAGCTCAAGAAGGCCTGGAATGCCGTCAACGAACTCGACACCGCGCTGGAGGACCAGCTCGACTACGCGTTTTCCCCGACCCTGGGCTACGTCACGGCCTGCCCGACGAATCTCGGCACCGCCATGCGCGCGTCCGCCATGATGCATCTGCCCGCGCTGGTCATCGCCAGCCAGATGGAAAAGGTCGTCCGTGCGGTCAACCAGCTCGGCATGGTCGTCCGCGGCCTCTTCGGCGAAGGTTCGGACGCCAGCGGCAGCATCTTCCAGATTTCCAACCAGACCACCCTCGGCGAGTCCGAGGAGGAGATCATCAAGCGCCTCGGCAGCGTGCTCAACTCGATCATCGAGCACGAGCTCAACGCCCGGGAAAAGCTGATCGAGGCCGATGCCGGCAAGCTCTTCGACAAGATCGGGCGCGCCTACGGCATCCTCCAGAACAGCCACCTGCTCAGTTCCGGCGAGGCGATGAACCTCCTGTCGCTCATCCGCCTCGGCATAGATCTCAACATCTACCCCGAGTCCAGCCGTCCGGTCGTGGACCGGCTCTTCATCGAGGCCCAGCCCGGACACTTGCAGCACGCGCAGAAGGGTGAATTTGAACCCGGCCAGCGCGATCTCCTCCGCGCCACCCGACTGCGCACGGAGTTTGCCAGCTTTGTCCGTCCGAATTTTCCCGCCAACGCCACCAACGGCAAAAACTGATCAACCGCAGCCCCAGCCACACCTTTGCCCATGTCCCAGGAACCGATGAATAACTTCACGCCACGCGCCCAGCAGGTGCTGGCACTGGCCCGCAAGGAAGCCGACCGCTTCCACCATAACTACGTCGGCACCGAGCACATCCTGCTCGGGCTGATCAAGCTTGGCCAGGGCGTCGCTGTGAGCGTGCTCCAGAAGATGGGTCTCGACCTTGAGACCGTGCGCGCGGCCGTCGAGAAGCAGGTGGGCACCGGCCAGGAAACCAAGACGCCCGGCAGTATTCCCTACACCCCACGCGTCAAGAAGGTGCTCGCCCTCGCCGGCAAGGAGGCCCGCACCCTCAACCATTCCTACGTCGGCACCGAGCACATCCTGCTGGGGCTGCTGCGCGAAGGCGAGGGCGTCGCCGCCCGCGTGCTGAAGTCCCTCGACATCGACATCGAGCGCACCCGCAACGAGATCCTGCGCGAGCTCGATCCGCAGTTTTCCGGCGGCGAGCAGGGCGCGGGAGGCGAGGAAGCCTCGGCCGGCGCCCCGCAGCGCGGCGCTGCGCAGCCGGAGGACAAGAAGGAGGTCAAGACTCCCGCCCTCAAGGCCTTTGGCCGCGACCTCACCGAGCTGGCCCGCAAGTCCGAGATGGATCCCGTGGTCGGCCGCAAGAACGAGATCCGCCGCGTCATCCAGATTCTGTGCCGCCGCACCAAGAACAATCCGGTCCTGATCGGCGAGGCCGGCGTGGGCAAGACGGCCATCGTCGAGGGCCTGGCCCAGGAAATCTCCGCCGGCAACGTGCCGGAGATCCTCCTCGAGAAAAAGGTCATCACCCTCGACCTCGCCCTCATGGTGGCCGGCACCAAGTACCGCGGCCAGTTCGAGGAGCGCATCAAGGCCGTCATGGATGAGATCAAGCGCGCCAAGAACGTCATTCTCTTCATCGACGAGCTCCACACCATCGTGGGCGCCGGCGCCGCCGAGGGGGCGATGGACGCCTCCAACATCTTCAAGCCAGCGCTGTCCCGCGGCGAACTGCAGTGCATCGGTGCGACCACCCTCAACGAGTACCGCAAGTACATCGAGAAGGACTCCGCCCTCGACCGCCGTTTCCAATCCGTGAAGGTGGAAGCGCCCTCGGTGGACGACACCATTCTGATCCTCAAGGGCATCCGCTCGAAGTATGAGGACCACCACAAGGCCATCTTCACCGACAAGTCCCTCGAGTCGGCGGCCAAGCTGTCGGACCGTTACATCACCGGCCGTTTCCTGCCCGACAAGGCGATTGACGTCATGGACGAGGCCGGTTCCCGCGCCCGCATCGGCGCCCTTAGCCGTCCGCCGAACATTGAGGACCTGAGCAAGGAAATCGAGGCGGTGTGCGCGCTGAAGGAAAAAGCCATCGCCGCGCAGCATTTCGAGGAGGCCGCCAAGTTCCGCGACCAGGAAAAGCAGCTGCGCGCGAAGCAGGAGATCGTGACCGAGGAATGGCGCAAGGCCCGCGAGGAGAAACGCGTGACCATCGACGAGGACCTCATGATGCAGGTCGTCGCCGACTGGACGGGCATTCCGCTCAGCCGCATGGAAAAGAAGGAGAGTGAAAAGCTCCTCGCGATGGAGTCCGAGATTCAGAAGGTCGTCATCGGCCAGGAACTCGCCGCCTCCGCCATCGCCCGGGCGCTCCGCCGCTCCCGCGCCGACCTCAAGGATCCCCGCCGCCCGATCGGTTCGTTCATGTTTGTCGGGCCCACCGGCGTCGGCAAGACCGAGACCGCCAAGCAGCTCGCCGCGCAGATGTTCGGCAACCAGGACGCGATCATCCAGATCGACATGTCCGAATACATGGAGAAGTTCGCCGTCTCCCGCCTGGTCGGCTCGCCTCCGGGCTATGTCGGCTACGATGAGGGCGGCCAGCTCACCGAGGCTGTGCGGCGGAAGCCCTACGCCGTGGTGCTGTTCGACGAGGTCGAGAAAGCCCATCCCGACGTCATCCAGATTCTCCTGCAGATCCTGGAGGACGGCCGGCTGACCGATTCCCTCGGCCGCTCGGTGGATTTCCGGAATACCATCATCATCATGACCTCGAACGTCGGCGCGCAGCTCCTGCAGCGCCAGACCTCGATGGGCTTTGCCGCCGCCGCTTCGAGCTTCAACGATGCGGAGAAAATGCGCGAGAAGGTGCTGGAGGAGGCCAAGCGGGTCTTCAAGCCGGAGTTCCTCAACCGCATCTCGGACATCATCTTCTTCCGGCCGCTCGACCGGGAAGACCTCGTGAAGATCATCGAGCTCGAGCTGGTGAAGTTCAGCCAGCGGCTGGCGCCCCGCAAGATCACGATGGAATTCACCTCCGAGTCGAAAGCCCTGATCCTGGAGAAGGGCTACGACGAGAAATACGGCGCCCGGCCGTTGCGCCGGGCCGTCGAGCACTATCTCGAGGACCCGCTGGCCGAGGCCATCCTGCGCGGCGACGTGAAGGACGGCGAGCCCGTGCTCGTGGACCGCGAAGGCGACAAGCTTATCTTCAAGCAGAAGACCCCTCCCGCCACCACTGGCGTGGCGTCGTAAACGACGACTAACCGTCGCCCAACAAACCCCGCCCCCCGAGAACAAGGGGAGCGGGGTTTTTTATGTCCGAAAGTTTTTTAACCACGGATTTCACGGATGCCACGGATCAATCCTTGGCCACAGAAGGCTCAGGATGCACATAAGCACGACGGTATTTATGGCGTGTTTTGAAACCATCACACCACACTTGTCATTCTGAGCGCAGCGAAGAACGACAAAGGGATTAGGCAGGCTTCAAAACACATTTTGAACCCTGAGCCTCCTGAGCCTTTTGAGGTCATCGATTGATCCCTTATCCCCATCCGTGCGATCCGTGAAATCCGTGGTTAAAACTCAGCGGCCTCAGCGTCCAGCCGGGCGCAGAATCTCGATCGCCGTGAGCGTGGCGGCGCTGCGGGTTTCCAGGCCGAGCTTACGGAAGATGTTCTCGACGTGTTTGTGCACCGTGCGGACGCTTGCGCCGAGGATGGTCGCGATGTCCGGGTTGCTCTTGCCCTGGGCCAGCCAGTAGAGCACCTCGGCCTCGCGCGGAGTGAGACCGAGCTTGATGAGCGCGGCGGGTCCAGGGGGAGCGTCAGGCTCCTCGAGCACCAGCAGGCGGAGGTCGTCGCGCCCGGGTTCGGAGAAGCGGCGTACCTTCAGCGGACCACCCGGCTGCTCCAGTTCCCGGGGCAGCATTCCCGGAGTGTGCCTGGGAAAGAAGCGATGCAGGAGCGCCTCGGCCAGCCGGGAGGAGAAGGTGATGCGGCCGTCGGCGGTTACCAGCAGCACAGCCCGGTCCAGTGACTGGCGGAGCTGGTTTTCGGCTTCGATCCGCATGGCCAGTTCCTCCTCGACTGACCGTTGCAGGGCGCGGATTTGGAGGTGGGTGCGGACGCGGGCCAGCACCTCGGGCGCATGCACGGGCTTGAGGATGTAGTCCACGGCGCCGGCATTGAAGGCCCGGACCTTTTCCTCGGGTTCATCCAACGCGGTCATGAACAGCACGGGAATATCACACCAGGCGACGGTCTCCTTGAGCCGGATGCAGGTTTGAAAACCGTCCATTTCCGGCATCACGGCATCGAGCAAAATCAGGTCGGGCCGCGTGTGGTCCAGCACGCTGAAGGCGCTGCGCGCGCTTTCGGCCACCACGAGGTCGTGGCCGGCTTCGGCGAGGGCATCGAGCACCACGGCGAGGTTGGCGGGAGTATCGTCGACGACGAGGATTTTGGCCGGGGTCATGGCTGGGAGGAGGAGGTCGGGCGCAGGCTGGCTTCGAGGATTTCGCGGAGACGCTCCATCTGGAAGGCCCGGGCCGGGGCTTCCAGCCGTTCGAGGAAGCGCCGGCATTCCGGATGGGTCACCTGCAACTCGGCCAGCAACCGGCGCAGCTGGGTGATCTCGCCACGGCGGGCCGCGGCGAGCAGGGATTCGAGCGAGGCGACAGGCGGGAATTGATCCGATTCTGACGATGGCGCTGGAGCTGCGGGGGCATTGGCCTCGTCGTAGGTGAGGGTGAGGCCGAGGTGCAGCGCGAGCTTTTGCATGAGCTCGGATTCGCGAAACGGCTTGGGCAGGAAGTCGTCGCAGCCGGCGGCAAAGGCGTCGTCCTGGTTGAAGGAGAGCACGGACGCCGACATGGCGATGAGTTTCAAGGCCGCACCATTGGGCAGCGCGCGCAGCCGGCGCGCCAGTTCGAGCCCGTCCATGTCCGGCATGCGCAGATCGAGGAAGATTAAATCGGGTGGCTCCTGCGCGACAGCGGCGAGCGCCGCCTGACCCGATTCCTCGGCGGTAACAGTGAAGCCGAGCGGGGTCAGCAGGTCGGCAATCAGACGGCGGTTCACGCTGATGTCATCCACCACCATCAGCCAGCGGCGCGGGCCGGTGTAGCCGGTGATTCGCAGACTGCGGGCAAAGGGAGGCGTGGATTGGCCGGCGAGGGCCGGTAGCGCCACTGAGAATGTGAAGACACTGCCGGCTCCCGGCGTGCTGTTGACCGAGAGGGTCCCACCCATGAGCTGGACAAGGCGGTGACTGATCGCGAGGCCCAGACCCGTGCCGGGTTCCGCCGGCCGGCCCGCCACGGCCTGTTGAAATGGTTCGAAGAGCCGCGCCTGATCCGCCTGGGCGAGCCCCACGCCTGTGTCGCGCACGCTGAAATTCAACTCGTCGCCCGCTTGTGATACCGTCAGCGAAATCTCTCCACGGGCCGTGAATTTCACCGCATTGCTGAGCAGGTTTTCAATGATCTGCCGGAGTTTCTGGGCGTCGCCGATGACCGTGGCGGGAAGTTCGGGAGGCAGCGTTACCGTGAAGGCGAGGTCCTTTTGGGCAGCGCGGGCGCGGATGCCGGCCTCGATGTCCCGAATCAGTTGCGGCAGGTGAAAGGGCGCGGGGCGCAGTTCCATCCGGCCGGCCTCGATCTTGGAGAAATCGAGCACCTCGTTGATCATGCGCAGGAGGTGCTCGCCGCTGTTGCCGACGATATCGAGGCGTTCGCGGTCATGGACCGTGAGTTGCGGCGAGCGCATGAGGACCTGCGCGTAGCCGATGATGCCGTTGAGCGGGGTGCGCAATTCGTGGCTCATGTTCGCGAGGAACATGCTCTTGGCACGATTGGCCGACTCCGCGTCCTCCTTTGCCACGGCCAGTTCGCTCGTGCGCTGTTGCACGAGTTGCTCCAGCCGATGCTGCTCCCGGGCGGCTCGACCCAGTCGCCAGCGCAGGAAACCGAGTATCGCGCCGAGCCCGAGGGCCACATAAAGGATGCGTGCCGCCGTGGTGCGATGCCAGGGCGGAGCGATGCTGAAGGTGAAACGGTCCGGCGCGCTCTCGCTGCCGGTGGCGTCCCGCGCCCTAACCTCGAGGGTGAAGGGGCCGCCTTCCAGGTTGGTGAACGTGACCTGCGGGTCCGGCGACCAGTCGGACCATGCATCGCTGTAGCCGTTCAGGCGGTACTGGAAGGTCAGGCGGTCGAGGGCGGCGAAACGCGGTGCGGCGAAGGCGAAGGTCAGCGGTGCGCGGGAGTAGGGCAGCGTAAGCGGCTGCGCCTGGGTACCGGTGGCGAGGGACAGAAGGCGTGAACCGGTCTTGAGCTGACGGATGCCGGCCTGCCAGGGCGGCGATTGGCGGCCGAGCCGGGTCAGATCGAGGCGGATCATGTTCTCGTACCCGCGGGCCCACAGCAGTTCGCCCTCCGCGGTGCGGTCGATATGAAAAACGGCGGCGCCGGAAAATCCGATCTCCTGCAACGCCCCTGCCGGGGCGGGTTCCCAGACCCGGCCCTGGCCGGTGCGGGGAAAACGACCGAGGGCGGAGGTGGCGCTGATGGTCGACTCGCGGAAGACCGAGGCCCAGGTCGCGCCGCTGGCGTCCACCGTGGTGGGCGTGAGCAGCGGCCGGGAATGGCCGTCCACGGTGTAGCGGTCCTCCGGTGCAAAGCGGCGGGTGGATGGATCGAAACGGGCCGCCCCGTGGTCTGTGAAGAAAACCGGGCCGAAGAGTCCGGGTGTGACAGTGGTCCACACGAAGTTCGGAGGCAGACCACAGTCGTGGCGGTAGTGTTCATACGGCGCCTGGCTCCAATCCGTGATTTTATGGGCCTCGGGGACGCGCCAGAATCCCCGGCTGTAGGTTGACATCCACAGTGTGCCGTCGGGTTCCTCGAGCTGATTATGGACGTCGCCCACGTCGAGAGACTCGCCGATCTTGCGCCAGCCCGCCGCCGTGTGTTCGACCACGGTCAGTCCCCGCTGCCCGCCCAGGTAATAGCGGTTGGGCAAAAGCTTCGATCGGGTGAGGGCGTAAGGGCTGTTGGGGCGGGTATCGACGAGCAGGGTGAGCGAGTGATCGGCATTGAGGCGCGAGAGACCGGCGCTGTGGGCGACGAGGAGTTCCCCGTCCACGGATTCCAAGCCGAAGACATTGCCCACGCCCTCGGTGATGCGGATGAAACGGGCTCCGTTGGCGTGGGCGGGATCACCGGGCTGCAGTTGGTAAACGCCGTCGAAAGTACCCAGATACATCCGTCCATTGTGCCGGCCCCAGACATCGGCCGTGCCGGGAGTGGGGCCGTTGCCCGCGTCGAAGACACTGACCGGACTCGCGAGGTCTAGTCGGGCGGCGCCGGAGTTGAAGCCCAGCCACAGTCCGCCTTCGCGATCCTCGCCCAAGCTGAGAATGACGTTGTCCGTCAGGCCGGTGGAGCGGTCAAAGATCCGCAGATGGGAACTGTCGGCCGAAATGAGGACCAGGCCCTTGCCGCTCGTGGCGAGGGCAAAGCTGCCGTCGGCCATGCGGTGGCCGCCGTTGAGGCGGGTGGTGCGGACCAGTTGATCCAAGGGTCCTTCCTCCCGGCTCAGACTGCCGGTGGCGGGGTCGACGAGGAAGACGCCAGAAAAACTCATGGCCCAGCGTTGGCGACCGGCCTTGGTGCCGAGAGGGACGATGGTCCAATCGCGCTTGAGTTCGTCAGCGACGCAGATGGGTACGAATTCGTTTTCCTGCAAACGCCAAAGCCCGGACTGGCCGCGGTGGACGTAGAGTTGTCCATCGATGAGATTGAAGCTACTCCAGCGGCCGTTCTTGTCGGGCCACAGCCGCACTTGCCCGTCCTGCCAGCGCATGATGCCCCGCGAAGACGCGAAGTAGGCCGCGCCTTGGTATTCGATGACCGAAAACACGCGCCCGCTGGGTTTGAACTCGGCCGGCAGGTCCGGCAGCAACGAATTGAACTGCCACCGGCCGTCGGGCTGCGGGGCAAAGTAGCCCAATTCGTCATTGCCGCCGGCCCACAGGCGTCCCTGCGTGCCCGCATACAGGTCGTAGACATGCGGGGTTGGGGCGGAGTGGTGTGTCCAGCGGACGCCGTCGAATTCGATGATGCCTTCCTGGTTGCCGAAGAGCACGTAGCCCTGGGGTCCAAAGGCCACGCTGAAAATCTGTGGATGGCCGACATAATCGGTCGGCCGGAAATTTTTCAGCACCGGCCGGCCTGACTCGGGGTGAAACCAGCCGTTTGGCGTTGTTACCGGTGAACCTTCCTCGGTCGCTCCGACTGGCATGGCCAGGGCGACGACCGTGCTGATCAGGCTGGGGAATGCCCTGCACAAGTGGCGCAGCAGTGTCGCGAATACGGCAGGGTGGCTTGGCATTGTGCGGGAAAAGACGAATCGGATGCCTGCCGCGGGTCAACAGTTCGCCGTGGTTGTACGTAGATTCCGCCAAGTAGCGCAGACCAATGGACCAATATATTGGGTTTCGCTTTGGGAGTAGCTACGAGCGTGAGCGAGTGCAATTTATGTAGGCCCGGAGCTTGCTCCGTGCCTCGAAAACGTTGACGGCTGCGCTACGCAAACAGGCACGGACCAAGGTCCGGCCCTACACTCTCCACTCGCTCACGCTCGTAGCTACCTAACTTGATTAGGTATGCCTCACTCCGCTTCGGCCCGCACTTGGTCCAGAAAGGCGGCCAGCACCGCATCGGGGGAGGGTGATTGCCGCCAGCCGATGACGAGACGGCTCTCCGGGGCGGGTCCGGCCAGGGGACGGAAAATGACTTCGGGCGAGAGATGACGGGCCTCCGAGGGCGTGATAAAAGTGGCGCCCAGGCCGGCGCGGACCAAGCCGATGCCATTGGCGCGGGGCCAGACTTCCTCGGCGATGCGCGGGGCGACCCGGGCCGCGGCGAAGGCGGCGAGGATGCGGTCGAAAAAACCCGGATTGTGGGCGCGCGGGAAGAGCACGAACGGCGTGGTCGCCAGATCGCGCAGACGCAACCGGGGACGGGCGGCCAGCGGATGGCTGGCGGGCAGCAGCACTCCGTTGCGCTCGCGCAGCAGGACCCTGGTTTTCAGTCCCGGGGTGGGCGTGTCCGGATGGAAAAAGCCGCAGGCCAGTTCTCCCGCCTGCAGGGCGGCCAGCTGGGTGGAGGTCGGCGACTCGTTCAATTCCAGGCGGATGCCGGGATGCCGCCGGTGAAATTCACGCAGGATGCCGGGCAGCACGGTGGCCATGGCGAGACCGGTGAAGGCGATACGCAGGTGCCCGGTGGCGCCGCGGCCGAGGTCGCCCAGCTCGCTCCGCATGGCGGCGAGGTTGCGCAGCAGCGGCTCGACGCGCTCGAGCAGCAGGCGGCCGGCGGGGGTGAGCTCGGCGCCGCGGCGGGTGCGATTGAGGAGATCCACGCCGAGGGCCGCCTCCAGTTGGGCCAGCGCCCGGCTGAGGGCGGGCTGGGCCACGGCCAGCGATTCGGCGGCGCGGCGGAAATGCAACTGGTGGGCGAGCTCGCGAAAATAGACGAGGTGGCGGATTTCAAATTCGAATTGATACTCGCGCGGCATCACTGGGAGCCAAATAAGTATTTCCCGGCATGGCAATCCTCTGGTAGCTTGCGGCCTTTTACCCATGGCAAAATCACTCTTTCAAAAGGTCTGGGACGCCCACGCGGTCCGCACGCTCGCCAACGGCCAGACGCAGCTGCTCATCGGCACCCACCTGATCCACGAGGTGACCAGCCCGCAGGCCTTTGGCATGCTGCGCGATCTCGGGCTGAAAGTGGCCATGCCGCACCGCACGTTCGCGACCGTGGATCACATCGTGCCCACCGACCAGCGTTCGGAGCCGTTCAGCGATCCGCTGGCGGACGAGATGATCAAGACCCTGAAGCGCAACTGCACCGAACATGGCATCACGTATTTCGACCTCGCCTCGGGTCGGCAGGGCATCGTGCACATGGTCGGGCCGGAACAGGGCATCACCCAGCCGGGCACGACCATCGCCTGCGGTGATTCGCATACTTCAACCCACGGGGCCTTTGGCGCCATCGCGCTCGGCATCGGCACGACGCAGATCCGCGATGTGCTGGCCACGCAGACCATCGCATTGGGCCGGTTGAAAGTCCGCCGCATCAACGTCACCGGCAAATTGCCGCCGGGGGTCTATGCCAAGGACGTCATCCTCCATCTCATCCGCATCCTGGGGGTCAATGGCGGCACGGGTTTCGCCTATGAGTATGGCGGCGAGGTGTTCGACCGTTTCTCGATGGAGGAGCGCATGACCGTGTGCAACATGTCCATCGAGGGTGGCGCGCGGGTGGGGTACGTGAATCCCGACGAGACGACCTTCAGTTACCTCAAGGGCCGGCCCTACGCGCCCAAGGGCGCAGTCTGGGATGAGGCCGTGCGCCGCTGGCGCGCGGTGGCCAGCGATCCGGGCTGTCATTACGATGATGTGGTGACGCTGCGCGGAGAAGACATTCCGCCGACCGTGACCTGGGGCATCAATCCAGGCCAGGGCATCAGCATCACCGAGACCGTGCCGGTGCCGCAGGAGGCCCGCACCCCCGATGAGCGGGTTTCCATCGAGGAGGCGCTGGCCTATATGAAGCTCAAGCCCGGCGCTCCGATCAAGGGCACCAAAATCGATGTGGCTTTCCTCGGCAGTTGCACGAACGCCCGGTTGTCGGACTTCAAGGAAGTGGCCCGCTATCTCAAGGGCCGCCGCGTCGCGCCCGGGGTCAAGGCCATCGCCGTGCCCGGTTCGCAACTGGTCAGCCACGTCTGCGCCCAGTTGGGCATCGACAAAGTCTTCCGCGAGGCGGGCTTCGACTGGCGGGAAGCCGGCTGCTCGATGTGTCTCGCGATGAATCCCGACAAGCTCGTCGGCGACCAACTGTGCGCGAGCTCCTCCAACCGCAATTTTAAGGGCCGGCAGGGCAGCCCAACCGGGCGCACGCTGCTGATGAGTCCGGTCATGGTGGCGGCCGCAGCCGTGACCGGCGCCGTGGCGGATGCCCGCGATGTCTTCGGCGTGCGGTGACGCCGAAGACAGTTGAAGATGATAGTTTAAGTTGAAGCAGCTCTTACGCGCCTGTCACGGCCCCTTCTCCAACCCAAAACTACCACTTCAACCTCAGCTTACACTTCAACTTCCCACTTAAACTTCAGAAAATGTCCCTCCAAAAGATCACCCAAGTCACGGGCCGCGGCGTTTGCGTCGCCGGCAACGACATCGACACCGACCGCATCATTCCGGCGCGTTTCCTCAAGTGCGTCACGTTCGACGGGCTCGGCGCCGGGCTGTTTGCGGACGACCGCAAGGCTGCGGCGGCCTCCGGCGGCGTGCACCCCTTGGACGATCCGCGATTCCGGGGCGCCGCCGTGCTGCTTTCCGGAGCCAATTTCGGCTGCGGCAGTTCGCGGGAACACGCCCCGCAGGCCATCGCCAAGTCCGGCTTCCGCGCCGTGGTGGCGGAAAGCTACGCCGAGATATTCTTTGGCAACTCCACCAATCTCGGGTTGCCCTGTGTCAGCGCCTCGCGGGAGGACATCCAACGCGTGGCGGCGGCGGTCACTGCTGATCCGGCCCTGGAACTCACGGTTGACCTGACTGCACTCGAACTGCGTTACGGCGCTGGAATAATCAAGCTGAGCATGCGGGACTCGGCCCGGGATGCGCTGGTCAACGGACGCTGGGATGCGATCGCCGAGCTGCTGGAGGGATTGCCCGCCGTCGAGGCCACGACGGCGCGCTTGCCCTATCTTCGCGTGCAGGTTTGATTTTTAATGAACCTTTTGGCCTTTTCAGGCGTCACACTCGCGAACTCCCAACATGATCCTTGCTGCAATTGAAGTCCTTAAGGGCGCCGGCGTCCTGATTTACCCTTTGGCGGTCTGCTCTGCAGCCGCCGTTTTTATCATCTGCGAGCGTGCCTTTGCCCTCCGCCGGGCGGCCATCATGCCTCAGGACCTGGTGGATGCGGTCATCGCCGGCCGGCCGCTCATGGGGGGCAAGCACACCGTGCTGGCCCGGATCGTGGACTTCGCCGAGCAGCACAAGAACGACGAGGGGGCGGTCAAGGCCTTCGCCCGGCTCGAGGTCAATCGCATGGAGCGCGGCATTCCGTACCTGGACGTCATCTACGCGGCGGCGCCGCTGATCGGCCTGACCGGCACGGTGACCGGCCTGTTGCAGGTCTTTTCCCAGATTTCTCCCGACACCGGCCTGCCGGACCCCGTGGCCTTCACCAAGGGCGTGGCGCTGGCACTCTCCGCCACGGTCATCGGCCTGTGCATCGCGATTCCGTCACTCGTCGGCAGCGGTTGGCTGCAGCGCAAGGTGGAGAATTATGCGGCGCAACTCGATGTGCTGCTTGAACGCATCCTGACGCGGACCCGCTGATGAGCCTGCTCCAACAAAAGCGGCGCAAGCGGCCCGAGTTGAACCTCGTGCCGTTGATCGACGTGCTCGTGATGCTGATCTTCTTCGCGTTCGTCACGATGCAGTTCAAGTCGGCGGCCACCCTCAACATCACGCTGCCGAAGGTCGAAACCGCGGGCAAAAACGAGTTTAAAGGCAAGGTCACCATCGGCATCGACAAGGATGGCCTCGTGACCTTCAACAACAAGAACGTTTCTGACGACCAGCTGCTCGCCCTCCTCCGCGAGGTGCGCAACATCGACAAGGACATTCCCGTCCTGATCATGGCCGACGAGACCACGCAGTTAAAGAAACTGGCGTTTGTCATGGATGCCTGCCGCAAGACCGGGTTGAACAAGTTCAGCCTGCAGAGCAGGTGATGGGGGGAGGGGCGAGTAGCGGGTAGCGAGTAAACTGGCCTGCGATGGCCTTTGTAGGGGCGCACTTCATGTGCGCCCTTTGGGCATAAATTAGCGGACGGGGCATCAACGGGCGCAGTCGAGCTGCGCCCCTACATTGCATCACCGCAGTATTTTTCTACTCGCTACCCACTACCCGCTACCCGCTACTACCACCCCATGAAAATCGTCATCACCGGGGTGACCCGCGGCCTAGGCCGGGCGCTGATTGAGCAATTCATCAAGGGGGGACACACCGTCATTGGCTGTGGCCGCAGTGGCGAAGCCATCTTTGACCTGCGCATGACCCATGGTGCGCCGCATGATTTTTCCGTCGTGGATGTGGCGCTCGACAACAAGGTCGCGATCTGGGCAGCCAAAGTGCTGGAGAGCTCCAGTCCGCCCGATTTGTTGATCAACAACGCGGCGATCATGAATCGCCTGGCCCCGCTCTGGGAACAGGACGACCGCGAATTCACCAAGCTCGTGGATGCGAACATCCGCGGTGTGGCCAACGTCATCCGGCATTTCGTTCCCGCCATGGTGGCCGCAAAAAAAGGCGTGATCGTGAATCTCAGCTCGGGCTGGGGGCGAAGCGTGTCTCCGGACGTCGCACCCTATTGCATGTCCAAGTGGGCCATCGAAGGCCTGACCAAGGCCCTGGCCGAAGAGTTGCCGAAAGGCATGGCGGCCGTGCCGCTGAATCCCGGCACGATTGATACCGACATGCTGCGCGCCTGCTGGGCGGAGGGCGCCGAGGGTCACCCCAAGGCCGGGGCTTGGGCGGAAAAAGCCGCACCATTCATCCTGCAGCTCGGAGCCAAGGACAACGGCAAGTCGCTGTCAGTGCCGGCGTGAGGTTCGAACGATTCATTTTAACCACGGATTTCACGGATCACACGGATACAAATCAAATAAACCACTTATCTACACTTATCTTCACTGATCCCAATCAGTGATCATAAGTGTTCATCAGTGGTTCCTAAGGATTGTATCCGTGTCATCCGTGAAATCCGTGGTTAAAAAGCACCGCGGCATCCGCGTGGAGTCGTCATTCATCGGGCGTGCGTAGGTACCGGCTCCGCGTCCCGCTGCGACCGGTGGTGACCCGCCGCGTGGACGGATCGCTGTAGGGATGCCGACGGTAGCCGGGCCGGTCGGGATCGGCGGCGCATTTGATCTGATAATCCTGCATGCGCTGAAAAAGTTCTAGCAGCTGGGTGGGCAGCTCATAGCGATCGAGGCCGGATTTCTCGAGGGCGGTCAACAGCTCATGCACGGCCTCAAGCGTGGACAGGCAGCCTTCCTGCGGTTGCTGCTTGATGACGAAGCGACTGGGCGCGGCCGGGGTGAACATGATGCGGGGCAAAGCCTGCAGGGTTGGGCTTAGCCGCAGCATTTTGCGCGCACCGCTCCAGGTGGCATCGAGCACGAACACCACCAATTGCCGGCCGCCGAGGTCGGCGGCCGTGAGATCGCCGCGGGAAAGATTGCGGGCCGTCGTGCCGGGATAGAGCAGGACCGGATAATTCCGCGGATCGTGGATGAGGGCCTGCACCGCCTCATCCTGGTCGAAGCCGATGCCCATGTGGATTTCGCTGCGTGACAGGCACAGATGAGTGAGGCGTCCGGTGCCGGCTTTCTCCTGTTTGAACTCCTTCGGATGCATGAGCAGCACGATGCGTGTCCGCGTCTCCATCGGCCGGATGGAAGGACACCAGCACAGGGCCTTCGGCCAGAAGCAACGGTAGCAGGTCTCGCGGCTCATGAAGGCGTCAATTCCGGTCCTGCAGGTGCCGGTTGAAAAACTCCATCACGCGCTGCTGCTGGCGGAGCTTCATCTTGGGATCGCTGGTCATGTGCGTGGCGAGCTGCGGCAGCAATTCATAGGTCCGGCCGGCCCGGAAGAACGCATCGGCGAGCTGAAGGGTGTGCTGGTAGTACACGTTGTCGTCGGTCATGCCATGGATGAGCAGCAGCGGCCGCTGCAGCTGGTCGGCATAGGTCACGACATTGCTGACGCGGTAAGCCTCGGGATTTTCCAGCGGCAGGCCTAGGTAGCGCTCGGTGTAGTAGGTGTCGTAGTTTTCCCACGTGGCGACAGGCGCACCGGCCATGCCGGCGCGAAAAAAATCGGGCCGGCGGGCGACCGCCATGGCGGCGAAGTAACCGCCAAAGGACCAGCCCGTCACACCCATGCGGCCGAGGTCGAATTCGGGATACATCGCACCCAGCGCCTCTAGCCCGGCGATCTGGTCCTCCAACGCGACGTCGATGAGGTTGCCGCGCACGGCCCGCTGCCATTCCCGGCCGCGATAGGGTGTGCCGCGTCCGTCGAGGCGGACCACAATGTAGCCTTGGTCGGCAATCCACTGGCTCGAGAAGTAGCTGCGGGCGCTGCTGGAGACGACCGTGATGTGGGGTCCAGCGTAGACATCGAGGATGACCGGGTACTTCCGGCCCGGCGCGAAATCACGCGGGCGTACGATCGAGGCGTTGAACTGCCGCGGTCCGCCGATGGTGCGTGTGACTTCAACCCTTGGCACCTGGCTTGGTTTTTCTGCCTTGGACGGCAGGGTGGCGAGCCGCAGGCCGGTCGCATCCAGCACCTCGCTGCCCGAGCGGCCGTCGAGCAGGCTGTAGGTATGAATCATCACCGCACCATTCCGGGCCACCGCGGCGCTGTGCATGCCACGTTCCTGCGTCAGGGCGATGCCGGGTCCGCCGGCGAGGGGGAACCGCCAGACGTGCGTTTCCCTTGGATCGGTGCCGCCACCGACGTAGAGCGGGCCATCGGCCCGGTAGGCATGGATCACGCCCTTGTAGATGAAATCCGGTGGCGTGAGAACGCGCTCAAGGGTGCCGTCGGCCGCGCGCAATTCCACCTGCCAGGTGCCGCGCGACTCGGAGGTCCAGATGAACTCCCGGCCCCCGGCCAGCCAGAGCGGCATGTGCCGCCGGTCGAGATCCAGCCAGGCCGGATCGCTTTCCCGCAGCAGTTCGCGCGTGCCGCCGGTGGCGGTATCTGCCGCGAGCAGGAGTTGCTCCTGCTGGACGCGGTTCTGCACCAGCAGGCAAAGTGGGGCGGCGGGTTCGGACCAGGCTACCCGGGTTAGGTAGGGGTACTTCGCGGCGTCCCATTCAATCCAGCGCGTTGGTCCGCCCGCCCGCGCGACCACGCCGAGTGAGACGGCCACATTGGCCGTGCCCGCCCTGGGGTAGCGAAACTTGACCGGCGGCTGCTCGGGGTGAAAGGCATCAGCCATGTAGCGGATCTCGACAGCCGACTCATCGTTACGCTGGTACGCGAGCCACTGCGAATCCGGTGACCACCAGTAGCCTCGTGTCCGATCCATCTCTTCCTGGGCCACGAATTCCGCGACACCGTGGGAGATCGTGTCGGAGGCGCCGGTGGTGACAGCATGGACCGAGTTCGTGGCGAGTTCGATGACGTGCAACTCGCGCCCGCTGACGGCGGCGACGGCGGTGCCGTCCGGGGAGAAACGGGGATCGATCCAATTTTGGCCGGGCAGGGCGGTGACCGCCAGGTCGTCGCGATTGACCACGTAGAGCCGGCCGGAAAGCGTGACCAGCAGGCGGCGGCCGTCCTCGGACAGGTCGAACTTGGTGAATCCCTTCAGACTCACCCGGGCGCGCTCCCGGCGGGCCTTTTCCTCGATGCTCAGTTCTTCCTCAGTGCTGCCGAGCAGTTGGGCGGGGGTGAGCAACTCGCGCTCGGTCCCGGTGGCGACATCGAACTCATACAGTCGCAGCACCGGGTCGCGCGGACCGCCGCGCAGGAAGAATACCGTCCTGCCATCGGCGGTCAGTTGGGCGCCCACCGGCTGGCCGAGGGTGTAATTACGAGTCTCGGCGAGATCGCGGAAGAACTGCAGGTTGAGGTCAAGGGTGGGTTCGGCGGCGCCGAGACGGGCGATGGCCAAGGTGGCGGCCAGCAGGATGAGACGTGGCATGCTCCGGTGAATCATTCCCGAAGGCGCGAGTCGATCACCAGCGTGACCGGACCGTCATTCACGAGAGCGACCTGCATCATGGCGCCGAACCGGCCGGTGGCGACGGAGCGGCCGATGGCGGACTCCAATTGGCGCACGAAATCCTCATAGAGCGGAATGGACAGATCGGGTTTGGCGGAGTCGTTGAACGAGGGACGGTTGCCCTTGCGGGTGCTGGCGATGAGGGTGAACTGGCTGACCACGAGGGCGCGACCGGTGGTATCGCAGATGGAAAGGTTCATCTTGTCCTCCGCATCCGGAAAGATGCGAAGCGCGGCGATTTTCCGGGCGAGCCAGGCGCCATCCTCCATCGTGTCGCCCATCGCAATGCCGAGCAGGATCAGCAGGCCCCGGTCTATGGCTCCGACGGTGTCACCATCGATGGTGACAGAGGCGGAGGCGACGCGTTGGACGACGGCGCGCATAGGGCATTATTAAGGCAGGTCTATGACCTGCCTGGCTTTCACTCCATCGGGAGGTGCGGCTCGGTCTCGGCGTCGTAGTTCACTCCGTTGAGGCCGAAGCCGAAGAGCTTGAGGAATTCCTCGCGGTAGCCGGCGATGTCGGTGAGCGCGGGGAGATTTTCCGTCGTGACGGCGGGCCAGATCTTGACGACAGCGGACTGGATCTCGGGACGCATTTCCCAGTCGTCGACGCGGACGCGGCCGGACTCGTCGAATTTGGGCGTGTGGCCGTTGTACATCTGGGTGGCGAACAGCCGGTAAATTTGCTCGATGCAACCCTCGTGGGTGCCGGCCGCCTTCATGATCTTGTAGAGGATCGAGATGTAGAGGGGCACAACGGGAATGGCCGAGCTGGCCTGGGTGACGAGAGCCTTGTTGACGGAAATGAAGGCGCGGCCACCGGAGGGCTTGAGCTGCGCATCAATGGCGCGGGCGGCGCGTTCGAGGTCGTTCTTGGCGAGACCGATGGTGCCGTTCTTGTAGATGGCCCAAGTGACCTCGGGCCCGATGTACGAGTAGGCCACGGACTGGGCGCCGGGCGCGAGCACGCCGGCCTCGCGCAGGGCCTTGATCCAGAGTTCCCAGTCCTCACCACCCATGACGGCAATGGTGTCGGCGACATCGGTGTCGTTGGCGGGGTCAATGGTGACTTCGCTGACGATGCCCTTGTCGGTATCAACCGTCTTGTTGGTGTAGGGGACGCCGACCGGTTTGAGGCAGGACTTGTGGACCACGCCGGTGACGGGATGGGTGCGGCGCGGGGAGGCCAGGGAGTAGACCACGAGGTCAACCTGGCCGAGGTCGGCCTTGATGGCGGCGACGACCTGCTGCTTCATTTCATTGGTGAAGGCGTCGCCCATGAAGTTGCGGGCGTAGAGACCGGCGGCACGGGCGGCGCGGGTGAAGGCGATGCTGTTGTACCAACCGGGGGTGGCGGGGCGGCCTTCCTCGGAGGGGCGCTCGAAAAATATCCCAATGGTGGCGGCACCGGAACCAAAGGCGGCGCTGATGCGCGACGCCAGGCCGTAGCCCGTGGAGGAACCGATCACGAGGACCTTCTTCGGACCTCCCTGGATCGGGCCTTGGGACTTTACGTGCTGGATCCATTCCTGCACGTGGGCGGCGCAGCCTTCGGGGTGGGCGGTGACACAGACAAATCCGCGGACCTTGGGTTTGATGATCATACGCGGGCCAGTTTCAGCAGGGGTATCGGGGGCGTCGAGGAAAGATTTCCGCGACGCAAAACACTGTCATTGACTGATAAGTACCATGGGACCCTCAGCCTTGGGCACGCCGCCCTTGCGTTCCAGACTGACGGCGAACTTGGCGACGGTCCTGACGGGCTTGCCGGCCTTGAACTGGTAACGGGCCACGCCGGTCTGCGGGTCCACGGTAAAGACCCCGCCATCAACCGGGATGGGGTATTGCGGGTCGATGACCCAGAGCTGGTAATCCTTGTCGGCGGCCAGGGCGGGAAGTTTTTCGACGCTGAGGATGCCTTCCTGCGCATTGGGGTCCCAGACGGCGACGGCGAGGGCCTGCGGGGAATTGCCGAGCAGCGAGGCGAGGGTGGCGATCTTGAAGCGGGCCAGATCGCCCTGTTCGCGCAACTGGCGGTCAAGACTGGCGATGGCCTGGGTGGCGTCGTTCAACTGCCGGTTGGCGAGCAGGCGTTCGGCCTCCAATTGATTGCGGGCGCTTCGGAGGGTGGCGTCGGCGAGGGCCAGTTGTTCGTGCAGGAGGGAGTTTTCGCTCCGGCTGACGAGGTGAAGCTGGGCAAACCAGACGGCGACCAAGGCAAAACCCGCCGCGGCGGCCAACGGAAGCCAGAAGGTCAGCAGGGAAGCCGGGGGCTTCGCGGCGGGTCCACCATTGGCGGAAATCCGGTCGAGCAGGCGGGTCTTGAGGGCGGCGGGAGGCTCGGCCGGCGGAGCGGTGTGGGCGAGCTGCGAGGCTGTGCCGGCGAATTCATCGACCAATTGCCGCAACGCCGGCTCGGAGGCGAGCTCGGTCTGGAATCGCACGAGTTCCTGACCCTCGAGCAGGCCGAGGGCGTAAAGGGCGGCGAGTTCCTCTTTGGGTTCGTCGATCATGTGCGGCGGGGGAGCAGGTCGCGAAGCTTGAGGAGCCCGCGCCGGATGCGGGCCTTGATGGTGCCGAGGGGTTCCTGCAGTTGGTCGGCGATTTCCTGCTGGGTGAGGCCGCTGAAGAAGGCCAGCTCCAGGGCGCGCTGCTGATCGGCGGGCAGCCGGGTTACCGCCGCGCGGACGGCAGCGGAGGATTCAGTGGCGGCGAGATTGTCGTTCGAGACGGATTCCTCGTAGCCGAGATCGGTGGGAGCGGCCTGGCTGAGCAGTTCGCTGCGACGCCGGCGCATCCGGATGCGATCAATGGCCCGGTTGCGGGTGTGCGTCACGGCCCAGGCGAACACGTTGCCGCGGGAAGCGTCGAAATCGGCCGACTTTTGCCAAAGGGCCAGGAAAACGTCGTGGACGATGTCCTCGGCCTCCTTGTCGTCATTGAGAATGCGCTTGGCGGTGGCGTACAGCGGCTTGGCCAGACGGTCGTAGAGGGTGCCGAAAGCAGCCCGGTCCCCTCGGGCCATGTCATGCATGAGGGCGGCCTGGGCGACATTGTCGGCCTCAAACGCCTCGTAACGATCCGGTTGTGACGGAGGGCTCATGCGTTTGCACGCCTGTCCGGCGCCGAACGCGAAGGCGTCGGAGGCGGAGATACAGGCGATGGAACCAGGCATTTGCCTATCATACGTGCAGAGAGTGTCGCGGGATGCTTTGAAAATCCACCGGCAAATCAACCGGATAACAGGCAGGGCAGGGGCCTCAGCTTCATAGGACGGCGTAACCGATCAGTCCCACCACGATGACCGCGGCGAGATAGGCGAGTATGCGCTGTTCCTGTTTGGTGACACGTAGGGGCATCAGAGTCCGAGGGGTTGGAGGCGGTTGAAGATATCCTGCATGAGCGGTTCCCGGTGCAGGGTGGACCAGGGGTGATTGCTGGAGACACGCACAAACAACTGCTCCCCGTCATGCCGGAAGCCGTAGCGCCAGGCGAGGCGGAGGAGTTGGATCCAGGAATAGGGATCGGTGTGCGTGATGGGGCGTCCGTCGAAGAGATGCCAGAACCAGACGTGCTGCGGGAAGTCGCCGCTGTGGAATAACCGTGCCTCGGCCGGAGCCAGCATGCGGCCGCCGACTTCCAGGGATTGCCGGGGTTGGTCCACCGGGGTCGCCTGCCACCCGGAACCGGGCCAGCAGGCATCAGGAGTGTGGGAGGCGACCGCACTAACGGGAGTCTGGCCGGCGGGCCAATAGGCCAGGTATACCGTGATCTGCAATTCACCCTGGGGGGTGCGGCGATGGTAGGTGCGCTGGGCCAGATACTCGGTCTCCAGTTGGTCGCTGAACTTGTAGATGTCCGCACTGGTCTCGACCTTCCAGCCCTCGGCCTGCAGGGGTAAAATCGCAAAAAGGTCAGGCGCCGGATTTTTCGCCCGGATCGTCGGGTGGGTCTTGATCACGAAGAATCCACCCAAGACAAACACGGCGCAGAGGCTGGCCGTGAACACCACTTGCAGGCGCGGAAAGCGGCTGCCGGGTGCTGACGCGGCCGGAACCGCCGGTGCGACATTGGCCGGGGCCGGGCGTTCGAGCAACAGGGCCAGGCCGCCGAGAATCGCCGCCGTGACGCCGAGCACGGCGAAGCCGGTGACATCGTGCCACGTGCCGGAGATGTCCACCCCGCGGTGCGCGGCGAGCGTCAGGATCAGCGAACGCAGGAAGTTCATCGTCAGGGCGAGCGGCGCAGCCAGCAGCAGGACGACGGCGCGCGCCCAGGGCCGGCGCACCAGGGTCGCGGAGAAGAAGAACCCGGCGAAGATGCACGAGATCAGGCTGCGCACGCCGCTGCAGGCGTCCTCCACGCCCACGGAGGTGTTGGCCAAGTCAATGATGTTGCCCGTGCGACTCGCCGCGACGCCGAGAAAATGCAGGGCGGACAGCACATGCTCCGAGACGGACAGTTGCAGGCTGAGTGTGAGACGCGAATAGGTGCCCGGAGGGATGGGCGCACACAGCACCCATAGACCGAGGGCCACGAGCGAGTTCCAGTTGAACGGCACGGCCCGCACTTCCGTGGCGGAGAGCGTGATCAGGCTGGCGGCGAAAACCAGCACCACTGAACCCGTGAGCGTGAAACAAACGACGGCATGGCTCCAGCCCACGACGGTGGCGTAGAGGCCGGCGGCAAACAAGCCGGCGAATGCGCCGAACAATGTCACGGCCTGCAGACTCGTGCGCCTCCAACCCGGAGAAAGATAGCGCGGCGTGCCCCGGGTGCGGCTTTCGTGGAGCAGCAACAGGAACAGCACGGGCATGAAGTAGCCGTGGGAGAGGTCGGGGTTGTGCCGCCAGTGCGGCCAGAGCAGGAGGGAGATGATCACCACCAGCAGTCCCAGCAGTCCCAGGTTCAACCGGGTGGGAAAAGGCAGGGATGAGAGAGCAGGAGTGGACATGCTGGGACGCGACCGCGACCTGAGCCTAGGTGGAGGGCAGCAGGCAGCAAATGGAAATGGCGGTCTCGCTGGCGCGAAACGGAAACCTGGTTACGGTGGCGCGTTCCCTATGAAATCTACCCTTCGACTCCTCACACTCGCGGTGGCTTGCTCCACCTTGTTCCTGACGGCAACCAGCGCCACGGCGGCGGATGTCGGCCAGCCGGCGCCGGATTTCACCCTCACCGACATCAACGGCCAGACCCACCGGCTCTCTGATTTTCGCGGCAAGACCGTGGTACTGGAATGGGTGAACCAAGAATGTCCCTTCGTGGTGAAACATTATGCCAGTGGCAACATGCCCGCGACGCAGAAGGCGGCGACGGCCGATGGGGTGGTGTGGCTTGCGATCAATTCGGGCCGGCCCGGGGCGCAGGGGGATTTTGCCCCGGCGCAGGTGGAAAAATGGGCCAAGGAAACGGGTGCGGCCTACACCGCCTATATGCGGGACCAGGATGGCAAGGTCGGGCGCCTCTACGGAGCCAAGACCACGCCGCACATGTACGTCATCACGGCGGACGGCACGCTGGTCTACAACGGGGCCATCGACAGCATCCGTTCCGCGAACAAGGCGGACATCGCCAAGGCCGAGAACTACGTGAATTCAGCGCTGACGGCGATCAAGACGGGCCAGCCCGTCAAGACCGCCACCAGCCAACCCTACGGTTGCTCGGTCAAATATTGAGCAGCGGCAGCGTCGGTGTTGGCACCTTGCAGCCCTGTACAAGGTGCCTCACCTGTAGGCCAGCGCGCTTGCGCGCGCCCAGCCCGCGCCCGCAAGCGGGCTGGCCTACGGCACATCCAGTCCCGTGACACATTCCGCCATTGCCGCGGGCCGGCCGGTCTGCCAGACCACCCTTTCGCATCATGTTGCTGTTCATCATCGGACTTTTGCTTGGCGCCCTATTCATGCTGGTGCCGTTTTATCGCGGTCGCAAGGAGACCGAGCGCATTGATGAGGAACGGCAGCAGGTGTCGCAGGAGCGGCAATTGGTGGTCGATTTCATGCATCACATGGCGGAGGCACTCGGCGAGGGCCTGACGCGCCAGGAACTGCACCAGCGCATCGTCCATGCGGCCATCCTCTGCTCCGGGGCCTTGAGCGCCTGCATCTTTGAGCGCGATGGCGAAGGCCGGATGCGCAGCGTTGCGGTGGAGGGCATCTTTCCGCCGCACCGGCCGCTGCCGCCGGCGGTCCGCGGCAAGCTCGCGACCCGGGCCAAATTCATCGAACAGGTGCTCAAGACCGAGAGCTTTCCGGACAACGAGGGCATCGTCGGCGCCGTCGTGCAAACGGGCAAGGGGCAGCTGATCGCGGACGCGGTGGCGGACAAACGCGTGGTGATCCATGATGATCCCGCCCTCGCCGTGCGGTCGCTGATCGCCGTGCCGCTGCAATTCCGCGACCGTTTCTTCGGCGTCCTCGCCGTGGCCAATTCCGCCGACGGCAATCCCTTCACGACCTCGGACTTTTCGCTGATGCAATCGCTGGCCGAGCAGGCCGCGCTCGCGCTGCACAACGCTGAATTCCTCAGCTTTCAAATCGAGAAGCGCCAATTGGACCTCGATCTCTCCCTCGCGAGCGGCATCCAGCAAATGCTGTTGCCGCGGGAAGCGCCGCAGATCGCGGGCCTCGACATTGATGCGCGTTATACACCTGCGCAAAAGGTCGGTGGCGATCTTTACGACCTGTTTCTCCTTTCTCCGACGAAGTTGGGCGTCGCCGTGGCGGATGTCTCCGGCAAGGGCATCCCCGCATCCCTGCTCATGGCCATCTGCCGTACCAACCTTCGCCAGATCGCGACGCGGCATGATTCGCCCGCCGCAACCCTGGCGGAACTCAACCGGGTGCTGGGCAATGACCTGCGGGGCATGTTCATCACCATGCTCTATGCCGTGGTGGACACGGTGGAGCACCGGGTGACCTTGGCCCGGGCCGGCCACGAGCTGCCGTTGTTCTCCCGGCGCAATCAGCTCACGGGGGTTCCGGAAGGGAGCTATGTGGGGTGCGAAGGCATGCCGCTGGGCATGGTGCCGGATGAACTGTTCAGGAGCGTCATCATGGATTGCACCGAGCCGTTCGTCGCCGGCGACAACCTGGTGCTCTACACCGACGGGATTACCGAGGCACCGAACGAGGAGGACAAGGAGTTCTCCGGCACGCGTCTGGCCGACACGGTGCGGACCCTGCACGGCCGGAGCGCCCGGGATTTGAACGATGGCATTTTGGAAAACGTGCACCGCTTCGCCGGTACGGCCCTGCAGCGGGATGACCTGACCCTCGTCACCGTCAAATGCACCGCCTGAACGCGGCGAAAACACTTTGCCAGCCACCGTCCGCCGGCACAGCTTAACGCCGCATGTCCGCCGACCACGCCACTTCCATGCCCGACCGTAACTCCCTGCCCGATGCCGCCGGTCATTTCGGCAATTACGGTGGCGTCTATGTGCCGGAGACATTGATGACGGCCTTGCAGGAGCTTGAAGCCGCCTATCTGCAGGTCCGTGGCGATGCGGCGTTCCAGGCGGAACTGCGCCACCATCTGAAGGAATTCGCGGGGCGTCCGACCGAATTGTATTTCGCCAGCCGGCTGACCGAGCACTGCGGCGGGGCGAAGATCTATCTCAAGCGGGAGGACCTGCTGCATACCGGGGCGCACAAGATCAACAATGCGCTGGCGCAGGCGCTGCTCGCCAAGCGCATGGGCAAGAAGCGCATCATCGCCGAAACCGGGGCCGGCCAGCATGGCGTCGCGACCGCGGCGGCCTGCGCCAAGTTCGGCCTGGAATGCGTGGTCTACATGGGCGCCCACGACATGGAGCGGCAGGCGCTGAATGTCTTTCGCATGCGGCTCATGGGAGCCGAGGTACGCGGCGTGGAAGCCGGGCAGAAGACCCTCAAGGAGGCGATCAACGAGGCGATGCGCGACTGGGTGACCAATGTCCGCAGCACCCACTACATTCTCGGCACGGCGTACGGCTCGCACCCGTATCCGATGATGGTCCGCGATTTTCACCGCGTCATCGGGCAGGAGGCGAAGGAGCAGATTCTCGCGCGCGAGGGCCGACTGCCGGATGAACTGGTCGCCTGCGTGGGCGGGGGCAGCAACGCGATCGGCCTCTTCTTTGAATTCCTCGAGGAACCCAACGTGCGCATGTTCGGCGTCGAGGCGGGCGGACACGGCATCAAACGCGGCGAGCATGCGGCGCGTTTTGCCGGCGGCCGGCTGGGCGTGCTGCAGGGTTGCAAGACCTACATCCTGCAGGACGGCGACGGTCAGATCGAACTGACCCATTCGGTTTCGGCGGGGTTGGACTATGCCGCGGTCGGACCCGAACACGCGTTTTACCGGGAGCGAGGCCGCATTGAGTTCGCCTACGCCACGGATGACGAGGTGCTGGAGACCTTCCAGCTTTGCGCCCGGCTCGAGGGCATCATCCCGGCGCTGGAGAGCACCCATGCGCTGGTGCACGGCATGAAGCGCGCCCGGGCGCTGGCCAAGGACCGGATTGTGATCGTCAATCTGTCCGGCCGGGGCGACAAGGACGTGCAACAAGTGGCGAAAATCCTCGGACACCAAGCATGAAGAGCATGACCGGATATGGCCGGGCCACCGCGGCCCTCGGCTCCTGCACCCTCACGGTACAGGTGAGTTCCGTGAACCGGAAAACCCTGGATCTCGCGCTCAAGCTGCCTTCCGGCTGGGATGCCTTGGAAGCGGCGATCAATGACCTCGTGCGCAAGGTCGCGCACCGGGGGCGGATCAGCGTCAATGTGGAGCTTACCGGTGTCGGCCGGGGGAGCGAACTGGCCTGGGATGAGGCGGCGGTCGGCAATGCACTCGACCGGCTCGCGCAACTGGCCCGCGCCCGGGGCATCACCTTTGCGCCCACGCCGGAATTGATCTGGTCGGTCGTGAATTCGCAGCGGCAGACGTCGGAGATGCCGGATCCGCTGGAGTCGGCTCCGGTGGTGACCGCGGCGGTCGGCGAGGCGCTGCGCGCGTTCGCCGCCATGCGGGCCCGCGAAGGCGAGGCCCTGCTGATTGATTTCCTGCCGCGCTTGGAGACGTTGCGCCGGCAGATCGAGGTCATTGCCGGCCGGGCATCACTCGTGCCGGCGGCCTACCGCGAGCAATTGCTGCAACGCCTGCGTCAGGCGGAACTGGAACTCGACGTCGCCGACGAGCGCGTGCTGCGGGAAGTGGCGCTGTTTGCCGACCGCTGCGATGTGACCGAGGAGCTGACCCGGCTGCGCAGTCACCTGGAGCAATTTGCCGCCCTGCTGCGAACGGAGCAGGAGATCGGCCGGAAGGCGGAATTCATTTTGCAGGAGATCGGCCGCGAGGTGAACACGATCGGCAGCAAGGCCAACGACCTCACGATTGCCCGGGCCGTGATCGAGCTGAAGAACGAACTCGAGCGCATCCGCGAGCAGATGGCGAACGTGGAATGATTCGGCGCGGTGCGCCGAATCATTCGGAGATGGGAGATCGGAGATCGAAGACAGCGGGAACGCTGTGTATGCGGTGCCAGGCTGTGATTGCCGTGGGGGCATTCGTAAGCGATGGCCGACACATGAGCGCGCTGACCCACTGATATATGCGACCTATCCGGGAGTCAGTCTTCGATCTCCGAACTGCGATCTCCGATCTCCGCCGAGTGATGCGCTGCGCGCGTCACTCGGGATGTCGCAGCGAATGCCAGATGTAGAGGATGACCCCGATGCAGATGCCGGAGTCGGCGACGTTGAACGTCGGATAAACGTAGCTGCCGAAATGGAAATCCAGGAAGTCGATGACATGGCCGTGGAGCAGCCGGTCGACCAGATTGCCGAGGATGCCGCCGCAGAGCAGGCCGAAGGCGATCTGCGTGACGCGGGCGCGCAGGCCGAGGGCCCGGCGCCACACGTAGATGGCGAGGAGGGTGACGCAGGCGAGCAGGGCGAGGAAGACGCTCTTGCCGCTGAACATGCTCCAGGCCGCGCCCGTATTGCCCACGTGCACGAGGTAGAAAAAGTCCGGGATGACCTCGATGCCCGCATACGGTCCGTAGCTGCCCAAAGGCATCCGCGCGTAAATCCAGCCCTTGCTCAACTGGTCGAGACCGAAGACCGCGAGCAGGAGGATCAGCAGCAGCCGATAGGCAAGTAGCCGCTGCAGACGGGTGGGGGGCGGCAGGTCGGGTGCGACCGGGGCCGGGGCGGGTGGTTGGGCTTCGGCCACCATCGCAGGGCGCCGCTTACTCGTCGCCGCCCTCGTCCATCATTTTGCCGCCTTCTTCGCCCATTTCGCCAAAGAGTCCGGCTTGGGTGCGGGAGCGATGACGGTTGCGCTCAATCTCCTTCTGCGCCTCGGCGGTGAAACGGGTGAAGGGCACGGCGAGCAGGCGGTCCTTCGGAATGGGTTTCTGCGTATGCTCACAGATGCCGTACGTGCCGCTATTGATGCGCTTGATGGCGGCGTCGATCTCGGAGAGCGCCTCCTGTTCGCTCGCGACCATGCTCAGGGCGAAGTCGCGATCGAATGTGTCGGTGCCGGCGTCGGCCATGTGCTGGCCGTAGGACGAAAGATCACCGGCGTCATCCTTGGCCGAACGCTTGAGGGTCTCCCCCGAATGCAGTTCGATGCCGGCCGTGAGATGGTTGTGCAGGTTGACGAGCAGGCGGTAGTAGCGCCGGTATTTTTCCGGGATGTGCTTGTCGTCGGCGGGATCCAGGCGGGTTTTCTTCTTGGGATTGAAGCCCAGGATATCGGCGAGCGAGGCGGCCTTGATGTGATTGGGCTTCACCGGTTTCGCGGGAGCGGCCACGGCCTTGCCGGCATTGGCCGCATGCTTGGCGGGGGTGGCGGCGCCGGGCTTCGTGACGACAGTCTTCGCGATGGCGCGAACTTCATCGAGGCTGAAGGCGATGGGCTTGGAGGCGACCTTGCGCTTCAGGATGCTGTCGCGCAGGGCGGTCTTCTTGGTAGGTTTTTCCATGGTGGCGGGAACTCGTTTGGCCGCGGATGCCTCGGGGCTGCGCTTCGCCGGCGCCGGCTGGGCGCGCTTCGCGGGAGCCGGGGCGGGCTTGGGCGAGGCCTTGACGGGCTTCGCGGGCTTTTTCGCGGACTTGGTGGGTTTGGGTTTTGCCATGGGGAGAATTGGGTGGGTAAGAAAATGTTAACCAGCCAGCGCGCTAACGCAACGCGGACATACGCTATCCGTCGCATTTGTGGCCAGGGCCGGAACCCAGCGCCAGCAGCGCGGGCAACGGTGGTAGCCCAGCTCGGTGCAGGGCTTGATCACGGCATTCAGCGGCCCGTTGGCCGTCGTGATACCGACGCCGGAGACGATGAACAGCTCGGGCAGGAAATCGCGGTGGCGTTGCAAAGGCTCGGCGAGGGCGTCGCCGGCAGGCACCTCCAGGGTCACGGCGCAATCGAGTGACTTGCCGATCGTGCCGGTCTGGCGGGCGGGTTCGATCCGCTCATTGACGAGGGCGCGCACCTTGAGGAGCGCGCCGATCTCGGCCTCGAGGGCGCCGTTGCGCCAGTCGGCCGGGACCACGGGCCAGTCCTGCAGGTGGACGGAATCATCGGCATACTCGCGGCCGGTGGTCGCATAGCTCCAGGCCTCATCGGCCGTGAAGGTGATGACGGGGGCGAGGATGCGAGCCAGGGCGCTGAAGATGTGGTGCAGGGCGGTTTGCGACGAACGGCGCAGGGGATGGGCGGCACCCAGGGTGTAAAGCCGGTCCTTCAGGATGTCATGGTAGACGGCCGAAAGGGTGACGGAGCAGAACTGGTTGCACAGCTGGTAGACGCGGTG
>CAZFHG010000008.1:17410-34366 GCA_964518665.1 uncultured Opitutaceae bacterium | reverse complement strand
CCCATGATGATGACCACCAATGAGCCGAGGAGGTTCAGCAAACCCTTCTTCATCGCCATGGTTCATAGCCCCTTCATTGCGGTCCTGTCGAGTTCGCCAATCTATCGCCCCGCAATCGCCCCTCCTGCGCGTTTACGGACGGAGGTGTCTTGCCATGCCGGGGTGACAACCCGTAGCGTTCCGCCAAAGCGAATATGCTAATAAAGGTGCTAACATGGGCTACTTCAGTTTTGAGTATCTTAATTGGTGCAGTGATTTTTATAACCGAACGGGTTTCGATAAAAGGCGCACCTGCCACGGGAATTCATGCACAATTCATAGGACTGGTTTTTATCGTTATCGGCCTGATTCTTTTGATAAGGTCCAATAAGAGTCCGATTTGATTCGGATGCCCAACCGCAGCGGCTCAAAAGCGCCCCTCCTGCGCGTTTCACGGGCCAACGGCGGACCAATGCATGACTGGTCTCACGCTGAACCGTGCTTGTCGGGTTGGCACCGCACCAATCTGACTGCGGGTGGATGGGGTGGACTTTCGGGGTGGTCTGACTTGGACTATATGGCGTGAAGAGCAACGGGCCTAAAAAGTCCATCGAGCAAAGGACGGCACTTGAGAACCGAATACTGGCGTTCCCCGGCGGGTTTTTGGTGGGTGTCCTCGTCAGCCCGATTATTTGGCAGTTTACCGAGGTCGCATCTTGGAGAGAGGGGTTGGTTGTTAGCACAGCCGTAGGGGTAGCTTTCGGTTTGGTTTTTGCTCTCTTCGCTGCTGAGAAAGCGACCAAGCTTCTTTCAGCCGTCTTAAGAATTCTAAACCCACCGTAGAGCACGTCTCTTGCCCCTCCTGCGCGTTTTGCGGGCAGAGGTGGGCGGGGCAAGCAGGGGTTGGTGGTGCTCGGTAGACGATTGGCGGCTTGAGAGACTATCGCCAGCTTCTCCTCCAACCGAGGAACTTTCTCAGGCCAACGAGCACGACAACCAGACCACTGATTGAGAAAAATGCGCCTGAAACACGAAGTAGCGGCATCATATCATATCGCTTGGATTCTACAAAAAACCTAAACCTTATTTCTGCGCCCGGGTAAAGTGTTCCGGTGTTGAAAAAGCCGTGCCATCCATCCGTACACAACCAAGTGACGAGGCCTGCGGCGATGACCAGAAAGCCTACGACAATTGTTCCTATCGCAGCGCGCCGTCGTTGCTTTCCAAAGTCAATGAGGCTGACCGTTGCGCCGCAGTAGCCGCAGACCGCAGTATCTTCATCTGCTTCGTACCGAATCCGCAGGGCATCCGGTCGCTTGCAGTCTGGGCACTGCAAGATGTCGCGCTCCTGTTTCATATCGGAAGCCATCTAGCGCCCTCGGTCCGTCGCTGTCGAGTTCTCCAATCTATCGCACCGCAACCACCCCTCCTGCGCGTATTACGGGCCGATGTGGGGCGGGGTCGGCGGGTGCTTGCCTAGGCATCGGGTGGACGTAGACTCACCGCAACATGGGCAACGTCGCAAAAAATTGGCCGCCGAAAGAGAAGTGGTTGAGTGACGGGAACGACATACCGGTCACGGAAGGCTATCTCGTTGGCGACCGAAAAGGCCTGTTGGCGCTTCAATCTGCCATCCAGACGGCTCTTGAGAGCAAGGAAGGCAAAGGGGACATCACGGAGCTTAGGAGTCCTTGGTCACACGTTATTGTGCGAGCATCGCACCCGGAGGAGGAGCAAGAAGCGTCAGATGCTACCCCAAGGGCAAAGGTCGTGAAGTATGTTGGTCTGGCGATTATCGGCGTGCTCCTATTCCTCGTGGTGTATGGCGGCATTCGGCTGCCCGACCTCTTCAAGTAGCTCCCTCGTCCCTCTTGGGTGGAGTCCGCCAATCTATCGCACCACAATCACCCCTCCTGCGCGTTTTACGGGCCAAAGGCAAGCCAAGGCAGGCTTGCCCTGCTAGCATCCATTATAGCACCATTATCAAATGAGGAAACAAAGGAAGACCACCAAGGCGCTACCCGCCGTCAGCAATGCCGATGTCGCCGCAATCGTGAAAAGTGACGCAATCCTGCTTCGGCTGACCAAAGCCGACAAGAAGGCCATAACCTCCGCCTCCACCAAAATGCACCTCACCGCGACTGAGTTCGTTACCAAGGCTGCCTTGGCGTTTGCATCCAAGGTCCGCAGGTAGGTCGGAGTCCGTGTCTTCTGGCTAGAACGGACTTTTTATAGCGTAGGGGCGGGGTGGTGCGTCCACCCAACATGGCAAGCAGAGTGTCCCACCTCCATATATATCGCTTCAGCCCTTCACCGCATTGATTGCGCAGGGACTGCTGTACCAGCCAGCCCCGAAGCGGTTGGAATGCACCTTTGGAGGGTGGATACCGTAGGTGCATTTCATCCCTCCCCACTGGCCCCCACTCCGTGCCTGACATCAGTGGATATCGGTGACGATTGATTACTTTGGTGATTACTTGGGGGCCAAACACCGCCTCAAACCCCCTCTCTCAGAGGGATGGTGGACGCTACAGGATTCGAACCTGTGACCCCGTGCGTGTGATGCACGTGCTCTAACCAACTGAGCTAAGCGTCCGACTTGGAGGGTGGGTTAAGCCACAAGCATGCGGGGAAATCCATCCTAAATTTCCGGGAGTGTGGAGCTGGATTTCACCCCGCACCACGCTGCCAGGCCCGCGGAGTCACGCCATAGGCCCGGCGGAATTGCGTGCTGAAATGCTGCGAGGAGCTGAAACCGTACTGCTGCGCCGCCGTGGTCACGTCGATTGCCGGTTGCCGCAGCGCCTCCCGCGCCGCGCTGAGCCGCAACTGCAAGTGGTAGGCCGCCGGCGACAGGCCGACTTCCCGACGGAACTGGGTGCAGAAATGCGGCACGCTCCGCGCCGTCGCCACCGCCGCGAGATCGGTGAGTGGCAGCCGGCGTTCGAGGTTCTGCTGGAGGTAATCCATGGCCTTCTGCACCGCATGCGAATACGGCAGCCGGCGCGCCGCCGGCACCCTTTCCCCCGCCCCGGCATCCAATCGCTGCTCCAGCAAGGTGATGAAGAGCCGGAGACACGCCAGCACCGCCTCGGTCCGTCGCGTGCGGTGCGCCACGACCTGCCGGACCAGGCTGCGCAGGACCGGTTCGACCTCATCACAGCCGGTCACCAAACGCGGCCGCTCGGTCCGCAGCCGCTTCGCCAGCTGCACGCCCTCGGCGCCGAGCCGGTCGAGATCCAGGCCCACCCAAAGATGATGATTCTCCGGATTGCGCCGCGGCCCGGTCCCATGCTTCTCGCCGGGATAGGCGATGTATAGATCGCCCATGTTCTGCACGACGGTCTCCCCCTGCGCCTTCCAGGTGGCCCGGCCGCGGGACAGATAGAGAAACTCGAACACCGGATGGGCATGCGGCCCGCGATGATGGCCCGCACAGCACAGGGCCTCGCCGCAATGCGAGATTTCCGGCAGCTCGTCCACGGGTTTCTCGAAGACAAAACCGCTGATGATTTGTGGATCGCGCAGGACTTTCATGCCAATGCCGGAGGATTATTTAACCGCAAAGAACGCAAGGAACTCAGAGCAGGGCACTGATGCAGTTACGTTGAACTGGTCCTTTGTGCTCTCTGCGTTCTTTGCGGTTTACGATCGGATGGGGACAAACTCGCCTGTGCGCTTTCTTAACGCCAGCGTAATTTTATGTACAAAGTCACGTAATCCGCTGAACGCCAAAATATGCGCAGTGGGTTATGGTAAGACCCTTGCCGCATCCGCCCCGATCGGTTCACCCCTTCAGCGTCCGGCGTTCATAGTTCAGCGTTTCTCCTCTCACCCTCACACACCCATGGCCACTGCCACCGCACCCAATCCCTACAAGCTCACCGCCGCCCAGCAGCGCTTTTACCACGAGAGCGGCTATCTGCTCGGCCTCCCGCCCATCTACACCAAGGCGGAGATGGCGCAGCTCAACGCCGAGCTCCCCAACCTGCTCGCCCTGCTCAAGCCCGACGAAACCACCAAGGACATCCGTGAATGGCACGAGGCGAGCACCTACCTCTACGATATCTGCATGAATCCGAAGATCCTCGACCTCGTCGAGGGCATCCTCGGGCCGAACTTCTACTGCTGGGCCTCGAACTTCTTCATCAAGGACCCGCGCAGCATGTCCACCGTCGGCTGGCACCAGGATTCCTATTACTGGCCGATGGCGCCCAACAACTCTGTCACGGTCTGGCTCGCCTTCGACGACGTCGACGAGGTCAACGGCGGCATGAAGCTCATCCCCGGCTCGCACCGCGGCGGCATCATCAAGCACCGCCGCTCCACTGAGACGAGCTCGGTGCTCACCCTTGAGCTCGAGGACGGCTCGGACTTCAACGCCGACTCCGCCGTGCAGTTCCGCCTGAAGGCCGGCGAATGCTCGCTCCACGACGACCGCGCCATCCACGGTTCGCAGGCCAACCCCTCCGACCGCCGCCGCGCGGGCCTCACGATCCGCTACTCCGGCACGAACGTGAAGAACGACATGTCGGTGAACCCGAATTTCAAGATCTACCTCTGCCGCGGCGTGGACGAATTCAAGCACAACCCCTACGGCACCCCGCCGACGCAGCGCTACGGCCGCCCGGCCTTCAAGCCGGTCAGCAACGAGGAAGCGGGCAAGGCGTAGCCCGGAACATCCAACGCCCAACTTCCAACATCGAAGTTGAGGCTGTGTAGCTAGGCCAAGGTCTGCACTTGGATGTTGGATGTTGAACGTTGAATGTTGGACGTTCGCAGCCCAGCTTCGTCCCCACGTGAACGCCTCCTGGGACAACCTGAAAATCCTCTCCGATCCCACCCGCCTCCGGCTGCTGGCTCTGCTGCTGCGCGAGGAACTCTCCGTCGCGGAGTTGCAGGAGGTCCTCGGCATGGGGCAGTCGCGCATCTCTTCGCAACTGGCGCAACTGCGCCAGGCCGGCCTGGTTTCCGACCGACGCGAGGGCAAGAACGCCTTCTACTCGCTCCGTCCCAACCTCCCGGCCCCCATCCTCGCGCTCCTGCGCGCCGCCCTCGATGCGGTGGCCGAACTCCCCGCCCTTGCGGAGGACCGCTCAAACCTTGACCGCATCCTCCAGAAGCGCCGCCGCACCCAGGAACAGTATTTCAACCTGATCGCCGGCCGGCTGGGAAAAAACTACTGCCCCGGCCGCTCCTGGGAGGCGATCGGCCACCTCGCGCTCCGGCTCACCCCCGCCATCACGATCGCGGACCTCGGCGCAGGCGAAGGCCTCCTGTCCCAACTCCTCGCCCGCCGGGCCCGTCAGGTTTGGTGCATCGACAATTCCGTGAAGATGGTCGAGGTCGGCACCGAACTCGCCCGTAAAAACGGTCTCGCCAATCTCGCCTACAAACATGGCGACATCGAGCAGGTGCCGCTGCCCGACCGTTCCGTGGACCTCGCCATCCTCAGCCAGGCGCTGCATCACGCGCAGCATCCGCAGGTCGCGGTGGACGAGGCCCACCGCATTCTCAAGCCCGGCGGTCAGGTGCTGATCCTCGACCTCAACGAACACAGCTTCGAAAAGGCGCGGGAGCTCTACGCCGATGTCTGGCTGGGTTTCAAGGAGAGCGCCCTCCACGGCTTCTTGAAGAAAGCTGGTTTTACCAAGGTCGAGGTCACCGCCGTTTCCCGCGAAGAGCAGGAGCCGCACTTCGAGACCCTGCTCGCCAGTGGCGTGAAGAGCGGACGCCCTTAACCGGGACCATGCAATTGAACCGCGATAAATCGCGAAGAGATTTTGTTGATTCTCTCACCATGAAAGCAGTCGCCAAACGGTGACCGGGTCATTTGTCAGGGATCGCTTCGTTTCACCTGTATCTCTTCGCGGGTCTTCGCGTCCTTCGCGGTTTTTCACTGAATCGTCCGCCAAATCTCATGCCCGACTTCGTTCCCGACCTTGACGCCTACTGCGCTCGCATCGGCTACTCCGGCCCGCGTGACGCTTCCCTTGCGACCCTGCGCGCGCTGCATCTGCATCACGTGGCGGCGGTGCCATTCGAAAATCTCGATGTGCTGCTCGGGCGGCGCATCAGCCTGGATCCCGCGGTCGTGGCGGAAAAGATCATCGGCCGGCGCCGGGGCGGGTACTGCTTCGAACAGAATGCCCTGTTCCGCGAAGTGCTGCGCGCCCTTGGATTTACCGTCACCCCGCTGCTCGCCCGCGTGCGCTGGCAGGTGCCCGCAGAGGTCTCGACTCCGCTCACCCACAACGTGCTGCGCGTTGAGGCGGACGGTCGCTCCTGGCTCGCCGACGTCGGCTTCGGTGCCGTGGGCTCCACTGCGCCACTGGCCCTCGAAACCGCCGAACCGCAGCCCACGCCCCACGAAATGCGCCGTCTGGTCCCGTCACCGGGCGGTCTCACCCATCAGGTGCTGCATGGCGACACCTGGGGAGATGTATATCGTTTTTCCCTCGAGCCGCCGGCACCCATTGATTTCGAACTGGGCAACTGGTTCAGCTGCACGCATCCGCGAGCGCACTTCACCAACAACCTCGTCGTCACTCGCGTGCGCGGCCCGGAACGCTTGATCATCTTCAACCGCGAATTCTCGCTCCGCCGGGCCGACGGCAGCGCGGATCGCCGCGAGATCACATCACCGTCGGCACTGCTCGCACTGCTCGCTGAACACTTCGACCTGCAATTCCCGGCCGACACGCATTTTAGTATTCCCGCCGCGCCGTGGTGAGTTCATCGGCGGAAGGTCGTTGGTCAGTCTGCAGCATTAAGCTCACCCACGCGGCCATTATTGCGATTATAGAGTGAAGTCACGATGGATGGCGTAGCGCGGTGCTTCAGCCCGCGCCGGATCACCAGGTAACGCAGGCTGAAGCACTGCGCTACGTCCCGAGCACGTTCGTCACCTCTTGGGTAGTTCTCCACAAGGCAAGACGCCTCGCCTTACCCGTAAGGCAAAAGTCCAGCTCACTCCGCCCAGGGATCGAACAGCACCTTGACGGCCTGTTTCCGGCGCAGGAGATCAATGCCCTCGGCGTAGCGCGTGAAAGGCAGGGTATGCGTGATGAGCGGCGCGAGGCGGAGTTTCCCTTCGGTGATGAATCGTAGCGCCGTCTCGGCCGCCGTGCGGTTGTGATCACCATACCCCATCAGGGTAAGGCCAGGTCCAAACAGGTGACGGGTGCCAAAGCGCACCTCCTCGCGCAGCACGCCGAACAGCGTCACGCACCGGCGGGTGCGGTCCATCAGGAACTCGATGGATGCCGGCACACCGGTCAGGTCAATGGCATCGTCCAAGGCTCCGTTGGCTCGCGACGCGGGCCACGCGATGGCATCGGGAGCCACCGTCCGATGCGCGCCCAGTTTTACCGCGAGTTCGCGGCGTTCCGCCACCGGATCAATGCCGACAATGTCCGCGGCCCCATGCGCCCGCGCCAGTTGCACGGCCACCAGTCCGGCCGGCCCCAGTCCCGCGAGTCCGACCCTCCGTCCGGCCACGCCACCCAGGCGCGCGAGCTGTTGAAAGGAAACCTCGACACACATCGCGAGCTCGAGCGAGGCGATGTCCGCCGCCCCGAGCGAAGCGGGGACCTCCAGCAGGTCGTCCACCCGCGAAACGTTAAACTGGGCGTAGCACCCCTGCGGCCGGGCGCCGGTGTCACGCCAAACTGCCACACTCGCCCCGACCCGGAGCGCGGTCACGCCCGCTCCCAACGCGACAACTTCACCCACGGCCTCGTGCCCCGGCTGACCCGGCAGGTAGGGGTATTCCAGCTTCATCCCGGGAAACATCGGCTGGCCGCCCAGGATGTGCAGATCCCAATGGGGGCACGTCGCAATGCCACGGATGCGCACCAGCACTTCGCCCGGCCCGGGTGAGGGCACCGGCGCATCCTTCCAGACTTCGCGGCCGGGGGCTTCGATTTGCAGGAGCTTCATGTGAGTGGGGATGGTCACGGGGAAGGTTTGTTAACCACGGATTTCACGGATGGCACGGATTTAAAACCCTGGCCCCGATGCATTGGCCTCAAAAGGCTCATAAGGCACAAAACAGGCCTTGGGATTTTAAGTTACCTTGGGAATTTTAAGCCTCATGTGGCCATGATCTGATCCGTGTCATCCGTGAAATCCATGCCTGCCCTCCGTAGGCCGGGCGAAGGAGGAGTTAAAATTCTGTGGTTTGTAATGTCACACGCCTCGCGACGCCGGCCAGTCGAGCACGACTCCGAGCACGGGTTCACGTTTCGATTCGATCAGGCTCCATGCCTCTGCGGCACGTTCCACCGGGAAGCGGTGCGTGATGAGGCCCAGCGTATCGAGCCTGCCGTCGGCCACCCAGCGCAGGGTCTCCTCCAGCCGCGACTGGGTCGCCCCCGAGGCCAGATCAAAGGAAATCTCGTAGTTACGGAACTGCTGCAGCGCGAGTTGCAGGTTCACCTCCCCGGCCTGCTGGTAAAAGCCCGCGATCACCATGTGACCGTTGCGCGACATCAGCGGCAGGTAATCCTGGAGCAGACGATAACTGCCCGTCGTCTCGACCAGCACTTGCACCGGTCCGAGCCCGAGGGCGCGCACCGCCGCCACGCCGTTGTCCGCGCCGCTCAGCACCGTGACACCATGGCCGGAGAACTTTGCCAGCCGGTCGGGATGCCGGCCGATCATCACCACCTTCAGGCCGCGTCGGGCGAGGGTCTGTCCGCTCCAATGGCCGACCAGCCCATCGCCCGCCACCACCGCCACCTGACCCGGTGTCACCGTTGAACGCGAACCGCAGTTGTAGCCGACCTGCGTGAGCACGAGCCCCGCATACGCCGCGGGGTTCAATCCCGGCGGGAGCGGCAGCAAGGCTCCCTGCGCGCACACGGAGGGTGAAACGTGCCCCGCAAACTGGTTGTCAAACATGCCGGTCACCCGGCTCATCGAGGCAAAGACCCAGTCCCCCGGCTTGAATCGCGTAACCGCCGTTCCTGCCTGCAACACGCGACCGACCTTCTGGTAACCCGCGACCATCGGGAACGGCGCGGGATCACCCGGCCGCCAGGCCACGTCGCCGGAGATGCGCTCGCCCCTCAGGAACGAACCCTCGGTGCCGTTGCTGATCCACGAGTGATGCAGTTCCACGACCACATCCTCCGGTCCGGGCTCGGGGCTGGTGATCCTTTGATACGCCACCTGGTTGGGGCCGGTGAATACGACCGCGTATGAATCCATGCGCTGCATCCCGCGCAATCCCGCCGCCGGCTTCAAGCCACAATCCGGGCCACTCCACTTGCCCTCGCGCCGCCATCAGTGCCTTGCCCGCCCGCCCGCCGCCGTCATGCTGTCGTCTGCTGTGATCCTGCACGAACCCGTCACGTTTCTGACCGACTGCCTTCTGGCGGTGCTCGCCACTGCACTGGCCACGCGCATGCCCGCAACGTCTGCCGCCGTCCGCTGGTGGCGGGGCATGTTCGCCTGCACCGCCGTCTCCGCACTGGTCGCAGGCTGCCATCACGGCTTTGCCCACAATTTTTCCGATCCCATCCGGCACTATTGGTGGATCGGTGCTCTTGGGATCATCAGCGGACTGGGCGCCTGCATGGCAATGAGCCTTTTGCACGAACTCGTGCCTCCCGACCGGCAAAGACCGTGGCGCGGATTGGTCGGCGCCAAATTAATCATCAGCGCTTTCACGGTTATCATGCATCCCGCCTACCTTGTCGTGATCATCGACTATGGCCTGACCATGCTGGCCTGGCTGGCAGCCGCAGTCTTGATGAACCGGCCCTGGCGCAGGTGGATTCTCACCGGGTTTGGATTGTCGACGATCGCCGCCGTGGTCCAGCAGTCCGGCTGGCCCTCCCTGACGCATTTCAATCACAACGACCTCTACCACGTGATCCAGGCCGTGGGATTGGTCGCCTTGAGCCGGGCATCCCGGCATTTCAAGACTGAGTAGCGGAGACCGTGAGCGCCAACGGCGCGTCACCATCCCAGCTTGGGGCAACTCCCCAGATTTTCGCCCAACCCATTTGCGAGGGCTAAAAACCAGCCTCCTATCTCCACCTGTTGCCGGGTTTCTTTGCTCCCCCTCGCTGATAGCCAACTGCCATAAGCTCCTGGTCGCCCCGCCCATTAGCAGGAATACAGTTTGATACCCCTGCACCCTGCCAATCACGCAAGTAAGCGTGGGCATTTGTCTTATCCTTCTATCCGGCAAGAGACAGGTGCCGTTATTCATTAGATTATCTGTTCTTAAGACAGCACCAAAGATTTATTAGTAATGGACCGGGGTCGGAAACACCCGCATCGTCAGTTGGCCAGCTCAGTCTATGAATACCACCCCGTCCCCTCGGTCCGAGACCTCAATCGCCGATCTGCGGCATGCCGATGAGGCAGAACTCATTGATATGCTGGAAAAGGCGGAGCAAAAGCACGGCTTCATCCCCCGTGAAATCTCCGATGAGATCGCCCGCCTTCTGGAAGTGAAGCTGGAGCGCCTGCGCCGCATCCAGGGCAAGCTCGACACCACCATCCGACGCGACGTCCAGCAGCATGTCGCCCACTGGCGCAACGAGGAGGGCAACCTGATCATGATCCTCCACGCCATCCAGAATCAGCACGGGTACATCCCGCGCGAGGTCGCAATGGAACTCTCCCGCGAACTCGGCGTGAAGCTCGCCCGCATCTACGAGGTCATCACGTTCTACCACTACTTCAAGCTGCAGCCCCCCGGTGCCCACAACGTCACGGTCTGCAACGGCACCGCGTGCTACCTCAAGGGCTCCGGCGACCTGATCAACGAACTCCGCACCCAGCTCGGAATCGCCGAGGGCCAGACGACACCTGACCGCCAGATTCACTTTGAAACCGTGCGCTGCATCGGCTGCTGCGGCATGGCCCCGGCCATGGTCGTGGACGGCAAGACCTGCGGCCACGTCAAGACCTCCGATGTCGCCGGCCATCTCGCCACCCTCCGGGCCAAGAAGGAGACCGCCGCATGAAAACGCTCACCCGCCAGGACCTCGCCGCCCTCGCCGCCCAGCCTGCCACCGATCCGGCCGAGTGGATCCGCGTGCAACTCGACACCGGAGGCATCGCCGCCGGGGCCGAGACGCTCTTCACCGCGCTCGACCATGCGCGGCTGGAGCACCGCCTGCCCTTCGCGCTCCAGCGCACGGGCTCGACCGGCTACGCCTTTGCCGACCCGGTGGTCGAGGTGCAGACCGTCGGCCTGCCCCGCGTGCATTACGGGCACATGGCGCCCGAACTCGCGGCGCAGTTGCTCGAATCCCACTTCACCCATCGCCGGCTGCTGGACGACCATATCATTGCCACGCGCCGGCGTGGCCTCGTGCTGGATGCGCCGGTCACCCACATTCTGGTGCGCGACACGGGCAACGGACCGGGCAGCAAAACCGAATTCTTCCAGTTCTCCTTCCAGGAAGAACTCAAGCGCCGCGGGCTCGCCGATCGCGTGCAGGTGGTCCGGGCCTTCGACATGGGAGTCTATGACGAGGGCGCGGTCGTCCAGCTCCTGCCGTCCGGCGTCACGTACTCGAACGTGCTGGCCCCCGATGTCGCCCGCATCATCACGGAATCCATCGAGGCCGGAAAGGTCCTCGACGATCTGCTCTGGAAAACCCCTGACAAGCAGGTGCGCATCGTCCTGCGGCATTGCGGCGAGGTTGATCCCGACAGCGTGGACGACTACCTGCGCCGGGCCGAGGGCTACCAGGCATTTGCCAAGGCCCTCTTCCAACTCACGCCCGAGCAGGTGATCGCCGAGATGAAGGTGAGCGCCCTCCGCGGCCGCGGCGGCGCCGGCTTCCCCACCTGGATGAAATGGCAGCTCACCCGGGCGCAGCCCGCGACCCAGCGCTACGTGATCTGCAATGGCGACGAGGGTGATCCCGGCGCCTTCATGGATCGCAGTGTCCTCGAAAGCGATCCGCACACGGTGCTCGAGGGCATGTTGATCGCGGCCTATGCCATGGGATCCTCCCAGGGCTACTTCTACATCCGCGCCGAATATCCCCGGGCCGTGGAGCGCGTGCAACGCGCCCTCGACCAGGCCCGCGAGATCGGCCTGCTCGGCAAGAACATCCTGGGCAGCACCTTTAGCTTTGACGCCAAGATCCGGCTCGGCGCCGGCGCCTTCGTCTGCGGCGAGGAAACCGCCCTGATCGCCTCGATCGAGGGCAAGCGCGGCAGCCCGAGTCCCCGCCCGCCCTACCCCTCCGTGCGCGGCCTCTGGGGCATGCCCACCGCGATCAACAACGTCGAGACCCTCGCCATCGTGCCCGCCATTCTGCTCAAGGGCGGCGCGTGGTTCGCCGGCCACGGCACCGACACTTCCAAGGGCACCAAGGTCTTCGCCGTCACCGGCAAGGTCCGCAACGCCCAGTTGGTCGAGGTCCCCATGGGCACCACCCTCCGCCAGATCGTCTTCGAGGTCTGCGGCGGCGTCCTCGACAACAAGGAGATCAAGGCCGTCCAGACGGGCGGCCCCTCCGGCGGCGTGATCCCCGCCTCGCTGCTCGACACCCCGGTCAGTTACGAAACGCTCCAGCAGCTCGGCTCCATCATGGGCTCGGGCGGCATGCTCGTCATGGACAAGGGCGACTCGATGGTGGAGGTCGCCAAATTCTACCTCCGTTTCTGCGTCGACGAGTCCTGTGGCAAATGCGCCCCCTGCCGCATTGGCGGCTACCAGCTCCTCCAGATCCTCGACCGCATCTCGCGCGGCCGCGGCAACGCCGGCGACCTGGCAATCATCCACCGCGTCTGCCACGCCATGCAGAAAGCCTCGCTCTGCGGTCTCGGCCAGACCGCCCCCAATCCGGTCCTGTCCACCCTCCGCTACTTCGGCGAGGAATACCAGGCCTTCATCGAGGGCGGGCCCAGCTACGCCCGCAAGATCAGTGGCGCCGCCAAGGCCGCCAAGGCGCCCGCCCCCGCCGCTACCACCCAGGAGGTCTCCCCATGATCACCGCGTGCATCAACCAAATCGAAGTCCAAGTTCCCGAGGGCACCTCCATCCTCGACGCCGCCCGTCGCGTCCAGGTGAAGATCCCCACGCTGTGCAAGCACAAGGACCTGCTCTCCACCGCGGCCTGCGGCATCTGCATCGTCCGCAACAAGGGCGGCAACAAGCTCATCCGCGCCTGCTGCACGCCCCTGGAAAACGGCATGGAGATCACCACCCACGACCGGGAGATCGTGGACGTCCGCCGCTCCACCCTGGAACTGATCCTCTCCAACCACCCGCAGGCCTGCCTAACCTGCGGCCGCAACGGCGAATGCGAGCTCCAGTCCCTCGCCGCGGACTTCAACATCCCGATGGAGTCCATCAAGCGGTACGTGAAGGACGTCGCGCCCGACAATTCCACCGGCTCCATCATCATCGAGTTCTCCAAGTGCATCAAATGCGGCCGCTGCATCCAGGTCTGCCAGGATGTGCAGAACGTCTGGGCCCTTTCCTTCCTCGACCGCGGTATCAACACCCGCATGGCGCCAGCCGGTGACATCACCCTCGCCGAGTCGCCCTGCGTGAAGTGCGGCCAGTGCTCGGCCCACTGCCCCACCGGCGCCATCGTCGAGAACGACGAGACCCCAGCCGTCTGGGAAGCCCTGCACGACAAGGACAAGGTTTGCGTCGTCCAGATCGCCCCGTCCGTCCGCGTCACCGTCGGCGAGGCTTTCGGCCTGCCTCCCGGCACCAACCTCACCAAGAAGCTCTATGCCGCCCTCCGGCGGCTCGGCTTCCATGCCGTCTTCGATACCAACTTTTCGGCCGACGTCACGATCGTGGAGGAGGCCAGCGAGTTCATCGAACGCTTCGTCCACAAGCGCGGGCCGCTGCCGCTCATCACGTCCTGCTGCCCGTCGTGGACCGACTTCATGGAGAAGCGCCACTACGATTTCATCGACAACTTCTCCACCGCCAAGTCCCCGCAGCAGATGCTCGGCGTCCTCGCCAAGACCTACTACGCCGAGAAACTGAAGATCGATCCGTCGAAGATCTACATGGTTTCGATCATGCCCTGCACGGCCAAGAAGTACGAACTCTCCCGCACCGAGGAGATGTTCGCCTCCGGCTTCAAGGACGTGGACGTCGCCCTCACCACCCGCGAGCTCGCCCGCATGCTGAAGCAGTCCGGCATCGACTTCCTCAACCTCGCCGACGCCGAGCCCGATTCTATCCTCGGCGAATACACCGGTGCCGGCACGATCTTCGGCGCCACGGGCGGCGTGATGGAAGCCGCCCTGCGCACAGCCTATTTCTACGCCACCGGCAAGAAGCTCGACAAGGTCGAGGTCGAGTCCGTCCGCGGTCTCGAAGGCGTGAAGGAAGGCGTCGTCAATGTCGCCGGCACCAAGGTCCGTGTCGCCGTCGCCCACGGCCTCGCCAACGTCGAGAAGGTCCTCGACCGCGTCCGTGAGGCCCGCAAGCGCGGCGAGGAGTCGCCCTACCACTTCATCGAGGTCATGGCCTGCCCCGGCGGTTGCATCGGCGGCGGCGGCCAGCCCTACGGCGTGGACAACGAGCGGCGCAAGCTGCGCATCGCAGGCATCTACCAGGACGACCGCGACCGCACGATCCGCCACTCGCACGAGAATCCCGAGGTCATCAAGCTCTACGAGGAATTCCTCGGCAAGCCGCTCGGCCCCAAGGCGCACGACCTGCTTCATACTCGCTACACGGCGCGGCCGCTCTACAAGCGGTGAGTTGATTCACCGCCGATGTCCGGAATCCAACCACCCCCCAAAGCGGGCGGGGCGCATGGCACGCGCCCGCCCTGCTGCCAGATCAGTCTCCCGGGCCCAGCCGGATCAAACCGATTTAACCGCAAAGAACGCAAAGGTGTCAGTTTGAACCCGTTGCCCGCCCGCGCGCCTATAGGTGCATCGTGGGCCTCATCCGCGTCCGGACCTTTGGGTTCTTTGCGGTTAAAATTGCTTGGTCCTGTTATTACCGCCCTCGCGTTCGCCGCCACGGTCACTCGCGCCGTCGAAACCGACTCCGAGCTCCACACGCTCCCGCCGTGGACCATCGCGGAAAACCTCAACCGCCACCTGCAGACCGCCCGCGGCGATTACTTCGCCTCCACCCTCGGCCCGTCGTCGGTCGTCGCCACCACTGATTGGTCCGGCCGCGGCATCACGACCCTCGCCGAGGCCCTGCGCTACACCCCCGGCGTGATGCTGCAGGAGAGCTTCGGCGGCGTCGAGCCGCCGCGCCTCTCCATCCGCGGCTCCGGCCTCGACAGTGCGCCCACCAGCCGCGGCGTTGCCCTGCTGCTCGACGGCCTGCCCCTCGCCCGTGCCGACGGCTCCTTTCACAGCGGCCTGTTCGATCCGCAGCTTTTTCCCCGCGTGGAAATCTACCGTGGCACCCTGCACATGGCCCTCACTCCCGCCGTGCTTGGCGGCGTGCTCAACGCCGCCACCCTTGCACCCGACACCGCTCCGGCTGTGTCCATCCGGGCCGAAGGCGGAAACTTCGGCGCCTTCCGCAGCCAGATCACCGGCACCACTTCTGGCACCGCTTCGACACATGCCGCCGCATCCTACCAAAGCGCCAAGGGCTGGCGTGAACACAGCACGCAAGATCGCGCCGCCGTCCAGTTGGCCGCGCACCGGGCCTTCACTGCCGGCACGCAACTGGAAGTCTCCACCTACGCCGCCACCTTGGACTACGACGTGCCCGGACCCTTGACCCTCACCGAGGCCCAGGCACGGCCGCGCTCCGTCTCTGCCGCCGTTCTGCGCGACCTGCCCCGCCGTACCTCCACCATTCTGCGCGCCGCCGCCCAGCTCAAATCCGCCACCGCCGCCGGTGATGCCGCGGTCGGCCTGGCCTGGCAGCAATTGCGCGATGACTTCTACCAGCTCCAGGCCAACGGCGAATCCGATCTGGACGCCCGCGCGCTCACCGGCCACGCCACCCTCGCCCGGCGCGTGAGCTTCGGCGGCATCGAACACCAATTCCTCGCCCGTGCCACCTTCACCACCGGCTCCGATGCAGTGGACCGCTACCGCAACGTCCTCTCGCAGCGGGGTCCGGCCTTCGCGGCCTACATCGCCCAAGCCGACACCTTTGCCCTAAACGCTGAGGACGTAGTATGGTTGCGTCCCACCCTCGCCGTCGGCGCCGGTTTCACCGCGCTCCATGGCAAACGCCGGCTCACAGGCCGCATTCCCAGTCCTGATTTGCGCGCCTCGCTCGACTTCGACGACCTCTCTCCCCGCGGTGCCCTGCTCTGGTCACCCGATGGTCAAGTCTCCTTGCATGCCGCCATCTCGCGCGGCGTCGAGCCGCCCGTATTCGATGATCTGGTCGCTGTCCAAGGTACGTATCCAAACCTCAGCCTCGCTACCCGGGTGCTGACTCCCCAATCCGCCGTGACCTCAGAACTTGGCGGCCGCGGCTCCTTTGGTCCGATTGACTGGAGCCTCACCGTCTACCACGCGACGTGGCGCAACGAGATCCTCCGCCTCGCTGACGCCGCCGGTCAGCCCCGCGGCGCGGTCAACGCCGGCCGCACCATTCACGCCGGGTTCGAATCCTCCCTCCGCTGGCACCTGCTGGAAGGCGACCGAAAGCTCACCTTAACGATTACTTCGACCCTAGGCCGTTTCCATTTTGATGACGACCCGGTCTATGGCCGCAATCGCCTCGCCGGGGCGCCGCCCCACACCGGGGCCGCGGAACTGTTCTACGAAAATCCGCTCGGCTGGTTTGCCGCAATTGAATCCTCTTGGGCGGCGGGGCGCATCCCGGTGGATCACGCCAACCGGATGTTCTACGACGGCCACACTCTCGGCCACATCCGCATCGGCTGGCGACCCCAGGCGCGTCTCCTTGTCTTTGCCGCCGTGCGCAACGTTTTCGACCGCCGCCACATTGCGAGCACCGCCGGCGTGCTCGACCTTGCGCGCAATCCGTCCGCCACCAGTCTCTTCCTCCCCGGCCCCGGCCGCGCCTTCACC